>JAFGBN010000067.1 GCA_016933195.1 Dehalococcoidia bacterium | reverse complement strand
GGCTCCTCTGCCTCGATTTTAGCCAAACCCTGTAACCCATTTTCAGCTGTAACTACCTGGTAACCTTGAGATTCAAGGATCATGGTCACGGCATCCAGGATATCCGGGTCGTCATCAACTACCAATATCTTCGCTGACATATTTGCGCCTTGATTATACTGCAGTTTATAGATGGTAATCCAGTTCAGAGAGGTCTCTACGCTTTAGGCACCTTAGGTAAAGTGAAGGCAAACTTGCTTCCTTGGTTTGTTTCAGCGCATGGACTTTCGGCCCAAATTCTACCGTGGTGAGCCTCGATTATTCTCTTGGCTATAGACAATCCCAGGCCGGTTCCCTTTGGTTCTACGTTACTGCCACGGAAGAAATCGTCGAAGAGCTGGGATAGGTCTTCGGGTGGGATGCCAATCCCGGTATCCATGACTTCAACACATATGTCTTTATCCTGCTCACTTACCCTAACGGCTATCTCTCCCTCTGATGTATAGGTAATAGCATTGTCCAGCAAATTAGATAACACCTGGCGGAGCCTGGGGCTTGAACCATTAATCTTAGATAAACGTTTAGGTAATTTTACTTTTACCTGTATTCCCTTATCTGCTGCTCTGGTACTGAGGTCGTCGACACAACCTTTGACTACTTCGAGCAGGGAAATCTCCTTCATCTCCTGGACAATCTGGCCGGTTTCGATGCGAGGGATATCCAGAAGGTCACTAATTAAACCCAGCAGTTCAGTAATTCGTCGGCTACTTCTTTCTAGCATGTTACCTTGTTTCTCATTGAGTTTTCCAGCATACCCACTTAGCATAACCCACAAAAAGCTTTGAATGGCGGTAAGGGGAGCTTTCAAGTCATGAGCGGCGATACCAAGAAAGCGGAGAAAGCGGCTTTTTTCCTCTTCCAGCCTGGCTACTTCTTTAGTAGACTGCTCCAGTTCTCTTGTTTTCTCCTCGAGAAGTTGCTCCCTTAAGGCCAGTACCTCACGTTGCCTCTTCCTTAACTCTCCTGAAACAGCGGTAGCCATATTGGCACTGGCATAGAGGAGAACTGCCAGGGTAACGAGGATGGCCAGGATATAGTTGTTATCCTTATATAATGTAGGGGAGGCGAATCCTTCCAGATTGTAATGGGGGATTACGCCGGCATATTCCAGTCCCACTAGCAGCGTAACCAGCGCAATTGCGAAAGTGGCTAGCACATACACTGTCCTATAGGGAAGCCCGATACTAGCCAAAATGATGTGAAATAAAAAGAAAAAGATAAAAGGATTCTCTATCCCTCCGGTGAAGTGTAGAAGCACGGCAAGTATTGTTATATCAATGAACACATGGATGTCGCCGTAAGTCCTAGCTTTTTTGACTACCAGGCCAGGGCTTACTTTTTGCAGACTTCTTGCCTGGCGAAGCGCTATGAGATTATACAAGACCATAAGGGCGCATATGATATAAACTGGGAGAGTGGGGAAGCCGATGTGTAATACCCTTGAGGCGATTAGGGTTGCTATGATGACACCTAGGGTGGCGAACCACCTCATACGGACAAAGGTATTAAGCCGCATTACTAAGGCTAGTTCCTCAGGTGTGTATTCGGTATGGTTTTCTTGTCCAGGTGTCTTCCTATTCATTTCAATCCGCTGTCAATAGTTTCTGCGACACCGATATTAGCATCAGCTAGGCTAGTGGTCAAGCTCATAATAGCCTAAGGGAAGGGATATATCGAGGTGGGGCATGAATTTCCACCCATTCGGACTGGCAAATGTGCGGAGGACTAACCGCTTCTGGCAGCCACCAGGAGAGTGCCAGGCCCGCCGTGCACCCCCAAACCGGCGCCCAGCCTGGCCATCAGAATCCGTTTCTCATCAATGATGGAGGCGATGCGATTTTTGAGCGTATTGGCCTCCTCAGGAACCGTGCTCTGGACTATGGCCACTTCCTGCAGGTTGGGACAATTTCTCACAAACTCGAAAAGCTGCTCTATGCCTTTGGCATAAGAGCGAGCCATACCCGCCTGAATGATTTCACCATCGCGTGTTGTCAGGATAGGCTTAACTTTCAGCAGTGTGCCCACCAGTGCCTTGGCTCTGGTGATACGTCCGCCCTTGAGTAGATAGTGCAAGGTATCTAGCAGCCCGCGTATTTGAGTTTGGCTGATGGCCTTCTTGGTCTCCTCCATAACCTCTGCCAACTTGCCACCTGCCTTGGCTACCCGGGCTGCAGCCATGGCTATTAAACCCAGACCCACAGATATAGAAAGACTGTCCACTACGTGGACTTCGCACTTAGGCTTTGCTATCTCGACGCCCTGGAGCGCCGCATTATAGGTACCACTCACCTTGGTCGGCAGATGTATGGATACGATGGCATCAGCGCCTTGGGAAAGGTCGCTATAGGTCTTGGCGAAGTCGGCGGGCATGGGCTGCGTGGTGGTAGGATAAACAGGGCCTTCCACCAGCCTCTTGTACAGCTCATCCGGCTCTATGTCTACCCAGTCTTTATAAGCCTTGTCACCGAAATAGATATACACGGGTACAACGGTGATACCCAGCTCCTTGGCAACCTCAAGAGGGAGGTCCGAGCCGCTATCAGTAACAACCTTTATTGCCAAAACTCACCCCCAAATTCATCCGGTAGTAAAAGTTTTAAGATTGTACCATGCTTTAAGGGAAATGCAATACCTTGTTATGCTATGTGCAGCCAACCCAAATGTATCTATTTCCGCTGAAGATTTACATGTCCGGGGGCAGATTGTGGATGCTACGAGGATAGGGGTGTGTCAGTATGTTTCTGAGGGGGACTAAAAATCTGAAGTGCTCTGGCGGTTAATTGCCGTGCTTATTATTCGCAATCTAAGTTAAAGCCACCGTTACAAGACAGCTTCAAGCAAGCATCTGCCACCGCTGGGTCGTAGAGAATGCCTTTATTCTTCATGATTTCGTTTAATGCCTTTTCCTTTCCCAGAGCTGGACGGTAAGGCCGGTGGGAGACCATAGATTCAATAACGTCGGCCACACACAAAATCCTTGCTTCCAAAATTATATCCTCGCCGGAAATGCCATTGGGATAACCAGAGCCATCTAACCTCTCATGGTGCTGCAGTATAGTTTCAGCCACTGGCCAGGGAAACTCCAGGTTTCGCAGCACCTCATAAGCCACCTGGGGATGGGTTTTGACGATGTTGAACTCTTCGGAGCTTAACTCGCCAGACTTGCTGAGGATATCGCCAGGCACAGCTATTTTCCCAATATCATGGACTATACCTGTTATGTGGATACCATAAATCTGCTCTTCCGGAAGTCCCATCTTCCTAGCAATGGCACAGGCAAGCTGAGCTACTCTGCGCTGGTGACCTGCAGTATAAGGGTCTCTCTTTTCATATAAAGCGGCTATAGCTTCGATTGTTCCGTTAAACACCTTCAGCAGCCCCTCAAAGTTTTGTTCATTAAATTCACTCAAGATTTGTGTCCTCTTGGAGCAACGCCTCAAAACTGTTTACAAGCAGCCTTTGATTGGTATCGTAATATACTAATGACTTAGGCGTTTCGTGG
>JAFGBN010000066.1 GCA_016933195.1 Dehalococcoidia bacterium | reverse complement strand
TAGTCTGCCTTACTTTTATCATTTGCTCCCGCTCTGGGCCTATCGAAATTAAGCTAATAGGGCAGGAAAGTAGCTGTTTAAGCCTAGTTATGTAATTGCGAGCCTCGGATGGCAGCTTGTTAAGGCTATTAATTCCACCTATTGGCCCCTGCCAGCCAGGTAATTCTTCATACACAGGTTGGCATCTCTCCAGAATGCTTGAATCACTGGGAAAGGAATTCAAAATCTTGTCATCAAATTTGTAAGCAGTACATATTTTGATTGAAGGGAAGCCCTCAAAAACATCGAGGTGAGTTAAAGCTATACCACTAAAGCCATTTATTTGACTACTGAAACGACCAGCCACAGCATCAAACCAACCACAGCGTCGTGGCCTTCCTGTAGTAGCACCATATTCGTGAGCCCTTTCCCGTATCAAATTGCCAACTTCATCCTTTAGCTCAGTGGGCATAGGCCCACTGCCAACCCTGGTAATATAAGCTTTGAATACACCAATGATGCGATCCATTGCCCTAGGGCTAACGCCTGCCCCGATAGCTCCTGCCCCAGCTAATGGCGAAGAGGAAGTTACGTAAGGATAGGTGCCAAAATCAGGATCAAGCAAAGCCCCTTGAGCACCTTCTAATAAGACTAACTCCTTCTTCACTAATGCTTCCTGAATCACAGTGTTAGTTTCCCGGATGAAAGGAGCTAATTGTTCTCCATAACGACAATACTGTTCATAGATTTCTTCCAATGACAGAGGTGAAACTTGGTATACCTTTGTCACAATAGCATTTTTGAGTTCAAGAGCTGACTTCAGTCGGCTAAAAAATATATCTTTATTCAATAAATCTCCAGCACGGATCCCTAAACGAGCCGCTTTATCAGCAAATACAGGGCCGATTCCTCTGCGTGTGGTTCCTAAAGCTCCCCTACTGCGTCTTTCCTCCTCTAATCCGTCGAGAAGAGTGTGATAAGGCATAATTATGTGGGCACGATTGCTGATAAAGAGACGACTTACATCCACTCCGCGATTTTGGAGACCGTCTATTTCCCCAAGAAGCACTGCTGGGTTAATAGCTACACCATTGCCTATAATACAAATTGTCTGGGGGTAAAAGATGCCTGAAGGTATAAGATGTAGCCGAAATTCACCATAGGGATTAATCACTGTATGACCAGCGTTATCTCCTCCTGAAAAACGAACCACTACCTTGGCTTTCTCAGCCAAGAGGTCAATCACTCTTCCCTTGCCTTCATCACCCCATTGACCCCCTACAACAACTATAACCGCCATTTAGCCATCTCCAATCTTTGCTTGCTTCCGTAAGTAAAACAGCCTTTGTGCTACAGTAATATAAACAAAGACAAGCAAAATCCATAATGCAATAACTACAGGTGGAATTACAAAATCTATATTACTTACCAGTAAACCCACAGCTAATACTATAACCCGTTCAGCTCTGGTAAACAAGCCAACCTGACATTGCAACCCAAGTCCCTCTGCTCTAGCTCTTATATAGCTAACAAGAAAGGAGCCAATTAAGACAGCAAAAATAAGCAAAATTTCCATCTCGGACCCTCTTGGTATGTACCAAATCAGGAGACCACAAAGTATCGCTGCCTCAGAAACCCGGTCAACAGTAGAATCCAAAATAGCACCAAATTTCGTAGCTTGTTTAGCAAAGCGAGCCAATGCTCCATCGAGGAGATCAAACAGCCCAGAGATCAACACTAGAACGCCACCAAGGGAAAAATGGTTGAGAGTAATAAGGTAAGCTGCACCGATATTGATTACTAATCCTATCAAAGTCAGGGTATCAGGCTTCAGCCTGCTTCTACTTAAAATTCTAACTATAGGATTAGCAATGCGGGAGGCTGTATTCTTCCGCATCTGTGCTAGATTTGCCACTTGGCTCCCTTTCATAGAACCTATTTTCTTTACCTAAAGTCAACCTCCTCTTGAATATCATCCTCATTCCACTCAGCAATTACACAAACCCTTATTGCTTCCAATGAGGATTGCCTTCCCCTCAAGAGAACCAAGAGAAAGGTTAGCTACTGGGATATCCTTAGATAACAATACTGCAGGACAACGAAAACGAACGCTTGGCATGAAGAAGATCTGAATCAACTTGTTACCTTTCTAGACTATTCAAACTTATTATACACCTAGGCCTACCTCTGCCTCTCCATAAGCTTCGAGAGTCTTCTCTGCCGCCCTTTCCCAAGAGAACTTGGCAGCTTGTTCCATCCCTTTTTTGATAAGACTTTCCTTGAACTCTTGGTCAGTGAGAACTTGCTCTAAAACAGATGCTAGGCCTTTAACATCATAAGGAATTTATAACCTGCATAGTCTGTCCCCTATAATTTGCTTCTGACCCACCAGCCTTGCCTATTTTGACCATTTTTAAATCCTTAAACTGTGTCTGCTTCTTAAGCTTTTTAAAAGCTTTTAGTAAGGTTGGCAGATTCTTCCTGGGATGTTCCGAGCCAACAAAAAGGATATAGGGATATTCAAAATTGCTAGAATGAGGCAATGGCCTGAAAATTGCGTGGTCAACTCCAGGATAAATAACGGTTATTTGTTCATCAGGTATTCCAAGATAATACATAGTGATGATATAGGACACCTTGAGGAAGTTTCCATATCGTCCCAGGTGCTGGTTTGGCAAATGGACTATCCTATCTAATTTGCTAAGTGTCCTCTCAAAACTCCAGTCTTCCGGGATAGCCCTTAACGCCTTTATTGATAACCAAGAGATATTGAACCTCTCACGAATTTGCTGATAAATGCCTGTGTAGAACTCGGGGACATCTAGCCTCTCAGCAAGTTTCTGGGAATAGAGATCCATTGCACCCGAACCCAATGTTCCCACTAAGGTTACCATCTCCATTCAGCAAAATTTATCAGATTTATTAAGCAAGGTAGCGTAACAGTCCATTATCCGCTGAGCTATACCCTTCCAGCTATGTTGACTGCCTTGACCCTCTTTTCGGCCTCTATAACCTGGCGTAAGCGTGAGATAAGAATAACCATAAGAGCACGCTAAGCCAACCTCCACACTGTCAGCGTTGTTATTTTGAGGAGCGGGTTAGCCTTTAATCTCGGCTAGTTGTGGCTCAGGCAATGAAACCGGGCCTTCTTGTTCTTCATCCTTAATGAATGCCTCGGTCTTCAGGCGAGCTTCGTCGTCAGAATATTGAATCGGCGGCGATTTCATGAAATAAGCAGCGGGGGCCACGATAGTCCCACTCAGGCCCCGGTCTAAAGCCAATTTGGAGCACCTTATAGCATCAATAACCACACCGGCTGAATTGGGGCTATCCCACACTTCCATCTTCAGTTCCAAATTCAGTGGGACATCGCCAAAAGTACGGCCTTCCATCTTTATATGACAGAATTTGCGGTCAGTTAGCCAGGGCACGTAGTCGCTGGGACCAACATGGATGTTATCAGAGCCAATATCATAGTCAAGCTGGGAAAGGACAGAGTTAGTCTTGGAAATCTTCTTAGACTCCAAACGCTCTCGCTCCAGCATATTATAGAAATCGGTATTACCTCCGAAGTTAAGCTGATAGGTGCGTTCCAATTTAACGCCACGGTCACGAAAAAGTCTGGTCAGTACTCGATGGGTGATGGTCGCGCCAACTTGGGACTTAATGTCATCACCGATAACAGGTAGTCCCCTCTTAGCAAAGCGATCCTGCCAATAAGGTTCAC
>JAFGBN010000065.1 GCA_016933195.1 Dehalococcoidia bacterium | reverse complement strand
TCTGACTCAACATTTCTCACACCTTCACCTCCTTGCCGAATAAACAAAACCTTCTCGCCATCTCGAAAAAGAAAAGCGAAACCGACCCCTTAGGTCGGTTTCGCTACTGGCTCTACAGAGTCCAAGCAACCAATTACAGGCTCTGCTTCATCGCCCCCATAGTCGAAGGTACTAGTACTATTTTCCTACCTTGTCCAGAATATGTCAACTGTATTATCCTCACTTAACCTCCAAAAATGGGTAATATTACCGCAATTTCGCCGGAAAATGTAATCAAAACCGCTAGCTTTTGATAGGTAGGTGACATCTCACGCAGTTCTTTGTGTTAGCTACAAGCCAAGCTTACTAGTCATTGCGAGCGAAGCGTAGCAATCTCTTGCATCCTAATCTTGAGATTGCGGAGCCTGTTCCAAGCTTGCCGTGAGATTGCTTCGGCTGACTCCGTCAGCCTCGCAATGACCAGAAAAACTTCTTATAATTTCTCCCTTCTTCGAGGCGAGATGGTAGAATCTGGTGCTATTTTAAGTCAATTGCAAAATTCCTCATAATACTCCCTCCCCTCACGGGAGGGAGTTAGAGGGAGGAGCATACACAAGGTTTTACCCTCACCTTAATCCTCTGAGCGTAGGGGCGAGGCTTTAGCCTCGCCCTGTGGGTCTAAAGACCCACAGCTACGAGAAAAGCAAATCAAGAGAGAGGGATTTTATACGAGGTTATACGGTTAACTATAATCGAGTGCATACAGTTGCCTTCCCTCCTGAAGTGTATTACTATGTGTATGAGGAGGTGTATTAGATGCGAACCAATATTGTACTAGATGATGAATTGGTGAACGAGGCATTCAATCGTTCTCAGGCCAGAACGAAGAGGGAGTTGATTCAGGAGGCACTAAAGGAGTATGTGGAGAATCGCCGCAGAATGGATTTGCGTCAGCTCAGAGGAAAGATTAGCTTTCATAATGGTTATGATTACAAGAAGCTAAGAGAGGGGCAATAGGGTGATACTGGTAGATACCTCGGTGCTCATTGATTACTTGCGGGACAGGAATAGCGAAGTCAGTCAGAAGGTTCAGTTTGTTCTGGATTCTGGAATACCCTATGGCATCAACCCCTTCATCTATCAGGAACTTTTGCAGGGGGTTAGAACAGAGGAGGAATTCAATCTACTCAAGCGATATCTGGATACACAGAGATTCTACCATTTACGAGATGAAAGGGAATCCTTTGCCAAAGCAGCACGAATCTATTTTGATTGCCGCAGAAAGGGCATCACGATTGCCAGCACTATTGACTGTCTAATCGCCCAAACGGCCATTGACAACGATCTCCTTCTATTCCACAACGACTCCGATTTTGAAAAGATGGCTGAAGTTGTTAAGCTGAGGTTTTATGTAGTTTAAGGCATGGGCTGGCGGCGCTGGGAGGCTTCCTCTGGCTGCGCAGGCGAAGGGCAGCCACAACCTAGGCTTAAAGCCGTTTTTACACAAAAATGGACAGAAGGCTCCGCTAAAATCGGAGCCTTCTGTTGTTTATAATGCTCTATCCATTTCGAGTGCTTTCGAACGCTTGTAGTAGTATAATGCACTACAAGCAGAGGAAATCTAAATGAGAGCAGAACAAATCCTGGAAAAAGAGGAGATCCCTCTTCTTTTTGAGGAAAGTGATGTTATTTTTGCCTTTTCATGGTGGATGAAGCAGTGGGAGAGCTTTCCAAATTAAGAAAGAGGTTTTCATCACTTGAAGAATTCATGGCAGATGTGGATACCAGAGAGCTTTGTGTCCACTATTTGCGGATAGCCCTGGAATCAGTGCTGGATGTGTGCCGTCACTTCTTAGCAGTGAAAGGTGTAGGCCTCACCGAGATTGATACGACCAACATTATAGAATTATCCGGTGAGAAGGGACTTATCAAGCATGATTTTCCCCAAAAGATAAAATGGATGGCTGGAATGAGAAACGCCATTGTGCACGTTTATTGGAGGTTAGACTACGAAATCATCTATCGAGCCACAACAGGGAAATTGGCTGATTTCGATGAATTCACAAGGCAGGTCCAAAACCATATCAAGGAAGAAAAATTCTGAAAAGGCCTGAGTCCGGTATAATAAAGCCATGAAACCACGTGTGGGATATCTGACTATCGTGGGTATATTCCTGCTGGCGACGAGCATTACATTTATGTGCTCCAGGTCAGAGCTCCTCTTCTCCGAGAGTGTTTCCTTCATTAGCACCGAGCTCTCGGAGGCACCAAGGCATGAGACCTTTGTCTGGAGCAAGATGGGCTTAAAGACTAATGAGGCCATAACGGATTTCCCCACAAAGCTGGGAGAATGGGAGGGATACGATTGGGACAAGCGCAAAGCTGCAGACTTGAGAGAGACGCTGGGAGCAAATGTCTCCCTCATGAGAGATTATTATCGTCCCGGGCTCTATACGCCTATATTCTTCCTCATCGTTCAGGCGAAGGAGTCCACTACCCTTCATCCACCCAACGTTTGCTACAAGGCCTTAGGTTACCATGTAGATGAATTCAAGGATGTAATCCAGATAGCGGGTGCCAGCCAGGATGGAACTTATGACAATGTCCTGACTGGAGGCACGGTTCCAATCAAGAAGCTGGTGGTCTCCAAGACCTCCGAAGGCCAGGTTGTCGAGCGGCGAGTGGCGCTCTACTGCTATCTGAGAGGTGGTCAGTTCACCCCAGATACCATCAACCTGATACGGATTTCAGCAATTGTGCCAGTCGAGGGCTCATATGATGGTATTCTGGAGGAGATAAAGCACTTTGCCGGTCTGGCAATACCGCAGCTGTTTGAATTCCGCCAGGAGGAAGAAAGCCCGATATTGATTGTCAAGCTGGCTGGCTGGGGAGCTCGAGGAGGGCTTCTCATATTCCTCGCCTTCGCTATCCCGGTTGCTCTCATAATATACCCCATTTTGAGAAAGAAGCCCCA
Source organism: Dehalococcoidia bacterium (assembly GCA_016933195.1). Taxonomy (GTDB): domain Bacteria; phylum Chloroflexota; class Dehalococcoidia; order GIF9; family AB-539-J10; genus JAFGBN01. The sequence continues at coordinate 6,345 of JAFGBN010000065.1, read as the reverse complement.
AGGACAGGATTCAGAAAAGTAATCAGGAAAAATCTGGACACCTTTGCGGAATTTACCCCGAGCGAGATTCTCCGGTCGCTTTGCTCCCTCAGAATGACACAAAGCAAGGGCTCAGGGCGATAAAAAGGTAGCGCCATGAACCAGTCCAGATATGTGGTGTCAGATAAGTTAACAAAGTACGCCATGCTGGTTACATTATGAATGTCTGCAGCAGGATACCAGAAGCCAGGAATCTGGCAAGCACCTCAGAGTCATCCCCGGTACCTGGACAAGTCTAAAATGGCCTGATTACCGTAACTGGCATGACCGAAGTGTCAGGCTTTCCTGCCACCCGAGTGCAATGTACGCCATTCGTGTCACCCAACTATTCTTAAGGCCGTCTTTTTTGAGCTATAATATCAGGTATCTCAGGCCTACCCATTTTACCCCTGAAAAGCACCCCTATGGGGCTGTTCCCACCCTGAGGTACAGCAGTAAAATCAAATCCAGGAAAGACACTGGAACAGGTGTCCCCCATCATGTGGACAGGTACATGCAATTGACTTTCGATGTAAAGCTAGGATATCCTTTTTTTAAGAGAATGACGGTATGAGCAACCCTTACAGAATACTGGGATTGAGCCTTATCTTAGCAGGTGTCATATTTGCGCCAATATCGTTATTCCTGATGAACTCAGTAGTGCTAACTGCCACAGGAATATCGGCAATCATAATCGGCTTCTCCTGTGTTGCCCTGGCAAACACCCGCCCTTACATCTCCCCCGAGGCATGCGAGACAATGCTCAAGACCGGGATTGAAAATACCGCGGCGTTGCTGGAGGAACTCGGACTGAAAAACAAGGCAGTATACCTGCCCTCAAGCATGAGGGAAGGACACCCTCAAGCACTGATACCCCTGGCAGATGAGCGAACTATCCAGCAAGTCAGAGGTAAAATTCCAGGGCGGCTAATAGTGAGATATGGCGCTCGCCCCGATGACATGGCTATTGCGGTTACCACGCCGGGGGGAATAAACATCGATATGCTGGAGACCAGGCCAGGGGCAAGCACAAGCGAAATCGAGACTGCCATCTCATACATCCTGGTAGGGGTATTGGACCTTGCCAGTTCAGTATCTGTAAGCATGTCCGATAATCGCTTGAACGTGGAGGTTAAAGAACCCAGGCTACACTACGAGGATATCTGGTATTACCGCTGCTTGGGCAGCCCTCTGGCCTCTATAGCGGCTACCATATCCAGTGAAGCTTTGAATAAACCAGTCACAATTGACAGGGAAAGTTATGAGGATGGAAGAAGCAGGATAGAAATTGAGGTGCTTTCTTGAGAATATATAACCTCTACATAGTAATACTGGCTCTGGTGCTCTGTGCCACAAATATACTGCTGGCAGCATTCGGCCAGAATAGTCTGGAGGTCTACTTCATCGCCAATATTGTCGCTTATCTCATAATAAGCCTGCTCTATGCACATCTCAACCCCAGAGCAAAGAGCGTCCTCGGCACTATGACCAGGGTGCTCTTCGGTGGCTTCTTGGTTATAGTGGCCCTTAAGGTGATAGAAGTACTGCGGTAGGTGAGGATGTTACAGTCAATTGAAAACTTTCTTCTGGTTCTCCCTCCCCTGGCGGGAGGGAGTTAGAGGGAGGGGGATTTCCCATGGGGGAAAGCCGAACACAAATAGCTCTTGCTCGCAAGTTCCGCCAGAGCCAAACAGATGCCGAGCAGGTTCTCTGGGCTAGATTGAAGAACAAGCAGCTAGAGAGCGTGAAGTTCCGAAGGCAACAGCCTTTGGGCTTATACATCGTTGATTTCGTAAGCTTTGAAAGAAGAATCATAGTTGAAGTTGATGGTGGTCACCATAATGAATTAGAAGCCAAGAAAAGGGATGAGAAAAGAGTAGCATGGTTGAAAGAGAACGGCTACCAAGTTTTGAGGTTTTGGAATAATGAGGTTCTAACAAATATGGAGGGCGTTCTGGAAAAGATACAGGAGGCTTTAAAGTGATAGTCCTCCCTCACGCCCCTTGCCAAATAAAGGGAGTTGAAGGGAGAACCTCCTTCCACCTAACTTCTCCTCTGGAAGGAGAGGGACTTTATGGGGTGTTATGCAGAACATTATGAACCATCTTCCAGCGAAGTTAGCGCTGGCTGCAATTGCAGCTATGCTCATATTCCACGGACCGCCTGCTCTGGGATTGGAACGTCTGCCCCATGAGGAACCCGAGACAGCCAAACTGGCATTCAATTTCATTTCATTGTTCAGGTACTATTCCAGTTCACTGGATTCTGTGCTCCAGAAAGATGCTGAAGAGACAGAAGCTAAGCTACAAAAGATGCCCTTTGCCAACATTCACGTATCGCTCGCCGAGTTAGTGGATGAATTTGCCACCAGTGGAATAGACATATCACTGCTCGTGGTAGATATTGATGAAAGCCTGGGCACCATGAGAGAGCTGTTGGCGCAATCCCGATTTGAGGAGTCTATTGAGCTAGCGGACGAAATCTCAGGCAAGCTGACTCAGGCACAGGGAGACCTGGATGTAATCGAGGATGTTACAAGGGCTACTGGTGAGAAACTCAGGATAACCCCTCACTCAGGAGGCAGCCTGTCAACATCCTATAGCGAGGTACTGGACAGGATTGAAAGGATAAGAGAGATGCTCGATCTCTATAAGAGCCTCATGTCCGACACATTGCTGGGAATAAAAGAGTCTATTGAAAAATCACCCAGTCCAACTGAGCTCACCTTAAACATAGAACCCAAGGTTGCCTTCGTGGGCGATAACATCCACTTTGAGGGAATATTAACATCCCAGGGAGAATGCCTTGCAGGACGAGAGGTGGACATCCTCCTCAATGGGTCACAGTACGCTGCCTCTGTAACCGGGCCAGATGGTTATTATCAAGGGGCATTACGGCTCCCCTACTGGTACATACACCAGGTACAGGTGCAGGCATTATACTACCCCCGTGGTGAGGATATAGGGGTTTACATAGCATCTTTAAGTCCAGAGCTAGAGCTAGAGGTTCTGTTCTACGAGGCGGAACTTGGGCTCACGGTGGAAGATAAATCATATCCAGGGTATGAGATGACCATCGGGGGCAGGCTCGATTACGGACAGTCCCCATCGCCCGAAGAAAGAAAGGTCGAGATTTACCTCGATAACGATTTCTTAGCTGAGATTATGGTCTCAGAAACCTTCGAGCAGAAGATATTAATAGCGCCGGAAACAGAATTGGGCTACCATACTGTCACTGTATCCGCAGCACCTATGGGAAGATATGCATCAGTAAGCACCACTGCCCCCCTCGAGATAACCAGAGCAACCCCTGTTACGGATATGGACCTGCCCAGGGTTGCCATGATACCGGGAAGCATTGCCCTGAGCGGTAGAATATACTCAGAGCTCGGGCCAGTGAGCGGAGCACCGATAAAGATAAGCCTGGGTAAATCCCAGATAACCCTTGCAAGCTCCGAGGAGGGCACCTTTGATACCAGAATCAAAATGGGGATGGGGCTTAGTCCCGTAGGTTCTCAAGACATACAAATACGTGTCATACCGCAGGAGCCATGGCATAACATGCTCAGCACTACCAGAAGCATGGTGGTAGTAAACATGATAAGCTCGGGTGGCATCCTGGCCATACTGCTCAGCCTTGGAGTTCTGGCACAGAGCAGGTTAAGAAGAAGGCGCAGGGCTGCTCTGGAGAAGATGTGGGGAGCTACAGCTCAGCCCCAGCCAGTCCAGGTATATGATGGCGACACACTCATTCCCCTTCTGGCTGATAAAAGAGCCGAGTCCCAACGGGAGCCACGCAGCGCAATACTGAATTTCTACCGCTGGACCGTCAGGCTAATTCAGGCTATTACCAGCGCGCTGGTCAGGCCTCAACAGACATTGAGGGAATTCTTTGAGGAGAATCGCAAATCTCTGGGGCCGTCTGCTATATTCTTTCAAGAGCTTACCAGAATGGTGGAGAGATTACTGTATTCCAACTACCAGCCAACGAAAGAGGACGCTATGAAGAGCGAGCAACTCTTCCACAGCGTAGAAAAAGGGATTAAAAGATGAAAACCTCTGATGTACTCGTTGGCGTTGCAGCGCTGATTATAGTGGTCTCACTGCTCTGTATATGGCTCTCCCCCTCGGTGCAAGACTTCATGGCTGCCAATAGTCTGTGGAACGGTGTAAAGGACTTTTCAACTGAAGTCAATGCCGCCAGTCTCGACTCGCTAGACGAACTTCCGGAATCGTCGCAGGGGAGAACCCTGGTAGCCATACCGTACATCCAGCCTGGAGACGACGACCTGTCGGAGATGCGGAATTTCGTCACCGAAGGGGGCAACCTGCTGCTGATGGATGATTACGGCTATGGAAATAGCGTACTGGAATACCTTGGCGTGGACGCCAGGTTTACCGGTGAAACCCTTCTCGACCCTCTTTTCTGCTACAGGAACCAGTGGCTACCCAAGATAACAGACTTCAACCCCGAGCTTGAGGAGAGCGGTATAAAAGTGCTGGTACTTAACCATGCCACCAGCCTGACAAACGTCGCTGAATCAGATGTAATTGCCTGGTCATCCAGTTCCAGTTTCCTGGACCTCGATGAGGATGAGTCGTTGCGAAATGAGCCACAAGGCCCTTTCCCGGTAGCAGCAAAACTCAAATTGGGAAAGGGAACGGTGGCACTTGTGTCTGACCCCAGTATCATGATTAACAGCATGGTGAGAAAGGATGATAACTACAGCTTTGTGCAATATTTAACCGGCTCCACCCCCCAGGCAGAGCAGTTATTGATTGACCGCTCGCATCTGCAAAAAGACCAACGTGATGAATCCCAAACAGGGCTGACTAATTTGCGCAGCGTTTTCTCCATGCCCTATCCCTTGTTAGGCTTGACTGCCGTAGTATTCATAGTCGTATTCAGGTATACACTGAAGAAAGGAGAGACAATTGGTTAATAGTGAAATGGTTGCCGACCTTTACCATAAAATGCTGGCTGAGCTTTCACGGGTAGTTATCGGGAAAGACGAGATAAAAGAAACCCTCATTCTTGCCCTCATTGCTGGAGGGCATGTGCTGATAGAAGGGTTACCCGGCACTGCCAAGACGAAGTTGGCTAAGACCTTCGCAGGCGTAATCGGTGGCGAATTCAAGAGAATACAGCTCACCCCGGATATGCTGCCCGCAGATATAACAGGGTTCTACATCTATTCCTCGGATGGAAATTCCAGGTTTGTCGCGGGGCCACTTTTCGCCAATATAGTCCTCGCCGATGAGCTTAACCGGACTACCCCCAGAACACAATCTGCCCTGCTTGAAGCTATGGAGGAATCCCAGGTTACCATAGAGAGGGAGACCCACCAGCTCCCCCAACCCTTTATGGTAATAGCTACTCAGGTGGAACTGGGAGGAGAGGGCACTTATCCACTGACAAATGTACAGGTGGACAGATTCTTACTAAGATCTGCAAGCGAATATGCCTCCAAGGAAGAAGATAAACAAATAATAAGCAATATCGATAACATCGATGAGCCAGATATCAAAAGGGTGATATCCCCGGATGAAATAAAAGAGCTGCGAAAAATGGCCAAGCAAGTTGTGGTATCACCAGATATCGTGGAATATACTACCACAATCATTCATTCTCTCCGCTCCGACCCGGATACACTGGTGGCACCCAGCACCAGGGCTGGCATCTCACTATTCAAATGCTCCCGTGTGCTGGCTCTACTGGATGGGAGAGATTTTGTCATTCCTGATGATATTAAGCACCTGGTTTTACGTACAACCGGGCACCGAATAAGAGTCAAACCCGAAGCCGAGATGGACGATATCACCCCCGCGATGATTCTGGAAAGAACGCTGGAGCAAGTACCCATCCCCAAGCTAGAGATATGATTGACTTGGAAAAACAGAGCTTACTGTTTCCACGCAGGATATACATCGCCATTGCCCTGCTGGTAGCCGCTATATTTTCCCCACTTCCTCTATCATCCATACCGTTGGCCTTACTTGCCCTATATTTATACCTATGGTGGCGGCCCATTAGCGCCATCTCCAGCCTGCTGCTGAACTACTTCCTGTTCTTCGCTCTGGCAATACTGTTCCAACCGATTGTGGGCAATTATTTTCCTCTGCTTATCTCAGTTCCAGTGTTAGTTTCCATCAACCATGCTTTACTACAGACCTCAGCCACGCTGAGATACCGGGAATCAGACCGTAACCGTTCCCCAACCAGCATATGTATTACCATGTTTCTAATACCATTGGTGATACTGGTCATCTCCGCGCTCCTCAGTAATTTAACCCTTGCGCTGACGTGTCTGATTTCAGCCAGCTACCT
>JAFGBN010000064.1 GCA_016933195.1 Dehalococcoidia bacterium | reverse complement strand
TAGGGGCATTTGAGAAACTTCGCATACAGCATCCCTAGAAAATCTATATCTTTGGTGTATATTGCTTCTCCGCTCGCCTTCCTGTACCCATCTATGCGGCGCACACCCCGCTTCCCTACCACGTTAAATGTTTCAGGCATGTACTTATCGTGCTCATAGGGATTGCTGGGCATTAGCTTAACTTCTTGTTCCATATTACTTATCCTCCTATACCTACTCGATGTCACCTATTTGGATAAAGCTACCCGATGGCTGTGTAATCAGGCGACAGCATAGTTCCTTAAAACGCCCATATTCTTCATCCCTGCCTAAACTATATCTTCAATTTGGAGAGAAAACAAGCCTTATACTGTGCTTAGTTGGCAAAAGTGGGACATTCTGGCCATCTCTTCTAAAGGTATATATGCGAAAAAGGAATCACAGAAGTTAAGACCAGACGAAAATTTTCAACCAAGCTAGGCGTTAATTCCTTAATCCTCGTTTGAGGTGAGAAAAATAAACCTTGTAGATGCCCAGTCTCTCAGCCAACGCTCTATCCCATAGCCCTGGTTGAGCTTGCCTTGTGGAAATTTCCTTGGGGAATGCAGTGATAAACTCTTTGCAGTTAACACTTTCTGGGGGTTTTGAATGCGAATCTATGGTCGGGGTGAGAGGATTTGAACCTCCGACCACCTGAACCCCATTCACTAAATTAGCTTCACCAGTTAACCTTACAGAAGAACTTGAACAGGACATTAAGGAAAGGTTCGGTGGATTGTTCTACAAAGATGGTTGGCAATTTGATGGCAACCCAAGGAGGTACAAGGCCATAGCAATTCTCGAATACTTGCCATTGCTTTCTGGTGTAGAGCCTTTACGTAGAAAGGAGTATTACCTTTTAGTACCGCTGACAGAAAGTGGCAAAATCAAGTCTTGGGAGGTAAGACGGATACCCAATTGTCAAGGTCGCTTTCCTTGGTTTTGACAGACGTGTAGACTACGCAATTAGCCAGAGCGAAAAGAACAATCCCCTAGTCTGCTATTATGCTATGGAGCTTCAAGCTATCCTCAAACTTCACCCACTGAGTATAGCTCCATGAAAATTTTGCAAGAGCGGAGATAAAACACAGCTACATCTCATAATTCTTTCACCCGTATGCCTCATAGCCAAAACTATTGTTTGTTTCAGGCAGCGGTTTGGCTGCTTTTGTCAGGCCAATGCTGGCCTCGCATGGGTGTGGTCTCGGTCAGACAGATAATTCAAACAATTCTATGGAATTGCTGCAATTTTCTTTATTCTATTCATTTCTCCTATGCTTTTCCTAAAGCTTTGAGAACTTTGTCCGGCGTGATAGGATAATCGTCGACCCATTTACCTATAGCATTATATACGGCGCCCTGAAGCAGAAATGTTGCCACAGTGGCAATATTTTCGCCAATCCCCACCGACCCGTAAGGGCCATAGCCCATACCAGTCTCTACAATTATGGTATCTATTGGCCCAACGTCATTCATGGTGGCGAATTTGTAGTTTAGAAGATCGCCGTTAAGCAGTACCCCGGTTTGCTCATCCCAGACACACTCCTCGGTCTTATTCCTGCCCGCACCCATGTAGGTGCCGCCGTACATCTGGCCTGCTACTGCCTCGGGAGATATTGCTTTGCCCACATCATTGACGTTAACTACTCTGGTTACTTCAATCTCTCCAGTCTCATCGTCCACCTCTACTTCACAGAAATGCGCTTGCCTGCACAGGCGCTCTCGCCCGGGCTCCGTTCCATACCTTCCTTGTCTATGCCAGGCCCAGGCATAGACAGGTTCGTGGCGTGTATTTTGAATCCCTGCCATTTCCTGTTTAAAAGTTATACTTCCCCCCACATCTTTAACCACTTCGGCCACTGTCTTTCTATTTGATGGGTCTGCTTTAACATAAATCACGCTGTCCTTGACGTCCAGGTCTTCGGGCTTCATGCCCGGGAAAGCGGCTGGAATATCCCTCTCTCTCTCGTCCAGGTCCTCGCGTTTCATGTCAGGGAAAGCGGCCAGAATGCTCTCTTCCATTACAGGAGTAATGCTGGTAGCTAATTCAAGCAGCTTTTGCTTTGCTTTCCTGGCAGCTTTCTTCAAGGTATACGCATTCGTAATCAGGTTACAGGAACCGTCAGGCGTCATCAGGGCAAAATGCACATCGTCTTGCTGCCTGATAGCAACATCTTCGTATCGCATTCCCAGTTCCTCGGCAACGACCTGGCAGTATGCACTCTCACCATTAACTCCTATATCGCAGTGCTGACCTACGATGCTGACCGAACCGTCCTGTTGAATCAACACACCAGCAACTGCTGCTCCTCGGTTATCGTCCCACTCATGGTCCCAGATAAAGCCCAGGCCGTGCATTTTCCCGTTGGGAAGTCTCTTCGTACCCGGGGCGTGCCACTTCTCGTCCCACCCCATTGCCTTCTTCCCTGCCTCTACACACTCTTTGAGACTATCCCTCACAGGAAAACCATGCTTACGCTTGAATTCCGCAAGGTACTCCATATCTTTTCCTTCAGCACCATCGTTTTTCAGCGCGAGCTCGGTGGGGTCCATTCCCAGCTCAGCAGCTACACGGTCAAATACATGGGTTATGCCAAGAGCCGGGGGAGCTTGTTCACATCGAATTGCCGTAACAGGCCCTTTATTGACCTGTACCGTAACATTCTCGGAATATAGATTGGGAATACTGGTGTTCTCGGCAAGGTGCGCCAAGGTATCACGAAGTGAAATGTTGGCGAACACAGTTCTCGCTTTCACTGCGGTAATAGTTCCATCGTTTTTAAATCCCACCCTGAAATAAGCCACCATTACGTCCATTTGCCCGAGGTAGAAGTCGTCTCTTCTGTTAAATATCCACTTCACAGGCCTGCCAGTCCTTTTAGCCAGAATCGCGCTAACACATTGAGGAATCATGCTGTAATATATCCAGTTCCAGCCCCCATACATCGCCCCGTTATAAAGGGAATTAATCTTGACCTTGTTCATAGGAGTACCAAACCATTTGTTCATGGCCCATTTATGTTCGTATGCATGCTGGTGGTGCACCCAGAGCTCAGCCCAGTCACCTTCCCACTTAGTGATACCATTAGGGGTTTCCACGTCGGCGCAGCCGTGATATCGCCTTCTAGCTTCGAACTCAATTATCTTGTCTGCTTCCTTGAAACCTTTCTCTACATCTCCTAATTCAAAAAGGGAAGGAATCCAGGTAAGGCCACTTCCCGGTAGTAATATATTATTTTTGGGTAATTCTTCAGGCCTTGCTAGAGGAGCGTCTGGCTTAAGCGCTTCCTCTTCGTCCAGGACAAATGGACGCTCCTCCCATTCTACATCTATTAATTTCAGTGCTTTATCAGCTACATCCTCGGTGTCTGCAGCCACTACAGCCCCTACTTCCTGTCCCTGGAAGTAAGCAGAATCAGCCAGGATAAGTTCCTCACCACCATTGGTACTTATCGCCTTTTTCCCCTTTATTTCCGGGTCATCATATCTGAGAACAGCTCTCACACCCGGCAATGTCTCGGCCTTGCTCGTATCCATGCTCTTAATCTTTGCATTGGGATAGGGACATGTGAGAAATTTGGCATACAGCATTCCCTGCAATAGTACATCCTTGGTATAAACTGCTGCTCCGCTCGCTTTCCTGTACCCGTCTATGCGGCGCATACCTTGCTTCCCTACCACATTGAATGTCTCGGGCATGAACTTATCGTGCTCAAAGGGGTTGTTGGGCATTAGCTTTGCTTCTTGTACCATCTTGTTTATCCTCCTGTAACTACTTGATGTCACATGCTTGGATAAAGCTATCCAGCGGCTGTGTAACCGGGCGACGACATAGTCCCTTAGAACGCCTGCATTCTTGATTACTGCCTCAACTATATCTTCAATCTGGAGGCAAAGCAAGCCTCATACCGGATGTAGTCAGACAAAAGGAGATGAACTTAGAGAACAATACAGGTACGGTGTCTTGTTTTTTGAATTATTATTGACTGATATCGTGATGTGATGATAATCTACGCTTCTTTGGGCCAGATTAAGGCGTGCTAAGTGAGTAAATTGGAGTGAGTTTATGGCTCTTAATGTTAACCGTCAGGACGATTCAAGTTGAATTCAATTCCTTTGAGGACTGAGCTTCCATGAAAAGAAAAATTGGTGAAAGATAATATCAGGTTAGCCTCAATTTAGAAGCAATAAAGTAGTGAGACGTATGAGAAGGATAGGAATATTGGAAGTAATAGAGGCACATCATGGCCTAGCAGGTTCATGCAAAATATTCAATACAGAGAATAATAAGGTGACAGTATTTACATCAGAGCCAATATTTGCTCGAATAAAGGATGAATTGGAGATAGGTGAATATGAATTGGTAATAAAGCGGAAAGAAGAAAGCGATTTAAGATTTCTAAAAAGGGTTGAAAGAATATGTAATGAAAGAATTGATTTATTGGTTGTTAATACCATTAGAATCTGGCCATTTCTATTTTTCAAACCAAAGTGCAAGAAGATAGCAGAGATTTATAACGCTAACTGGTGGTTCAAATCAACACGGTCTCTAAGAGATCGTGTTCGAAGCATTAGAGAAGTAGGAAGACACGGACTTCTAGCTCCTATGTTAAACGGTATAACAGGTTCAATAATAAGAAAAATGATTCTAAGAAGATACGATGGAATAATAGTAGAGTATCAAGCAATCAAAGAATATATCACAAGGAATTTTAATTATAAGAAGAACATATATGTGTTACCAAATTTCCCCTATGAGTGTGTCGAGCCTTTTAATGAGGATGAAAAAATCAGATTTATTGTGCCTGGCACTATATCAGAAAAAAGAAGAGATTATTTAGCTGTTATAGATATTTTTAGGGAAATCTTCCACCGCTATCATAAGAGGATAGAGCTATATATGTTGGGGGCTCCTCAAGGAGAATATGGTCAAGAAATTATGAATCGTTGTAGGAACCTGAAAAATGAGGGCTACAATATATTCTATTTTGAAGAATACATTCCAGAGTCAATGTTTAGAGAAAAATTCAGCAAAGCTGACGTTATAATAGCGCCTGTTAAACTAAACTTCACACTTTTGGGTTTAGGGTTTGATGAAGTGTACTCTATTACCAAAGGTGCTGGTGTTACGTCTGATTGTATAAAGTATGCAAAGCCTTTCATCGCGCCTGAAAAATTCATAGTTTCTAAAGAATTAAAAACCTCTGTTTTGAAATATAGTGATGCTAGGGAGTTAAAAGAGATAGTGGAGACCCTCATGAATAACAGTGAGAAGCTACGAAATTTACAAAGGGAGGCATTAAACAATTCAGAGAAATTTTCATTAGCAAACCTGCATAGATACTCGGATAAAATGGTTAATGAATTTCTGAATAAAGAGGTAGTATAGTGCATCCTAGAATTTCGATTTTTTCATTCTCATCTTCTGAAGATAGACTCGGCAAATTGTAGGTAATATAAAGCTAGCAAGGTCAAAGGCTAACAAGAACTATGATTGGCAAGAAACACTGTTTTGCACAGGTTGGAAAGGTAGGAATATAGCAGGTTTGCTGGACTTGCCTTTTGGTGAACACTGAAGGCGTCCTCAACCTTGAGGGCGGCGATATAGTGCCGTAGCATTTTCAAGTCTTCCCATCCACCGAATATCTGTAGTGTGAAAGGGTCACCACCAGCTCGGAGGTAGTTAATAGCGAAGGTATTCCTGAAAGTGTGTGGGGACCACCTCACATTGCCTCCTGGCTTCTTGAGTCTGCGTATCATGCTCTGGATACCGTACTTGGTGAAAGGCTTGTGGCTATGACCCATAGAGAGTCGCCGGTATTAGAGCCGCGCAAGATAAGATAATCCTCCATGGCCTGCCTTGCTATCTCACCTAATCGAACCAGCCTTTGTTTCCCTCCTTTGCCCCATACCCTTATCAGGCCAGTGTCCAAGTTAATGTCGGCTAGAGTCAAGTTAGAACACTCCGAAAGCCTTATCCCAGTATCGAGAAGCATAAGGATAATTGCTCTATTACGAGCACCGATAAGGGTATTGCCATCAAATTCATCTATAGCTCGCCTGACTAAGTCGAGAGGGATGTCTTCTACTATCTTCTTTGGAACCTTGGGACGCGGCAGCTTCTTCATGGGGCTATCTTTGGCTTCGATTACACCTTCTTTGACTAGCCAGGCGAAAAAACTCTGAAGCGAACGCCAGTAGACGTCAACGGTTGCCATTGAAGGCAAGTGCTGCGAGGAAGTTGAGCCCACGTTCCATCTGTTAGGGGTAGTTTGTATATAGGCTAGGAAAGAGCGTAGGTGTTGAACTTGTATCTTGCTTATGTCGAGAGAAACTCTATTATGCTGCACCCACCACGAAAAACGCCCAAGGTTCTCACGGTAAAAGTTCAAAGTGACTGGCGATTTTCCTTCCACCTGTTTGGCAATCAAGAATTGCTGCACTTGCTCTTCGAGATTGAACCTGTTTCTTCTGGTCATCCTCTCCATAGAGATATATGCGAAAAAGCTATCGGAAAAGTTAAGACCAGATGCAGCTTTTTCAATGAAGGCAGGTGTTATATCCCGCAACCCTCGTTTCACGTAAGAGAGATAGGCAATGGAAATACATAGCCTCTTGGCCAAAGCCCTATCTGACAGTTTTAGTTGAGCTTGTGCTGCGGAGAGTTGTGTGAGGAAGGTCGTTGTCTCTGTGCGGCTGTTAACAAATCGAGGGGAGAGTCTGTTAACAGTTTAAATGTCGGGGTGAGAGGATTTGAACCTCCGACCACCTGAACCCCATTCAGGTGCGCTACCAGGCTGCGCTACACCCCGTCGCTTAGCTCTTCTCTATATGCTATCATAACAGGGTTGTGGGAACAACAAGAACTTAAGTGAGAGATTTATGCCTGAGACTGGCAAGGAGTTCATATACAAGGTTCTTGGCCCACAGGACTCAAAATGTGAGAGGCAGGATTTGTAGCTTTGGCTAAAAAGCAAAAGAAAGTCAAACCCAAGGAAGTCCCCACCAAGCGCCAGCTCTCCCGGTGGCAGCGCCAGAAGAAGATGCAGCGAGTAATAATAATCGCTGCTGCTGTCTTCTTAGCTGGCATTCTGGGTTATGTAGGCTACGATGTAGGCTACGGATACTATGATACCGAAATTAGGCCTCTTCGTGAGGTTATGATAGAGGTGAATGACGCCTCGTTTACCACAGGTTACTATGTGAAGCTGCTCGATGCCTATACCAAAGGCGAAGATGCATCCCAGGTTTACTATATGGCTGACGTTGCCAGCAGACAAATTGTAAGAGATGAATTGATTAGACAAGGTGCCGATAGCCTGGGAATAAGCGTTGAGACTCATGAGGTAGATGAGAGCCTGGAAGAAACTGATTTACCTGATGAGGACATTTATCGGGACGCAATAACCGCTATTTTATTAAACGAAAAGCTTCTCGAGGACTATTTCGGCCCTCAGCTAGCTGATACAATGGAGCAAGCACATGTCCAGGTTATGCTTGTGGAGAGCAAAGAGATAGCTAATGAAGTAAGGGCTAAAATCGAGAGCGGCCAGGAATTCACTGCCCTGACTGAAGAGCTCTCCTGTAACCCTGAGGTTGGTGGTGACTTAGACTGGTTACCTCGAGAATTAATGTCAGATACCTTAGGGGATGTTGCTTTTAGTCTTGAGCCGGGCGAGATAAGCCAGCCCATCTATGATGAGTCAACAAGCAAGAGCGTTGGTTATTGGCTTATACAGGTTACCGACACAGATGAGGAAGAAGGGATACAAGCTAAAGTTATGTTGCTGGGTAGCAAGGAAGAAGCCGATGGGATTAAAGCTAAGCTGGATTCGGGCGAGGATTTTGCCGACCTGGCTACGGAATATTCCCAGCACGAGAGCAAGGACAACGGCGGTGAGCTAGGCTGGATAAAGCAGGGAGATATGGGTGACGCTTTTGACGAAGTTGCCTTTAATCTTACAAGCAATGAGTTAAGTGAGCCAGTTAGGGATACATCAGTTCAGACCACAGGAGGTTATTGGGTAGTGAAGAACTTGGACAGAGGCGAGCATGAACTCAGTGAAGATGCCAAAGAGGCACTGAATAATCAACATTTCAGTGATTGGATTGAGGAAAGAGAAGAAAACAGCACCATTAACATTGATGGAGAAAAGGAATTATGGGCTGTACAGAGAGTTATGGAGGGGAAATAACGCCATGACTCAAAAGGGTATCGGCATTGGTTTACTGGGTCTGGGTGTTATAGGCAGTGGAGTAGTTAAGGTTTTGCTCGGCAAAGCGGATGGCCTGGCCAAGCAACTGGGTGCTCCGCTGCTGCTAAGGAAGGTACTGGTACAAGATGTAAGCAAACATCGCACGGTAACGCTTGGACCCCACCAGTTGACCACTCATGCTGAGGAGGTTCTTGCTGCTCCTGACGTAGATATAATGATTGAGGTTATTGGAGGTGAATACCCAGCCACAGAATACATAAAACAGGCCATTTCACATGGGAAGCATGTAGTTACTGCTAACAAGGAGGTAATGGCCAAACACGGATTTGAGTTGTTATCTCTGGCCCGAGAACACAAAGTGGACCTTCGTTATGAGGCCAGTGTAGGCAGCGGTATACCTCTTATCTCATCCTTTCAGCAAGATCTGGCGGCTAATGAAATCTCAGCTATTCATGCCATACTTAACGGCACTACCAACTATATTCTTACCAGGATGTCACGAGAGGGGTTGCCTTTTTCTGCGGCTTTAAAGGATGCTCAGGAGTTAGGTTATGCCGAAGCTAGCCCAGCTAACGACATTGAAGGGACGGATGCAGCTTATAAACTGGCTATTCTGGCCGGCCTGGCTTTTCATACTGTTGTGGACTCTCAAGATGTATATTGTGAAGGCATCTCTCGTCTTCAACCCCAGGATTTCCGCTATGCCAGAGAATTCGGCTACGCTATAAAGCTTCTAGCTATTGCCAAGCGGGATAATGGGGATATTGAAATGCGTGTCCACCCTGTCTTTATACCTGAGGATTCACAGCTGGCCAAGGTAGATGGCGTTTATAATGCGATTCAGGTGGAAAGCGACTTGGCTGGAAATCTGGTCTTTTACGGGCAGGGGGCGGGAGCTTTAAGGGCCTCCAGCGCTATAATGGCTGACGTGCTAACCATAGCCAGGAACATTTGCCGCGGAGCGGTTAGCGTCCCTATGATACAAATAAATCATAAGTTAGCCGTAAAGCCTATGTCCAGTATAAAGACACGTTATTACTTCAGGTTGAGTGTAGCTGACCGTCCTGGTGTTCTAGCACAAATCTCGGAAGTTTTAGGCCGTAACTCCATCAGCATTTCTTCTGTAATTCAAAAAGAGAGTGACTTAGAGTCTCAAACTGCAGTGCTTGTCATTATGACCCATCCGGCTGAGGAGAAATCAGTGCAAAGTGCTTTGAAGGAAGTGGGACAGCTAACGGTGGTGCATGAAGTTGGCAACTTTATCAGGGTTGAAAGATGAAGCAAGGCATTCTAAGTAAATATCATGATTTCTTGCCAGTTACTCCGGCCACACCCATGATTACACTTGGTGAGGGTGACACACCTTTGGTGAGGTCACGGACTTTGGAGAAAGAACTTGGCTGTGGTGAGCTTTATTTCAAGCTTGAGGGTTGTAATCCCACTGGCTCGTTTAAAGACAGGGGTATGGTGGTGGCGGTAGCTAAAGCTGTGGAGGGCAGCAGCTCCAGCATTATCTGCGCCTCCACTGGCAATACCAGTGCTTCGGCTGCCGCCTACGGAGCTAGATTTGGACTTAAGACCATTGTAATTATCCCTAAAGGCAAAATAGCTATGGGAAAGCTAGCACAAGCCATAGTCTATGACGCCCAGATTGTAGGTATAAGAGGTAATTTTGACCAAGCGCTTCAAATAGTCCGTGCCTTAACCCAAAAATATCCCATCACACTGGTGAACTCAATAAACCCCAACCGCATTGAAGGTCAGAAGACGGCGGCTTTTGAAATTGTGGAGGATTTAGGCGATGCTCCTCATTACCTCTTCATACCTGTGGGCAATGCTGGCAATATCACTGCCTACTGGAAGGGATTTGTCGAGTATTACCGGATTGGTAAGGCGAGCCATACCCCAAAGATGATGGGATTCCAGGCTGCGGGCGCAGCTCCCATAGTACGCAAAAAGGTTGTCAAGCGACCGAAGACCATTGCTACGGCCATTCGAATTGGTAACCCTGCTAGCTGGCAGAAGGCTGCGGCTGCCCGGGATGAATCAGGAGGCACCATTGACTGCGTTACCGATGATGAAATTATGAATGCCTATAGACTGGCGGCGGCTAAAGAAGGTATTTTTGGCGAACCAGCTTCGGCTGCTTCCCTGGCCGGACTTATTAAGCTGGCGAAAAAGGAAGACTTTTCTGACAAGAGAGTCGTTTGTATTTTTACCGGGACAGGGTTAAAAGACCCCGGCGTGCCAGCTAAGTATGCTCAAGCACCAATAGAGCTTCCTGCTGACCTGTCTATCATTGAGAAAGCTTTGGAGTTGGAAAGCCCCTCTCGTTATCTTGATACGGAATTACATAATGTAGCAGGGTTTCAGGACTTAAAGGGTTCCCCGCCTGGCTCAGAATGACGTTTGAAGAGAGCAAATATCCTCAAAATAAAGAGGTGAAAGTTTATGGCTAAACAAAATGAAGAGGTGAAAGTCTATGCCTAAAGCTGTTGTAGAAGATATAGGGAAGTTCAACCACCATTATCCCAAGGTGGCGGTCATAGTTACTGCAAGTGTTCAAGATAGAATGGATGCCATGACTGCTGCCTGGCATAGCTCGATTTCTTTTACTCCGCCTCTCTATGGTGTCTCTATGATGCCTAGCAGATTTACCTATCGGCTCATTGCTGAAAGCAAAGAGTTTGGCATTAACTTTATACCTTTTGAGAAAGCCTCCCTGGCTGCTCGAGTTGGTGGCATTTCAGGGCAAGAAACGGATAAATTTCAACGGTTGGGCATCGAGACAGAGAAGCCTGCAAGGACAAAAGTGCCTGTATTAAAAGATGCTTATGTTGCTTATGAATGCAAACTTGTGGATAGCAAGCCCTACGGTGACCATATTTGGATTGTCGGTGAGATTGTAGCGGTGCGTTATCTTGAGGAAGCGCTTGCTGGAGAAGGAATTCTCAACCTGGAGAGGGTCAAGCCGCTTCTTTATTTTGGTTCAGATTTTTATGCTACCACAGATAAAAATAGCCTAACCTTTATAAAGAAGGGAATTTAGATGATTAATCAAGATGCAATCAGATTGGCAATGACTTCCATAATTGAGGCTATCGGTGAAGACCCACTCAGGGAGGGCATAAAGAATACTCCACAGCGAGTGGCTGAAATGTATGCTGAGCTTTTTTCTGGCCTGGATGCTGACCCTAAAACTGAGCTAACAGTGGGCTTTGAGATAGGGCACCAGGAAATGGTAGTTCTCAAAGACATACCTTTCTATTCTATGTGTGAGCACCACCTGCTTCCCTTTTACGGTGTGGCTCATATAGGCTATATTCCTGGTGCGGATGGCAGAGTTGTGGGGATAAGTAAGCTGGCCAGGGTGGTAGAGATATTTGCCAGGAGGCCCCAGATTCAGGAGAGAATGACACTGCAAATTGCTGACACTATCTTTGAAGCTCTCCAATCTGATGGCGTAGCTGTGGTTATTCAAGCTGAACACTTGTGTATGGTCATGCGCGGAATCAAAAAACCGGGGACGAATGTGGTAACCTCAGCGATGAGGGGAACTTTCCGCAGCAAGGCAATTACTCGCTCCGAATTCCTGTCCTTAATTCAGGGAAGGTAGTCTATTCGTGACGCAGGGACGCGATGGGGTCAAGCCGCGCACCTCGGAACGCCGGGTAAATACCAGAAACAAGCCCGATGAATATTGAAACCCCCACTGCCAGAGCAATGACGTCGCCTGGGAGCATAGTGGGGATGGGGAAACCCATGTTTGCCGCTACGATAGAGGCAATCTTAACCAGAAGCCATCCTAAACCCACTCCTATAGCGCCACCACAGAGACTCAGCGTGGCAGCTTCAGTGAGGAACTGAGTTAAGATGTCTCGGCGCTTGGCTCCTATTGCCTTGCGCAGACCAATTTCCCTGGTGCGCTCAGTTACCGAAACCAGCATGATGTTCATTATACCAATGCCACCAACAAGCAAGGATATGCCAGCTATGGCAGCCAGGACAAGTTGGACTATTCCCAGTATTTGGTCAGCTATGCGTGACACAGAACTCATGCTCATAACAGTGAAGTCATCCTCCTGTCCCTCTCTGATGCGATGACGCTGTCTCAGAATGCTGGTAATCTCCTCCTCAGCAGATTCTATCTCGTCCTCGCTCCCGGCCCGGACGCTGATAACCTGAACGCTATGCCCCAAGCTGGTTATCTGTTGGGCTGCTAAGGTGGACTGAATGGTAGATAATGGAGCATATGCCGTTAAGTCCTCAAATCCAAAGGTACTCCCTTTGCTTTCCAGTACACCGATGACGATGAATTTGCGCCCGTTGACCCGTACGCTCTGACCCGTAGGGTCGAACTGCTGCCCGAAAAGGGTTTCAGCCAGTTGGCTTCCTAATACCACCACTCTCGACTTTGCTTTGTAATCACGCTCGGTGATGAAGCTTCCCTGGGCTATGGTAAGGTTGTTAACCCACTGATATTCCGGGGTTATCCCGGCAACCGTAACCCCGGCATTTTCTCTTCCTGCTGCAATTTGAGCAGTAAGCTGCGCCACCGGTGCCACAGCGGCGACAGAGTGGGCGTTAGAGGCAATCGCCTCAGCATCTTCCATGGTTAGTGTTAGCGCAGTGCCCATCGTTCCTCCCATCCCACTGTGGCTGGAGGCGCCAGGCATGACGTATATTAAATTAGACCCTAGAGAGGCAAAAGCCTCGTGTGTCATGGCCTCCTGTGTTCTTCCCAGAGATACTACAGAAATAACCGCGGCTACACCAATTAAAATGCCCAGCATGGTTAAAACCGACCTTAGCTTGTTACCAGTCAAGGCACGTAGAGCAGTAGTAAAGCAATCCCATAGTCTCATTGTTCTATTTGGCCATCCCGGATTCTAATGGTGCGCTGGGTGTAAGCGGCGATATCTGGCTCATGAGTAACCAAAACAATGGTTATTCCCTGCTGGTTCAACCGCTGAAAGAGTAACATAACTTCCTTGCTAGTCTGAGTATCAAGATTACCCGTAGGTTCATCGGCTAAAATGAGAGATGGAGTATTTATTAATGCCCTGGCAATAGCTACTCTTTGCTGTTCACCTCCAGCCAGCTCACTCGGCTTATGAGTAGCTCGATGGGCCAGGCCTACCGATTCTAAGGCCTGTAAAGCTCGTTGCCGGCGGTTACGAACACCGCCGTAAATAAGCGGCAATTCCACATTGGCCAGAGCTGTAGTTCTGGCCAACAGGTTGAAACTCTGGAAAACAAAGCCTATCTTTCTATTTCTTATCTCAGCTAATTTGTTGTCGCTTAGTTTACTCACTTCGATTCCGTCTAAGCGGTATTGTCCTGAAGTAGGTTTATCAAGGCATCCGAGAATGTTCATCAGGGTGGATTTGCCTGAGCCTGATGGCCCTGTAATGGATACCATCTCTCCCGACTCAATATGGCAGCTCAGTGTCCGCAGGGCAGGAACTTCAGTCTGGCCTGCTTTATACACTTTGGTTATATTATCCAGCTCAATCATTTGTTAGCTTCCAAATAGCGTAGAGGGAAATTGCGTCACAGGAGGTACTACTACCCTGTCCCCTTCTTCTAGTCCGGACAAGACCTCGGTGTTTATTCCATCAGATAAGCCCAGGGTAATCTGTCTCTGCTCGACTTGCTCACCTGTAACAACCTCCGCACTCGGATTTGCCAGACTGCCCTGGATAGCCCGGTTTGGCAGCAGTAACACATCGTCACGACGCTCAATGACTATTTCAGCAGTGGCACTCATACTATCTCTGAGTTCTTCATCCCATTTCTCCAAAGTTATGGTGCTTTCGTACGATACCACTCCTGCCTGAACTGTGCCTGCTTGAGAGATAAAGGTTACCTTTCCTTTTATTTCTCTATCGGGCAAGGCGTCCAGGGTGATATTTGCCTCCTGGCCTAGCTTTACCATGGAGATATCTATCTCATCAATAACGCCATCCATTTTTATCTCACTGGTGTCAATTAAGCGGATTGCTGGATTGGCATATGTCATAGCTGAAAGTTGTTGTCCCTCACTTATCATAACGTCGGCCACGATGCCATTGAAAGAGGCGGTAATCACCGCTTTGGTCAACTCTAGCCTGACGCTGGCTAATTCCAGTTCGACTGTATCTAAAGCTATTTTAGCTTGGTCTACTTGTAGCTCCAGCAATTTGATGGAAAGAGGCAGTGCCCACGGCCTGGATTGCGATTTCTGCTGTGCTTTGATTAAGCTCGCCTCGACTGAATCCAGCAAGACTTGCGCCTCTTCAGTCTCCCCTTGTTCCAGAAGCCTTTGAGCCTCCTCCAGAGTACCTTGAGCTTCATCCAGGACTAACCATACTCCCGGTAAATCGGTAGAATAAGTATTGGTGTAATGAGGATAGATTGTTTGCATGAGCTTATTTTCAGCCATTTTATAGTCAATCTGAGCTGCTTCATATCTGGCCTGAGCCACTTCTACATTCAATTCCAGGGAACTGGCATCAAGCCTGGCTAAATCTTGCCCTTCTACTACGCTATCTCCCTCGCTTACCAGTACCTCTGCCACCATGCCTGTGATGCCGAATGATAAATCCGTCTTGTGGGGCATTTCTAAATTGCCACTGACTGTGACGCCTATCTCTAAATCACCTCGAGTGACTACGGCAGTCTCCTGCTCTGTAGTTTCAGACTGCGCACAGCCAGTGAATATTGTGCTAACTAAGCTGATTGCTATTATTAGCGCTAGCCATTTCTTCATTTTTCCCTTACCCCTTTTCGTTTTGCTCTAAACTGCATATTGTATCGCTAACCCTACCTTAAAACGTAGAGCCAAAATGACCAGAAGCTTTGCTTTGGTTGTTAGTTTCAATTGCCGGCATGCTCTATGTTTGCAGTTTCGGCTTCCCTCAGCAACTTGGTAAAGTCTTTGACCTGGAGGCTCATCATGGTAATTAAGTCTTCCACCGCCTCAACTTTGACAAAGAGTAGTCCTTCTCCCTGGGGGAGATTGAAAGCCAGAAGTTTAGTGCCAACACCTATGCCCAATTCTCTTCGTGCCTCTACGGGAATTACCAGTTGCCCACGCGGTCCAACTACCGCAGAGCCAAAACACTTGTGCACTGCACGTTTATCCTCTTGTTCCATCTCTTCCTCCCATAATGGGCTTGGTTCTAAGTTTGGGATTGTATGATTTTTCTTACTAGTTTGTCAAGTAATGAAAGTTTGACTATTCAGCTGAATTTGAATCAAAACGCTAATCTCTATATGCTGATGCTCTGGACGTTGACCCCTTATTAATTGCCTATCATGGGTTTGATGGCCTTTGCGCTGGTGGCATTACCAGCTTGCTGGGGTTATAATGATTGGCATAACATGCTGTCGGGGAGCAAAGCAGAGAATAAATGACGAAGATAGTTGTTACTGGTGGGGCTGGCTTCATTGGCTCACATATCGCCGAAGAACTAGCGTGGCGAGATTATCACGTTATTATCCTCGATGACCTCTCCACCGGGAAGATTGGGAACATAGAACCATTGCTCAGTAAGGAGAATGTGGAGTTCATCCAGGGTAGCATTGTCAACCTTCCGCTGCTTCAAAAACTTTTTCGGGGCGTCGACTATATCTTTCACGAAGCTGCTATTTCCAGTGTTCCCCGGAGCATAGAAAAGCCTCTCATCTCCCATGAGGTAAACATCACTGGGACTCTGAATGTGCTCATGGCAGCAAGAGATAACAGTGTCAAGAAGTTGGTCTATGCTTCGTCCTCATCAATCTATGGTGACACTCCTACCCTTCCCAAGAGGGAGGATATGTCGCCAAATCCCCAATCTCCCTATGCTGCAACCAAGCTTGCTGGAGAATATTACTGCCAGGTCTTTCGGAAAGTTTATGGACTTCCCACAATTTATCTCAGATATTTCAATGTTTATGGACCAAGGCAGGACCCGGATTCCCAATATGCTGCTGTTATTCCCAGATTTATAACTAGAGCTTCACAAGGAAAGCCCCCTATTATTTTGGGAGACGGTGAGCAGACCAGGGATTTCACCTTCGTCAAAGATGTAGTAGAAGCAAATATTCTGGCGGCCCAAAGCAATAGCATCGGCGTCTTCAATGTTGGGAGAGGTGAGAAAACCAGCATAAACTGGCTGGCTGGGCTCACCATCAAGCTTGTAGGGAACAACGTTGAACCGATTCACGAGGAGCCAAGGCCGGGAGATATAAGGCACAGTCTTGCTGATATTTCCAGGGCCAAGGAGGAACTTGGCTATAACCCCAGGTATGGACTAGAACAAGCGCTGCAGGAAACCATAAGCGGAATTAGAAGATAGAGGGATATTTGACATGGGCTATCTTGATAAAGGATATAGCTGCCCAATGTGCCGTGAAAATATTGATTCTATTTCTGGGGAGAAGTCGTGCGAGAGAAAATTAAGGGAAGAAGGAGGACATTTGAATGGCTACTTTGACACACAATGAACAATATCCTTGCGCATTTGATTTAAGGCTCTTGGTATGGGAACAGTATAGCTCTGAGAGGGGGTATTCTGACACAGAAACAGTGCCATTGGGTGAGCCCTATACCCTGTGGATTAAATACCGTATGACGTTGGGAGTAGGCGATTGTATTGCATATCAAAGTGAAAAAGATACCGCACTCGTCCTCGAGGATATAAGAAAGTTGATTGAGGAGCTTCGGCAACTGGCAAGCGGTGAGAAGAGTGAGATGACATTTGATCCCATTGAACCTGACTTTGGACTGACCATTCGCAGCCCAGCTGAAAGCGGTGCTGCAGGGACAGCCTCATCAACAGCCAAGATTTCTGCAGAGATATCAACTGGTGATAGAAGACAATCCACTACTCATCCCCCCAATCTATTTAGTGTGGATGTATGGATTGACTATCCCAACCAAGTGGACACCTATTATGGTGGATATGGGCCAGGCCTGTATTTCTTTGTGGAAGCCCTGGATATCGAGCAATTTGCCTCTCAATTAGAGGCAGAATTGGATATGCTTGGCTCCTACCTGACTTTTCCTATCGAAAATTAAACTGAGGCCTAAATGTGACTCAGAGCAGCTCGTAGTCTGCATCATCGGCTTAAGCTATGTAGGTTTGCCTCCAACAGAGATGTTCTCCAAAAGGTTGAAAGTTATCGGTTCTGACGTAGAGACTTGAAAGGTAGGCCAGTCACTTCACCAGCAGTCTGGCAATCGGCAGCAATCAGTATTTGGTTAGAAATTCCAACCAGTCCAACTAACTCAAATATCCACTTAAATTGGTTGGGATGGATGGGTGATATCTCTGGCGACTCTACTGTCATTGCGAGCCGAAGGTGTAGCAACGTAAGCCTTCGTGCCAGCATTGTTAATCAACCTATTCTTACAATAGAGTCAGCGTGGAATGGATAGGGGCTTTCTCATCAGCACCAAGTTCCTAGGAAGAAGCCGATGGACAAACTGCCATTAACCAGTATCGCTATCATTCTTTTGAGGTGTTCCCTAGGTAAGAGAGAAGAAGCACCTTTAGAATAAGAGTGGGGTTGTATGGCGCCTGCCCTATCTCTCCCTTGCCTTTGTAGGGGCTAAGAAGTTTCCTTGTAAACCTATCCCAATCTATGACCTCGTTTAGCCTTCTCAGGAAATGCTTTTGGGACACCTTCTGCTCGTAAAGGAAGCGGCCAAAGAAAGAGTCCATGTTTGTTCCTTTACATCCCACCTTTGTCATGCTTAAGCCTCCAAATTTTTGCTTTAGCATAATAGCTTTGAAATTATCTGGCTAGCTTTGTCAAAGGCACCTTCTCAAGAAGTTGCTAAACAATCTCTCTGGCTCAAGTTTGCTTTTTGGGGTGATATCTTGTTATGCTTATTGCTCGTGTTTCACTCTACCCTGTGGAGAAAGAAGAGTCGCTGCGAAGTCCTTTACCGTAGCCCTCTTTTTTTTGCCAATTTCTGAAAAGACGAGGTTAATGGTGAAATGGAAGTGCTAAGTCCCTATAAAGAAGCTACAGATGTGATACTTGAGGCTGGCGGTGAACCTCTAAAATTATGTTACCAGTGTGGGACTTGTACTGCTGTTTGCCCCTGGAATTTGGTTCGAAGTTTCCCAGTTCGCCGCATTATCCATGAAGCTCAGCTTGGGGCAACCGATTTTGGCAGCGAGGATGTTTGGGCCTGTGCTACCTGTGGAGCTTGTGTTCAGAGGTGCCCCCGTGGGGTGGAAATAATCGATATTATGAGGGCTATGCGCCGGGCTGTGGTTAGCTTAGGTATTGGCATTGTTTCTGATGCTCTCCGAATTTCAGCCAAGAATATTGCTGGCGTAGGTAATCCGCTGGGTGAAGAACCAGAAAAGCGAGCTGATTGGGCTAAGGAATTAGGAGTAAAAAGATTCACTCCAGGTACCGAGATACTCTATTTCCCTTGTTGTGTTCCTGCCTATGATCCTGATGCCAAAAGAATATCTCAAGCTACCGCCACTGTTCTTAGCAAGCTAGGGATTGACTTTGGCATTTTGGGTAGTGAGGAGAAATGTTGTGGCGAAGCGATTAGAAAGGCTGGCCATGAAGATACATTCCAAAGCCTGGCTCAGAGTAACATTGCTGCTTTTAACGACAACGACGTTAAGACTGTGGTCGTCTCTTCACCCCATTGCTACCATGCCTTTAAGAATGAATATCCTGAGCTCGGAGGCAAATTCCAGGTGCTCCATATCACTCAATATCTAGCTTCGCTTATTGACCAAGGGAAGTTGAACTTTTCTAAAGAAATAAAGAAGAAGGTGATTTACTCTGATCCTTGTTATCTGGGACGGCACAATGGCATATATGACGAGCCAAGAAAGGTATTACAGAGTATTCCTGGTTTAGAATTAATGGAATTTCCTGATTCAAATGAGGATGCTCTTTGTTGTGGTGGCGGTGGTGGCAGAATTTGGATGGATACACCGAAAGGGGAAAGGTTCTCCGATATAAGGGTTGAACAAGCTATTGAGAAGGGTGCAGAGATAATAGCTTTAGCCTGCCCTTATTGCTTCTTAAATTATAGAGATAGCGTGCTCTCCATGGACAAGACAGAGGCGATCGAGGTAAAAGATATAGCTGAGCTTGTTGCTGAGGCAATGACAGGGTTGTAAAGTGGAAGAAGCAAAGATTGGTGTTTATGTTTGCCACGGCGGATTGTCCTATGGTGAGGTAGAGGCAATAGCTGCAAGGCAATTTGCCAACGAGGAAATTAGCGCTCAGGTAGAAGGAGTGTTGGAAGGAGCGTTGGCATAAAAGAGAACGAATTTGAACCTGTAATTGTGGGTTTTTGCTGCAACTGGTGCTCCTATGCTGCTGCTGATCTCGCTGGCACCTCTCGGATGCAATATCCGTCAAATATCAGGATGATAAGAGTGATGTGCTCAGGGAGAATTAGCGAGCTTCTGATATTTAAGGCCTTCACTTCTGGCGCGGACGGCGTTCTAGTCGCTGGCTGCCATCCTGGAGACTGCCATTATATGAAAGGCAACTTGAGTGCTAGAAGAAGGGTCGTGGGCATAAAACCTTTCCTTGAAGCTATAGGAGTCGAGCCTGAAAGATTGAGGTTAGAATGGATAGGAGCTTCCGAGGGACCAAAGTTTGCCGAGACAGTTAAGAGTTTCACCCAAACGATAAAGGAACTCGGTCCAAGCCCACTTAACAGGAGGCGAAATGGGCATTAAATATGTGCCTACAATTTGCCCTTATTGTAGTTGCGGGTGCGGAATATATCTCGTGGTCAAAGACGGCAGGATAATTGGTGTAGAGCCATGGAAGGAGCATCCGGTAAACGAAGGGGCGAACTGCCCGAAGGGTAAGAATGCCTATGAGTATATCTACAGTGAAGATAGACTGAAAATGCCACTGGTGAGAAAAAATGGTATCCTGCAGGAAAGTTCCTGGGATGAGGCGCTTGATCTAGTTGCAGCTAACCTAAAGGAGGCCACCCCGGAGAACTTTGGCCTTATCGCCTCGTGCAGGAATAGCAATGAGGATGCTTATGTGATGCAAAAATTTGCCCGGGTGGTTATGGGCACCAATAATGTGGAATACTGTGGTAGATTATGCCACTCGTCGGCAGTAGCTGGGTTAGTTCCTACAATGGGCTCCGGAGTGATGCAGACCTCTCAGCCTGAAATTGAGTTGTCAGACTGTATTTTCCTAGCAGGTGTTAACATTAAGGAGACTTTTCCCTTGATAGCTAGGAGAGTGCTCCGTGCGAAGGCCAAGGGAGCCAAGGTTTTTTATACTGATCCCAGAAACACGGCTACAGCCAAGCATCTGGCTGACATACACTTGCAGTTAAAGTCAGGCACAGATGCAGCCCTGATAAATGCTATGATGAGCATTATTCTGGCTGAGGGGCTAGAGGATAAAGAGTTTATCGCCTCAAAAACTGCCGGATTCGATGAATTACGAAATTTCCTCTCCAAGGTAGATTTAAAGCAAGCAGAGGAAATTACAGGGGTGCCACTTGAAAAGATTAGGGAGGCAGCAATTACGTATGCCAAGGCAGATAGAGGCTGCATACTCTATGACCAGGGTATATGTCAGCACACCGTTGGTGGTGACAATGTCAAGCTTCATGCTGACCTGGCTCTGCTTTGCGGGCATGCGGGTAAGCCCGGGAGTGGGGTAAACTCAATGAGAGGACAGATAAACGGTGAAGGCAGCGGTGATATGGGCTGTTTGTGTGTTTTCTATCCCGGATTCAAACGTGTGGGCGAGGAAACAGTGAAGTTTTTCGAGGAGGCGTGGGGGGTCAGTAACCTGCCTATGAAGCCTGGGATTACCTATATTGACCAGCTATATAAGTGCGGCTTTCTCTACATGGTTGGTGGAGATCCTATGATGGTAGTGCCCGATGTTAATAATGTGAAGAAGGCACTTCAGAGTATGAGCTTTATAGTAGTTCAGGACATATTCCTCACTGAGATTGCCAAGCTTGCTCACGTAGTGCTACCAGCTGCTACTTGGGTGGAACGAGAGGGCACCCATACCTTTATAGATAGAAGGGTACAAAAGATAAATAAGTTCATTGACCCTCCTGGTGAGGCGAAGCCTGATTGGTGGATTGTAAGCCAGTTAGCTGAAAGGATGGGCCACAAGGATAAATTTAATTTCGATTCCGCTGGGGAAATATTTGAGGAGATAAGAAACTGCGTTCCCCAATATAAGGGGATAACCTACGAACGACTAGAGAAGACGACAGGCGGAATTCACTGGCCCTGCCCTTCAGAGGATCATCCTGGCACGCCAACCATGTTTTTACAGAAATTTGGCACACCTGATGGTCTCGGCCATTTTCAGGTGGTAGAGTACAAGCCCCCAGCAGAGGTGCCAGACGAAGAGTACTCCTACTTTCTGACAACAGGGAGAAGTATATTTCACTATCATACTGGACATATGACGAGGAGGACTCCAAAGCTAATTAATGAGGCCCATCAGGGCTTCGTTGAGATCAATCCCGAGGATGCTGTTAAGGTAGGAGTTAGAGATAAGGATATAGTTACTCTGGAGACAAGGCGAGGCAGCATTGAAGCCGAAGTTAGGGTGACTGATGAAGTACAACCAGGGTTGCTGTTTATCCCCTTACACTTTCCTGATTCCTGTGCCAATGTGCTAACAAACTCAGCATTGGATCCCAGTTGCAAATGTGCTGAAACTAAGGTATGCGCTGTCAAGATAAAGGTGAAACAGTGAAAGGAGATATGTATCTTGCGCGGTCTTCAGATGATGGGATTCTGAAGAGAGCTGAGAATGGAGGTGTAGTTACTTCCTTACTCAAATTTGCCTTGGAGACTAAACGGGTAGACGCTGTGGTGGCAGTAAAGGCGAGGGGTGACAATAGATACGATGGCATTCCTGTCTTGATTAGTGATCCCGAGGAGGTAATAACAACTGCTGGCTCTTTACATTGCGTCACTGTCAATATTCCTAGATACATCAAGGAATATCTTGATGGTGCTTTTGATACGAAGTTGGCGGTGGTGGGCAAGCCGTGTGACATCAGAGGAATTATCGAGCTAGTTAAAAGGGAGCAAATCAAGCTCGATAACCTGTTTCTCATAGGCCTAAATTGCAGCGGTACCTTGCTGCCGATGGTGGCTAGAAAGACAATTGTTGAAGAATTTGGAGCTGACCCACTGGATGTTGTTGGTGAGGATATTGAGGATGACAAGCTTATTATCAGGCTAAGGGATGGGACGGAGAAGACGCAGGGGCTAGTGGAACTGGAGGGGAAGGGCTACGGACGTAGGGAAAACTGTCGAAGGTGCGAGGTTAAAATTCCCACCATGGCGGATATTGCCTGCGGGAAGTGGGGGGTGCCTAACAATAAGAAGACAACATTTGTGGAAGTTTGCTCCGATAAGGGAGATGAACTTTTCCAGGAAGCAATTAAGGCGGGCTATATAAATGTTGAACCGGCGGATGACAAAGCTATAGAGGAGAGAAAGAAGAAAGAGCAAGAGGCAATCGACTCAGCGTTGAGGTGGCAAGAGGCAGATTTTGCCCCACTTAGAGATATGACTATCGAGGAGAAGTTCGATTACTGGTGGAAGCAATTTGGTCAGTGTATCAAATGCTATGGATGTCGGGATGCTTGCCCCATATGCTACTGCAAGGATTGCATTTTGGAGGCGGACAGAGGTGTGGTTATGCCTGGGGAAGTGCCACCTAATGCCATGTTCCCTGTGTTAAGAACAGCTCATGTCATGGATTCCTGTGTGAACTGTGGGCAGTGCCAGGATGTATGCCCCGCTGGCATACCCTTAGCCCGGCTAATCTTCATGTTGAATAAGAAACTCTCCGATGTTTTTAAATATCAACCCGGGATGGATGTGGAGAGCCTCCCTCCTATCAGGTCAGTTACAGACAGGGAATTGACCATGCCAGGTGTTGAACTTACACTTTAGCGAGGAACATCATAACTTTAGCTGCAGAATGAGGGAGCGGTGGCTACATTGCTAAACTTTTGTTAGGGATGCCAAGGGTTACTGTTGTCCCATTGCGTTGGTTCGAACCGATGTCCAAAGTGCCTCCTAAAAGGTGAGCCCTCTCCTGCATCCCCATAAGTCCTAATTTTCCCGCCTCGAGGAACTCCGAGCTTTCCCCGACCTCGAACCCCCTCCCGTTATCGCCAATGGCTACAACGGTCTTCTCTTCATCAAACTCCATAATAAACTCAGCTTTTGTGGCTTCAGAATGCTTCCATATGTTTCTTAAGGCTTCCTGAGCAATTCGATAGATCAAAAGCTCTTCTTCTGAAGTGAAGCGGCGCTCCAATCCCTCCACCCTTAAATTCACCTCTATGCCCGACTGCTCCTGTACCTGGGTTGCCAGTTCTCTTAAAGCGGGGATGAGGCCGAGATACTCTAAAGTGGGAGGACGGAGGTCTTGGATGAACCTCCGCGTTCTGATTAAAGCTTCATCAATATCTCTCCGAAGTCGTGCCAGAGACCTAGGCATCTCCTTTAATGCTGTCGAATCCCCGAAGGTAAGGTCATCTAGGCGGCGAGAAACAGCAACCATAGTCTGAATAGTATCATCATGGAGCTCCCTGGCGATACGCTCGCGCTCTTCTTCATGCGCTTTGCTAATTTGATCAGCGTAAAGGCGGAGATTTTCCTGAAGTCTTCTCTCGTCAGTAATATCTCTGGCAATCTGCTGGAAAGCCAACGGCACGCCTTCGTTCTCAAGCAAGCTACTGGTCAACATAAGAATCGCCTGCGTCCCATCTTTCCTTACTATCCGCTGTTCGTAAGGTTGCTTTATTTTTTCACCATGGAGTAATTTCTGCTGAACTTGCCTTGCGAGTTCAAGCCCTTCAGGAGTGAGGAATTGAGATACATTTCTTCCGATCAACTCTTCCAATTCATATCCAGTGAGTCTGGCAGTAGCTTGATTGGCATCAGTAATTCTCCCCTGGAAATCGTGAATCCAAATGGCATCATAGGCTTTCTCGAATACCTCCTGAAACCTTCTCCCAACTCTTTGTGCTTCCTGACAAAAGTGGGCTTTCTCAGCAGCCACGCCAAGCTGAATGCTTATAAGAGCTAGAAGTTCCTCTTCCTCTGGGCTAAATTGTCTTACATCGTGCGTTGCAGCACAGAGCGTACCTATCACTTTATCACTGGATTTCAAAGGCAGAATAAGCTGAGATTTTATCCCCTCCTGCTTTACCACCTCTAGTGAGAGTCTGGGATCCGAGGTTGAATCTTTTACCAGGCATGGTTCTCCTGTTTGGGCGACCCGCCCGTTAAACCCCTCCCCTATTTTTAACCCGTTTACCATGGAAGCGAATTCTTCCGAAACTCCTTGGTGGACTTTGAGCTCCAGCCGTCCTGCCTTCTCATCTAAGATAAAGATCAATATCGCATCTATGTTTGTTACCTCTTTGATTTTATCAGCGGCGGCATGGAGCATCTCTTCCAATACCAGGGATTGATTGATTACGGCGCAAATAGAATGGAGAGCAGAGAGGCGCTTTTCATTCTCTTTAATCTTCTGGATATAAGATTGGAGTTCTCGCCGACTTGCTTCCAACTTCAGCAAAGCCTGCTCTCGCAGCCCACTCTCTCTACGTCGAGACTCGATCCACCGGTTAATTCTCACCTGTTATTCCTCCTCTTGGTTCATGCTGATCCAACCCTTTCTTAGGCAGTACATTATTGCCTCAGTTCGAGAGCTAACCCCCAGCTTATTGAAAATATTCCTCCAATGGGTTTGGATAGTGCGTTCTCCCAAGAAAAGGCCTGTGGCGATCTCCTTGTTGGCTAAGCCCTGAGTCCCTAATCTAAGCACCTCCAGTTCCCGGTCAGTTAGAAGCTCACCCCTTTCCTGCTCTGAGTGCTTCCTCTTCCCAAGCTGTAAGCGGCTGAAGACTTTGTTAGCAATTACGGGGTGGAGCACGGATTCCCCGTCATATACCGCACGAATAGCATTAATCAACTCCCTGCTTCGCACGTTTTTTAATAAATATCCCGCCGCCCCTGCTTCCAGAAGGGCTAAGATGAATTCTTCGTTGTCGTAGGCAGTCAAAACAAGGACGCTGATAGAAGGGTGAAGGCCCTTTATTCGTTGGGTGGCCTCGATGCCATTCAACTTAGGCATGGAGATGTCCATAAGGATGATATCAGGCTTCAGTCGCTCCGCCAGTTGGACGGCTTCCTCCCCGTCCCCTGCCTCCCCTACTATCTCCATACCCTCTTCGCGCTGAATAAGTTCCCGTATGCCCTCTCGCACTACCACATGATCCTCAGCTAAAAGGACTCTAACACTTCCCATTTTAAGCAAATTATACCGCTTTAGACTTTCCCGTTCCCCCGAAGAAGTGTACCAGTTTTGCCCTTATTCCTTCTATTATTCCAACACTGCCGATCCTTCAGACTAAGGGCGAGGATAAAGACCACTAGCCTCACAGATTTCTGGGATGGCTTTCTCCCATTCAATAGGCATGATATGGATACCTGATACCCCTTCTATTTGCTTCAGCCTGCTTATGGTCTCGGCAGCAATTTTTATACCTTCCCTCTGCACTTGCTCCTTGGTATTAGCCTTGCGGATGCGCTCAATGAGCTCATCAGGAATATCCACTCCAGGAAGCTTTGTCTTCATAAATCTCGCTATTGCTAGAGATTTTAGCGGAGTAATTCCGGCAATGATTTTTACTTTCCTGTGTAGTTCCCTCTCCCGAACTATTTCCATCCATCTTTCAAACCTCTTAATGTTATAAACACTTTGAGTTTGTACGAAGTTTGCCCCTGCATTAAATTTCCCCTCAAGGCGAATAACTTCATGGTCAAGGAGTTCGGCGAAAGGATTTGTTACAGCTCCAATGAAGAGCTGGGGCTCTCTTCCCTGTATCGGCCCCCCATTTTGAAACCTCTTTTCATCCCGGAGATCCTTGACTATCTTTACAAGCTGGATAGAGTCAACATCCAGGACAGGCTTTGCTTGAGGATGATTTCCAAAGGAAACGGGATCTCCAGAGAGGCAAAGCATATTATTTACTCCAAGGGCAGCGATGCCCAGAATGTCCATTTGGAGAGCAATCCGATTTCTATCGCGACAAGTCATTTGCACGATGGGATCGAGGCCTTCCTGTTTCCCTATAAGGCAGGCTGCCCAGCTTGCCATCGCTACCACCGCCGACTGTCCATCAGGGACATTGAAAGCATCAACATAGCCTTTAATGATACCGGCTTTCCTCCTTATCACTTCAGGGTCAGCGTTTTGAGAAGGCCCGAGTTCAGCAGTGACAGCAAAATGACCTGCCTCAAGCACACTCTCAAGATTGCTTTTTGTCTTCATTTCAAATCCTCCTCCTGCTTCTTAATTCGGGCACAATTTTTTCACATGTGTCCTGATCTGGCGCTGTCACATTATATTGTAACAAGTTCTCCCTATAATCGAAATGTGGCAAAGTCGGGTTTAGCCTCAGTTCATATCGTCCCTGATTTTGTGATACTACAACTCTGTGAGAAAAGGAACAACAAAGCAAGGACTAGTTTTTCTCTCTCTAGATTTTCGTCTTTTGCGGTAAAAGCGTACGCCATTTGGCGCTTGTCAGCCATGAGATAGCGAGGTAAAGTGGGAAAAAGAGATGGAGGGATGGGAAGGCAAAAGATTTTAGTGGTGGATAGGGAGCCTGATTTGGCTAGGACGGTGAGGGAAGCTTTAGGGAGTTTTTATGAAGTGAGCGTAGCCTCTACAAGAAAGGAAGGGTTGGGAAAGGCGGAAAGAGAATCTCCCGATATGGGCATAGTGGGTTTTCTCGAGCCACGAGGTGATGCTTTCAAGCTTCATAAGGAACTCAGGAAAGGGCCTAAGACTAAAGGGATTCCTTTGTTAGTGGTAGATGTTTGCCCCGAGGAGCATTCCCGAAAGGGATGGAGAAAGGAAGAAGGGATGCAGATGGATGCCGAGGATTACGTCTCTCGGCCGATAGAATCCACTGAACTGAGGGAGCTAGTGGAAGATATCTTTGAAAGAGTTGCCCCGAAATCGGTGGAGTTAAGGGGTATCTTAGAACAGATGGAAAAAGTTTTGAAACGGGTGGAAAAGATAGAGAAAGTGCTGGCTAAATAGATTGTTTTAGCTTGCAATCCTTAAGATGAATGGAAGGGGAAATGGATTTTATTGAAGGCATTTTAAGAATGTCTGACCTATTTGGCGGACTGAGCGATGGGGAGCTTAAAAAGCTGTTACCGCTCTGCCGGGAGGAGGTGTACAAAGCTGGCACAATTATTTTCTCTGAAGGAGCTCCATGCCATACTATGTATATCGTCGAATCGGGCAAGGTGGCTCTGGAGAGAAATCTTCATGTTGGTCAGGCCGAGGAAAGCACGACAATTGATGTTATAACTCGAGGTGGCAGCTTGTGCTGTTCAGGGCTCATAGACCCTTATGTTCTTACTGCAACCGGCCGAGTCCTTGAGGCAACTGAGGTTATTGCCGCAGATAACTTACAGCTCAAGAGCTTGCTCGAAGAGAACTCCGAAATAGGGCGTAAGACGATGAATAACCTCGCTAAGATAGTTGCTTCGAGGTTCCAACATACGAGGGAAACCCTGGGGCATGTTTTATCCGTCGTTTTTCATGATTTTAAGGCTCCTCTAGCGGCACTTGAGTGCCAGAATCGAGTGATACTGGGTGGCTATGCAGGGGAACTCAATGAGGAACAAAAAAGTATGTTGCGAAGCAGCAGTAAGAGGGTCTCAGACCTTCTAAGTTTAGTAACCAATATAATGGATGTGTCTCGAGTCGATGTCAAAGACTTGGCTATAAGCAAAATATCCTTGGCGCAAGTGATAATGGATTCTGTTGAAGCGATGCAACCTTTAGCTGAAGAGAAAGGGTTACAACTTAAAGCTGAGGTAGCTGAGGAGCTCCCTCCTGTTTACGGAGCTCAAGAGCGACTTAAGCAGGTGGTTATAAACTTGCTATCGAATGCTATTAAGTTTACTCCTACTGGAGGCATGGTGGCAGTCAAAGCAGAGGATGGCACTGATGATATCCAGGTGGAGATCATGGACACCGGAGTCGGTATTCCTGCTGAGGAGTTGCCTAAGATATTTGACGATTATTATCGAGGTCTCGATTTGACTGAGAAAGGAGCCGGTTTAGGATTGTCCATAGCCAAGAGGATAATTGAAGCTCACCAAGGTAAGGTATGGGTAGCAAGTCCTTGCCCCGGGAGTAACAAAGGGAGTCAATTTATTTTTACGCTGCCTAAGGATTTGAAGGTAGTTAAGAAAGAATTGTAGGTCGAGCGAGCTAAGCAAGTCTAATATACCAGGAGGGAAAGATGCAGAAGCAAATTAAGATACTGTCCATTGACGATGATCCTAATATACACACGGCGGTGAAGAAAGTGCTTGAAAGCAAGTCCTATCAAGTGGTTACTGCACTTGATGGGGACGAAGGTTTGCGAAAGGTAGTGGAGGAAAAGCCTGATTTGATCATTCTAGATGTAATAATGCCAGGTAAGAGTGGATTTGAGGTTTGCAAAGAACTCAAGACTCATCACAAATACCACTCGTTTTCCCAGATCCCCGTGCTGATGCTAACCGTCTATCCTGAGGATAGAGAAGAGATGCACCTCTCTATGCGGGAGGGGATGACGATGGAAGCAGAGGACTACCTACATAAGCCCTTTGATCCCGACGAACTGCTGAATCGAGTAGGGGAATTGCTAAAAGAGAAGAGCTGAATTTGTTACTTCGGAGAAGATGAGTGAAGAAGCCTGTTCTAGTTATAGGTAGCGGCGTAGCTGGAATGACTTCAGCATTGAGATTAGCCAATAGCGACTTTGGAGTATACTTAATAGAGAGGGAAGCAGCAATTGGAGGACAAGCTGCTTTCTTTTGTTGTAAAGCAACGGAGGTTTGCACTAAGTGCTCCGCCTGCCTTGTTCCCCAAAAGCTCAAGGAGGTGGCAACTCACCCCCGAATTTCAATCTTGACCGATTCGATGGTGACGAGGGTAACCGGTGGGGTTGGCAATTTCCAGGTCGAGCTTTGGCAAAAGCCCCAATATATTTCCAGGGAAAGATGCATCGCTTGCGGAATATGTCTCGAGATATGTCCTACCGAGCCTAAGGCAATCCATCCCCCTTCCCCGGAGGCAGTTCCTTATTCCTATGTCATCGATGAATCCCAATGTTTTCGCCTCAGAGGTCAGAAGTGCAACCTTTGTCAGGGAGTATGTCCCACGAACGCTATGGATTTTGACCGGGAGCAGGAAAGGAAGGAGCTAAGCGTCGGTGCCATCATCGTCGCCACTGGCTTTGATGTCTTTAACGCCCGAGAAATCGGCTCCTTGAGTTACGGTAGATATCCTAACGTTTTAACTGGTCTTGACTTGGAAAGAATTTTCAGCCGGGAAGGCTGTCTTAAGCTCCCCTCAAGAGGGAAAGAACCTCAGAATATCGCCTTTATTCAATGTGTGGGCTCAAGGGATGAAAGCCATGGCTATTGCTCCCAGATATGCTGTAAGTACGCAATGAGGTTCGCTAGAGTTATCAAATATCAAAACCCTGATGCCCAGGTGACTATCTTTTATATTGATCTTCAGACTGCTGGAAAGGGCTTCGCCGAGTTTTATGAGGAGTGTCGGGAAAGTATTCGATTTGTTCGAGGGGTACCTGTGGAAATTTTGGAAACTTCCTCCAGGGAACTCGAGGTGAGATTTGAGAATATTTTACAAGGAAAGGTGGGCAGGGAGCTCTTTGACCTGGTGATCCTTTCGGTAGGCATCGCTCCCAGAAAAGATTCTTGGGAGATGGCGAGAATCTTGGGAATAAATTTAGGCGATTATGGATTCTTTGATACCAAAGAGCCTTTTAATTCTATAGAGACCAACGTTGAGGGGATTTTCCTCGCCGGAACTTGTCAGAGTCCAAAGGATATCCCCGATTCCATCGCCCATGGAATCTCGGCAGCGGAAAGAGCAACGGAGGCTTTGGAGAGATGCAAGTAAAGATGGGCGTTTTCCTCTGCGATTGTGGGGGGAGTCTGAAGAACATAGATTTCCCCAGAATCAGTGCGGATTTAGAGAAGCTTGAAGACATTGCCTTTGTAGACATAAGCCATAACTTGTGCCTTGAAGAAGCAGAGAAGGCGATGACCTCCAGAATCCTGGCTGAGAACATAAATGGAGTAGTAATCGCTGCTTGCTCGCTGGAGCTCTGTGAGCACATTTTTACCGGGCTTCTAGAAAGGCTTCGGCTTAATCCCAATCTTCTTTCCTTAGCAAACATCAGGGAGCAATGTTCTTGGGCTCATGAAAGGGATGTCACAGGGAAGGCCCTGGAACTCATAAGGATGGCTATAAATAAAGCTCGGTTGCTTCAGCCTATGAAAAGAACCATGGTTCCGGTAAACAAAGAGGTTCTAGTGGTAGGCGGAGGATTCTCTGGGATGAGATCAGCTCTTGAGCTTTCTCAGCTTGGGATTAGGACAACTGTTGTGGAAAGAGAGTTGGCCTTTGGGGGGAAGCTTAAGGAGCTTGAAGGCTTTTACGGACTTGAGACAAGCCCGAAAGAGATGCTCAACTTGATGACAAAGGCGATAGAGGGAGATGAGAATATCGAGGTTCTAACTTCTGCTGAGGTAGCAAGGGTGCAAGGGGAGGTGGGGGATTTTGCTGTAAGGATAAGAAGAGAGGGAAAGGAAATCTCTCGGAGCTTCGGAGCAATCATCTTTGCCACCGGATATAAAACAGAAATTGTTGCCCAAGACTTTGAGCTTAAACCTGGAGTTAATATCATCTCGCAGCTGGAGCTTGTCGAGATGCTTCGAGCTCCAGAGAAGTTGGAACGAAAACCTGAAACTATAGGCTTTGTTTTCGATGTCTCTAACGAAAATTCCCGTCTCCCTACCCTCTCTGCTCTGAACAATGCCTTGGCGGTTAAAGAGGAGCTGGGGAGCGAGGTTTACGTGTTTTGTAGGAATTTGAAGGTGGATAGCGAAGGGACAGAGAAGCTTTATCGGGAGGCGCGCAATCGCGGAGTAATGTTTTTAAAATTTGACGAGTCACCACAGATATACGGTGAGGATGGCCGAGTAAAGGTGAAGGCAAAGGATATTCTTCTAGGTGAGGAGGTAACACTCCTTTGTGACCTCTTGGTGGCTGAGGAAAAAGCTTTGCCCCCTGAAGGAACTAAATCCTTAAGTTCTATGCTGAATATAGGAACCGACTTCCAAGGCTTTTATCAGGATGAAAACGTGCATCTCTTTCCCGTAGAATCAGCCAGGAAAGGGATGTTTTTTGTTGGTGGTTGCCGGGGGAACTTAGCTATCAGCCGGGCTTTGACCGATATTGCATCTGCCGTGATGAGCATCCATGAGCTTTTATCTCTGGGGGAGGCAATGGTGGAGGTGGAAAAGGTAAAGGCAGATAGTCAGAAGTGTCGGGCTTGCCTCACTTGCATCCGGGTTTGCCCCCATGACGCAATTCGGCTAGTCCGAGTGGATACCGAAAAATGGGTCGCCAAAATCTATGACCTTGCCTGTGACGGATGTGGCGTCTGCGCTGCCATCTGTCCAGCAAATGCGATAAAGCTTGAGGGCTATAGTGATGAGCAGATACTGGCTGAAGTGAAAACAATAGGAAAATGATAACAGTTGCCTTGTCATTCTGAGAGTAGCGAAGAATCTCTGGAGCGTTTAGCCCCTTCGCTTTGCTCAGGGTGACAAGAAAGAGGGTATTCAACTATTACGGAGAATAATTATGGAGAAAGTGGGTAGGATCATCGCCTTTTGCTGTGCCGAGTCAGCTTATCGGGCAGCCGATAGAGCCGGGAGGCTCAGGATTCGCTACCCAGATAATGTTAGGGTCATTCGGGTCCCTTGTGCTGGGAGGGTGAGCGTGCTTCACATTCTCAAAGCCTTTGAAAAAGGCGCCGCTGGGGTGCTGGTAATGGGCTGTCAGGAAGGTGCTTGTCAACATCTTACAGGCAATACCAGAGCGAAGGAGAGAGTGAAATATGCAGCTAACTTGCTCCAAGAGGTAGGAATAAATAGAGAGCGAGTTAAAATGGTCAATTTCGGCCCTGACATGGCTCAAAAGTTCGTCCGTGAGATCAAGGAGATGGTGGAAAAGATAAAGGAGGGTAAATGATAATCGCCGAAAGGAAGCCTTTAGAGGAAATTAAAAATATGATCGCTGGGTATAAAAGGATTTTGGTGGTGGGATG
This sequence comes from Dehalococcoidia bacterium, assembly GCA_016933195.1. GTDB lineage: Bacteria > Chloroflexota > Dehalococcoidia > GIF9 > AB-539-J10 > JAFGBN01. The sequence continues at coordinate 13,469 of JAFGBN010000064.1, read as the reverse complement.
TGGAACTTGTGTCACCATCTGTTGGGCTGGTGGGGAGAAGGAAGTAGGAATCCTTTCCTCCCAGCTCAGGCTCGCTTCCAGTAAAGAGGGAAATGAACTTTCCATCCAAGAAGCGGTAGTTGAAAGGCAATGTGAGAAGGAAATGGTGGAGGAATTGAGGGACAGGGTTAAGGAGGTGGAGGCAGTCCTTTCCCTGGGGTGTGGTGCTGGAGTGCAAACCGTTGCTGACATATTTGAGGACAAGCCTGTCTTCCCGGCACTTAATACTGCATTTATAGGGATGCCTGAGGGGGAAGGACTTTGGACTGAGATGTGCGGGGCCTGTGGAGATTGCTTCCTAGATAGAACTGGAGGAATCTGCCCGATTGTACGCTGTGCTAAAGGGCTCCTCAACGGACCCTGTGGCGGCACAAGGAAGGGTGGGAAGTGCGAGATAGATCCGGAGAAAGATTGTGCCTGGGTTCTTATTTACCGAAGACTGGAAAAGCAAGGCAGGCTTGAGCTAATGAGGAGATATTACGAGGCTAAGAACTATCGGGCAGTGAAAAGACCCGGTAAAGTTCAAGCCGTGCAGGCTTAGGGGGGTGCAAAATGACAAAGCCCTTTAGGGAAACGCTGGAAACAAAAGATTTCGTTGTAACCGCTGAGGCAGGTCCGGTAAAGGGCTCCAATGTGACGAAGATGATCGAGCACATTGAGCTTCTAAAAGACAGGGTGGACGGTTTAAATGTGACCGATAATCAAAGTTCGGTGATGCGCTATCCCTCACTTGGGGCTTGCCTTCTCATCAAGGAGTATGGTGGTGAGCCTATCCTTCAGATAACCTGCCGCGATCGAAACCGTTTAGCAATTCAGGCAGACCTCCTTTTTGCCTACTCTAGAGGAATAAATAATGTCCTCTGCCTTACCGGCGACTCTATTGATGTTGGCGATCATAAAGAAGCAAAGCCCGTCTTCGATCTTGATTCGGTGCAGCTCATTCATCTAGTTCATACCCTGAATTCCGGCAAGGATATGACAGGGAATGAACTTGATGGGGGTGTTGATTTCTGTATTGGAGCATCTGCTACCCCCTCAGCAGACCCAATCGAGCCTCAGCTTATTAAATTCGAAAAGAAACTAAATGCTGGGGTGGGCTTCATTCAAACTCAAGCCGTGTATGACCTGGGTGAGTTCAAGAGATTTGTGGAACATGCCCGTAAAACGGATAGAGAAGTTAAGATCTTAGCCGGGATAGTCCCTGTCATTGGAACGAAGATGGCTGCATATATGAATGAAAACGTCCCGGGTATTTTTGTTCCCCAGTATATCATTGACGAGCTGGCTCAGGCTCCCAAGGGAACGGGAGTTTCTAAAGGAATAGAGATAGCTGCCAGGATGATAAGACAAATGAAGGGAGAGAAAATTTGCGACGGGGTTCACATCATGTTTATAGGTCGTGAAGAAAGGGTTCCTGATATCCTGGAAGCCGCTGGAATATAAGGGGGATAGTGGCTCAAAACATGACGGGCTTCGAAATTGTAAATACTAAATCCGAAATGCTAAATAATATCAAATACCAAAATTTGAATGACCAAAACATAAAGGCTTTGAATTTTGAGGTTAGATGTTTGAATTTGCTTAGGATTTGGTGCTTGGGATTTAGGATTTTCCACACCTTATTGGGCACATTCTAAGGAGGAAAGAGAATGGCAATAGTGTTAAACGAACAGGACACCAAATTCAAGTACGAAGTGGCTGAGGAGCCCGGAGGGGAAAATATCAAACTTTGCTTTGCCTGTGGGCTTTGTACCGCTAGCTGCCCTGTTGCGGATATTGACCCCGAATATAACCCCAGGAAGATAATTCGTATGGTAATTCTGGGGATAAGAAAGGAGGTCCTTTCTTCTAATTTCCCCTGGCTTTGCACTCAATGTTATACCTGCCAGGCTCACTGCCCTCAGAATGTGAAATTCTCCGATGTGATGAAGGCCCTACGAAGCATGGCAGTGCGAGAGGGGTATGTTCATCCCTCTTTTGCGGAACAAATAAAAGAAATTGACACTTTCTCTCAAAAGCTACGCCACCAGATGGTGCTATCAGTTGTAGATAAGAAATCTGAGGAAGCAAAAATAGACCCGGCGAAGCTTGCGGAGGAGGCACTGGAGAAACAGAAAGCCTAAGAAAGAGAGTATTTTTGTGAATACGGGTAATCCAGATTCAGCAAATGAGAAGGTTGGAGCGGTATTGGTGCTTGGGGGAGGAATCGGAGGGATTCAGGCAGCACTTGATTTAGCTGAGTCGGGATATAAAGTTTACTTAGTGGAAAAATCCCCCGCTATTGGTGGAGTAATGGCTCAGCTTGATAAGACCTTCCCCACTTTAGACTGCTCCATGTGTATCCTTTCTCCCAAGCTTATTGAGTGCGGAAGACATCCTAATATTGAGTTGCTTTCTTGCTCAGAACTTTTGGAGGTTGAAGGGAAGCCAGGGAATTTTAAGGCTAAGGTTCTAAAGCATCCAAGATATGTTGATGTTACCAAGTGCACTGGGTGTGCGGAGTGTGCCGAAGTTTGTCCCGTAGAAGTTCCTAGCGAGTTTGAGCAGAACTTAGCTTCGAGGAAAGCTATATTCAGACCATTCGCCCAGGCTTACCCTAATGCTTTCGCCATTGAGAAGAGAGAAAGACCGCCATGCGTTTTATCTTGTCCCGCTGGGACAAATGTTCAAGGGTATGTAGCTTTAAGCGCCAAGGGGAAGTATAAAGAGGCACTCTCCTTGATAAAAGAAAAACTCCCTATCCCAAGGGTGCTTGGAAGGATTTGTCCTGCTCCTTGCGAAGAGAAATGCAACCGCAAACTTTTAGAAGAGCCTATCTCCATCCGAGCTATAAAGAGATTCGTCGCTGATACTGTTGTGGATGAACTTCCCTTTCCTGAAGCAGAGGAGAAGGAGGAGAAGGTTGCTATTGTTGGGTCTGGGCCAGCAGGGCTTGCCTGCGCCTTGCGGTTGCGACGTGAGGGATATAAGGTTACTATCTTTGAAGCTCTCCCCGTAGCTGGAGGAATGCTTTATGTGGGTATTCCTGAGTACCGCTTGCCTAAAGATGTCATTGAGAAAGAGGTCGAGGAGATAAAACGCCTGGGGGTAGAGATAAAAACCAATGTCTCTATTGGTAAAGAAATTACCATCAATGATCTCTTTAAACAGGGATATAAAGCCATATTTATCGGCGTGGGGGCACATCATAGTCAACGACTTCATGTTCCGGGGGAAGATGCCAAGGGGGTAATTCATGGAGTTGATTTCTTGAGAGCTGTTATTTTAGGGAAGGAGACTAAGACAGAAGGGGGGGTGGTAGTAATAGGTGGTGGAGATGTTGCTGTAGATTCAGCCCGCTCCGCTCTTCGCTTGGGTGCTGAGGAAGTTACCGTCCTTTATAGGAGAACAAGGGTTGAGATGCCAGCTAGGGAGGATGAGGTCAAGGCAGCTGAAGTTGAGGGGGTAAAGATAGAATACTTGGTTGCGCCTGTAGAGGTTTTGGCTGCTGATGGCGAAGTTACTGGGATAAGGTGTATTCGTATGGAACTTGGCGAGCCAGACGCTACAGGAAGGAGGCGTCCTGTCCCTATTTCGGGTTCCGAATTCGATTTGAAAATTGATATGGTAATTCCGGCAATCGGGCAAGCCCCGGCCCTTTCCTTCTTAGAAAATAGTGGAGTAAATATCTCCAGGCGAGGCAGGGTCGGAGTCGACCCGCTGACTTTGGAAACGAGCAGGGAAGGAGTCTTTTCTGGGGGGGACTGCCAGACTGGGCCTTCCATTGCAATTGAAGCTGTGGCTGCCGGTACTCGGGCAGCAGAATCCATTATTAGATACCTCAAGCATCAAGACCTTAAAGAAGGAAGGTTACCTGTGGAAAGGAAGCCTTCCGATGTTACTTTTGTTCCTTTTGGCAGAACCAGAGAGCCAAGACAGAAGATGCCAACTATCCCGTTAGAGGAAAGGATTTCTGGGTTTAGGGAGATAGAGCTTGGCTTTTCCGAGAAACTCGCGGTCAGAGAGGCAAGTCGCTGCCTTGCTTGTGGGATTTGCTCTGAGTGCATGCAATGTGTTGCTGCTTGTAAAGCTAATGCTATCGATCACTCTATGAGAGAAGAGATTGTGGAGCTAAATGTAGGCTCTGTGGTTCTTTGTTCCGGATTCGACAAATTTGATCCCACTCCTCTTAACAACTACGGATACACGAAATATCCCAATGTGGTAAGCAGCATAGAATTTGAGAGAATGCTCTCCGCCTCAGGACCATACCAAGGAGAGCTTAAGAGGCCTTCAGATGGAAAACCACCTGAAAGGATTGCCTGGATTCAATGCGTTGGTTCTAGGGATGAAAGCCTAGGTCACGGATATTGCTCTTCGGTATGTTGCACCTACGCTGTGAAAGAAGCTATTATCGCCAAAGAGCATGTCCCCCTGGAGCTGGAAGAAAGCATCTTCTTTATGGATGTAAGAACCCAAGGGAAGGACTTCGATAAATTCCATGAGCGGGGAAAGAGAGAAGGGATAGAGTTTGTAAGGGCGAAGGCCTATGTAGTTGAGGAATTAGATGGCACGGGTAATTTGCTCCTTAAGTATGTCGGTGATGATGATAGACCGAGCACCCGTGAGTTTGATCTAGTCGTGTTATCCGTGGGTTTTCAGCCTTCTCCGGCAAGCATTGAGCTAGCAAAGAGGCTTGACATCCAGCTTAATAAATATGGATTTTGCTACACGGATACATTCTCGCCAGTGGAAACTTCCAAGCCGGGGATTTTTGTCGCTGGTGCCTTTCAGGGACCTAAGGATATCCCAGAGACAGTGATGCAGGCAAGCGGAGCAGCGGGAAGCGCATCTGCTTTGCTTGCCCCAGCCCGAAATACACTCGCTAAGGTCAAGGAATATCCCCCGGAGAAAGACGTCAGCGGAGAGGAGCCGAGGATAGGAGTATTCGTCTGCCACTGTGGAATCAACATTGGCGGATATGTGAATGTTCCCGCTGTTACCGAATATGCTAAGAACCTTCCCAATGTAGCCTACGCTGAAAATAACCTTTTCACCTGCTCTCAGGACACCCAAGAGAGAATAAAGGCGATGATAGAGGAACATAATCTAAACCGCGTTATAGTTGCCTCGTGCACCCCCAGAACCCATGAGCCTTTGTTCCAGGAGACTATCAGAGAAGCTGGCTTGAATAAATACCTCTTTGAGCTTGCCAATATCCGTGACCAATGCTCCTGGGTTCATATGCATGAGCCGGAGAAGGCTACGCAAAAGGCGAAAGATTTGGTTAGGATGGCGGTGGCAAATGCAAGGTTAAAAGAACCATTAAAACCTTTGTCTCTTCCAATTAATCGCTCTGCTCTGGTTGTTGGAGGAGGAATAGCAGGGATGGTAAGTGCCTTAAACTTGGCGGACCAGGGCTTCGGAGTCTATCTTATCGAGAGAGAAATCGAGCTTGGCGGGATGGCAAGGAGAATACATTATACTATTGATAACGGAGATGTTCAGACTTTCCTTTCCGATCTCGTTAAAAGGGTCGAGGAACATCCCAAGATCCAGGTCTATACTAATGCTTGGATTGTAGATGCTTATGGGTATGTGGGGAACTTTACTACCGAGGTAATGAGATATCGAGGTAGAGTGATGGAGAAGATAGATCATGGCGTGACTATCATTGCTACCGGGGCTCAAGAACATAAACCTGATGAATACCTTTACGGAAGAGACCCAAGAGTGCTTACCCAACTTGAGCTGGAAGAGGAAATAGCCAGAGGAACCCCCGATGTTATCAACTGCGATAACCTGGTGATGATCCAGTGTGTGGGCTCCCGCAATGGTGAGCGACCTTATTGCAGCCGGGTTTGCTGCAATCAGGCGATTAAGAATGCTTTAAAACTTAAGGAAATGAAGCCCGAAATGAATATTTACATCCTCTACCGAGATATGAGGACATACGGATTTTATGAGGAATATTACCAGGAGGCAAGGCAAAAGGGGATTGTTTTCCTCCGCTATGAGCCAGAAGATAAACCTCGGGTGAGTCAAGAGAGAAAGAATGGCCAGCTTTTGCTAAGGGTTGAGAGTCAAGATCCAGTGCTTGGGGAAGAAGTAGCTATTGATGCTGACATTCTTGCCTTGGGCGTGCCCATGGTTCCCCCAGAAGAAGCCAGGGAGCTTGCCATGCTTTACAAAGTGCCCTTAAATGAGGATAACTTCTTCCTGGAGGCACATGTAAAGCTTCGTCCGGTGGATTTTGCCACCGATGGAGTCTTCGTCTGCGGGCTTGCCCATGCTCCTAAGTCAATCGAGGAAAGCATTGCCCAGGCCAAAGCTGCTGCCTCCCGAGCCACTACCATATTATCCAAAGATGCCGTTATAGCTGAGGGCATCGTTGCCTCCGTAAACGAAAATATTTGCTCAGGTTGTGGTATCTGTGAAGCTCTTTGTCCTTACGGGGCTATTACTATTGATAGGGATAAGAAGGTAGCCAAAGTTAACGAAGCTTTATGTAAGGGTTGTGGCACCTGCTCCGCTGCTTGCCCCTCAGGCGCTGCTCAACAGAGGGGCTTCACTACGGCCCAGATTTCATCTATGATATCTGCTGCCTTGGAGGCGGTGCCCTTAACTTAAGGACGTCCGAGCGATGTGCATCGGGCAGTCTTGAAGTGGTCAAGATGATGCAGTGTGATGTAAGCAGGTAATTGAGTGCTGTAATCGAAACTGGCCAGTAGAGGTGAATTGTCTAAGGTTAATCCATCAGGCGCATTCTTTCAGTTATAACCTTTGAGGTTAGAGTCAGCGATGCCTCATTCGCTAAAGATGCTGCTACCCCCTCCTGGATTTCAGTGGGAGGAACCTCCCCAGTTACTTCAGGATTACCTTCAGGAAGGCACCTGCAGTGGCGGGCAACTCTGACTATCTTAGATACAATTGAAACTCCAACCCTACACGAGGTTAGAGTTTATCATTATTAAAGGGAAGCGCTTTCCACAAGAACAGACGTTGGCAAAAGATAGAATTCTTCTGTTTCACTCAACCCTCAAGCTATCGCCTGGCTGTACCATGCCTTCGTGAATTACTTGAGCAAATACTCCCTCGCGAGGAAGAAGATGAAATTCTGGATGGTCATGTTCCTTGCCAATCTGAGTAATTTCCAAAATGATATCCTTTCCAATGTATATTCGTGTGCCAAGAGGCAAGTGAACTAAATCTACCCCCTCAGTGACAAGGTTTTCAGCAGAATCGCCAGGGCCTATTTTGACACCTTCATCGCGCACTCTCTCAATACTCTCCATGGCGAGAAGGCTAACTTGGCGAGGGCCGCCAGCATGAGCATCACCAACAAGGCCATAACCTTCCTTAAGAAAGCCCTGGCTAACAGGCTGCTTCTTGTTTTCTTTCTCCTGGCTCAAACAAACTGCGACTATCTTAGCCATCGGCAATATAGACCCCGCTTTTCCCACCGCTCTTCTTTGTTAAACGTATTCCCTCGATAGTCATGCCTCTATCTATTCCCTTACACATATCATAAATACTCAGAGCGCTTACAGACACAGCAACCAGCGCCTCCATTTCAAATCCTGTTTTCCCTATACCCTTAGCAGTAGCAGTAATCTCAATGAAGTCACCATCATTAGGAAGATAAAATTCAACTGCAACGTTTGTGAGTAGCAACGGGTGACATAGCGGTATGAGGCGAGGAGTTTCCTTTGCTGCCATAATCCCGGCTGTTTGTGCGCAGGATAAAACATCTCCTTTTGCTGTTTCTCCTCGGCGAATGAGCTCCAGGGTGGAGGGCTTCATCCTCACCTTGCCTGTAGCTACTGCTTGGCGTTCTGTTTCCGCCTTCCCGGTAACATCCAGCATGCGTACTCGCTCTGCTGATTCTGGCATGTCCATTCTTAACCTCCGATTTGAGACATATTCCTCTTCATTGGCACGATACCGTCTGCTAATTTATGTTGCTCCGGCTTAGAAGCAACTACACTTAAAATCAAGTGCTCCAGTTCCTTGGCTGAAGCATTATTGCGCAGCGGCCCCCTTAAATCAATTCCCTCATCTGACAAAAGGCAAGGGCATAACTGCCCGTATGAGGTAAGTCGTAGGCGATTACAACTAGAGCAGAAGGGCTCAGTGATTGGGCTGATAAAACCTATAGTGCCTCTAGCTCCGGGTAAGCTGTAGCATTGCGCGGGCCCATTCCCTGGGGGAGATGGGCAGGGTTCAAGCATACCAAGCGACCTGCTAATGCGCCATCGTAATTCACTCGCTGGCACAGGTTCTGCTACCTTACTGAAGGGCATAAGCTCAATGAACCGAACGTGCAATTCCTCCTTGTAGGTCATACTAGCGAAATCCAGCACCTCATCATCGTTTATGTTTTTCATGACTACCATGTTTATCTTGATGGGGTGCAAGCCAGCCTCCTTTGATGCCTCAATGCCACTAAGAGCATCCTTTAACTCTCCCAAGCGGGTAATTTTCTGAAATTTATCAGCCTTAAGTGTATCCAGACTAATATTGACTCGCCTTAAGCCCGCCTGTTTAAGTTCTAAAGCATATTTCTTGAGGAGTGTTCCGTTTGTAGTCAAAGACACCTCCTCAACCCTCTCTAGCTGAGAGAGCATCTCAATAAGTTTAGGCAAATCTGCTCTAGCTAATGGCTCGCCGCCGGTGAGCCTTATCTTGTTGACTCCCAGCTCCGCTGCTATCTGGACAATAGCTGAAATTTCCTCATAAGAGAGGAGCTCGCTATGTGATATCCAGGAAATACCCTCAGGTGGCATGCAATAGATGCAGCGCAGGTTGCATCTATCGGTAACTGAGATCCTGAGGTAATTTATACAGCGTACAAAGGAGTCAAAAAGACCTGTCATTCTTCCTCTCTTTAGTTAGCATCTGCGAATTTTACTCGTCCCGCTTGGCTAAAAATGGTGCCTTGGTTTGCGGGACGAATTGTTTTCCTTGTTTCGGTAGCTTTACTCCAGCAGTGATATCTATAGCATAAGCATAACACAAATCTGGCGATAGATGCGTGCTCCTCACTTTTCCACTGCTTGCTTTAACAGAGCGGGCAGATTTTCAGAGTGGTCGCATATCGGCGGACCAAGCATTGGTTGACCATTTTTAACTTCCATCACCTCTTTTCCTGCTTCAGAAAGAAGGAATTAATGAATTCTGCAGCAAGCTCCTTATTCTCAGCATGCAAGGGTATGGTGATGCCATACACGATGGCTCCTCCATATTTGGCTGCATAAGTTGGCGGAGGGCCAGCCTCCTTATGATTTCTATAGACGCTTCGCTGTAAAACTCTTCAACGCCAGGAAGCTCTGCACTTGTTTTAGACAGGTTAATATGGTCGTCAAGCTCAATATAATTCAACTCGTTTTGCACAGCTACGGAGCGATACTCATAAGCGTAATCTAGGTCACCCGCCTGAAGGGCAGTGATGAGGTCAATCGACTTTGCGCTCACAACTTCTTCGATGCCACTGGGCCTGGCTTCGCTAGTGCGACCAGTCCTGCCTCTTTCATGCTCGCTTCCAGGAATAAGCACGTCATATAGGTTCGCAGCATCAGGGCCCGGCTCAAGGCCAAAGTCTGTAGCGTTATCATAGTAATACATCTCGGCTAACTATTTTCTAGCAAACGCAATATACCAATCAGCGTAGCCATCTTCGTACAACCTGTCAGGAATGAGCTTGTAATTGGCGGAGGCAATTATATCTGAAGGAGCCTCACCAGCTTGCTCTTATGTTATTGCTCTGCTTATTATCTCAGCACTTCCTCCCGATTCAAACACGATACCACCAGTAGAATGTTCTTCTTCAAACTTCGCTTTCAAATCCTCAAACGGCACCGCCAGGCTTCCCGCGTGAAAAATTGTCAGCGTTTCTGCTTGCTCGGCACAGCCAAGAACCGTTACGAGCACTGCTGTTAGAAAACTAAACTCTATCTTCTCTCCTTTCCAACCACGGGAGGCCCAGGCATTTCTACCTACACCCTTGAGACCTTTTCAGTCTCCCGGTTGCTTACCATGGATTTCTCTTTAGGCAAGCAACTCGGAGAGATACATTCAAATCTGCAGCCTATTATATTTTATCTAAATAGACCGTTCAACTTCTTTGCCGATTCTTGTAGAAAGGTAGTTAGTGGGCTAAGAGAGGAGATATAGTTATTTACCCTTTTTCTCGTAATCGGGGCACCAAGCAGCATTGGGGCGCTCAGGGTGGTGGCAAGCACTCCGCCAGTTCCATTTACAACTGTCGCATAAGATGGTATTCATACCCAAGGCTCTCTTTATCCTAAGTTTAATTTTAGAAGCCCAGCTTGGTCCTCTAGCACTCATGGTAGATTTACATATCCTTGGACAAAGTGGCTAAAAATTCAGCGTTGTTCCTCGTCTTGGCCAATCTTTCCAGAATTCTTTGTGTTGCCTCACCGTGGTGGTTAGGGGAATCGCTATCTATCATGCCACTTATGCGTCTGAGAAGCCATATCTGCTTTAAAGTATTTTCGTCCAATAACAGCTCTTCTCTTCTTGTGCTACTGGGCACAATATTTATGGCAGGGAAAATCCTCTTCTCAGACAATTTCCTGTCTAAGTGAAGCTCCATATTCCCTGTTCCCTTAAACTCTTCATATATGAGGTCATCCATGCGGCTACCTGTATCCACCAGACAAGTAGCGATGATGGTCAGGCTGCCACCCTCGTCAGTATTGCGGGCGGTACCGAAGAAGCGCTTGGGAGGGTGTAAGGCTGCTGAATCTATACCACCTGATAAAGTACGCCCGCTAGCAGGCATCGCTAAATTGTAAGCTCGAGTGAGCCTGGTGATGCCATCAAGCAGGATAACCACATCCTTGTCTGTTTCTACTAACCTTTTGGCTCTCTCCAGCGCTAATTCGGCAACCTTGGTCTGGCCTTCTACTGGTTCATCAAAGGTAGCAGCTATAACCTCAGCCTTCACCGACCTCTTCATATCGGTAACCTCCTCAGGTCTCTCTCCAATGAGGCAAATTATAAGATGGATATCGTTGTAGTTCGTGGTGATGGCATTGGCAATTTTCTTAAGAAGTACAGTTTTTCCTGCCTTAGGTGGTGAGACGATAAGCCCTCTTTGTCCCCTGCCTATAGGCGCCACCAAGTTAATTAGACGGGTAGATAAATCGGTTGAGTCCGTTTCCAGATCGATGAGCTTGTTGGGGAAAATGGGCGTCAGTGAACTGAAATGGCGCCGTGTTCTTGCCAGTTCAGGGTCAAGCTCATTGATACTTTCCACTCGAAGCAAACCATAATATTTCTCACTTTCCTTGGGAGGTCTAGCTTGGCCACAGATATAATCGCCATCTCTTAAATTGAAGCGGCGAATCTGCGAATTTGAGACATAAACATCATGAGCACTACGCAGGAAGGTGTCCTGGCGCAGGAAGCCATAGCCCTCGCTCATGGTCTCCAGGACACCGGTTATGAGCAAATTCCCCTGTTGTTCTGTTTGCGATTTGAGAATATGGAGGGCAAGGTCAGCTTTCTTTAAGGCAGAATAGCCACTGATGCCAGACTCCTTAGCCAGAGCTTCAAGCTCATCACGAGTTTTATTTTCCAGTTGCGTTATATTTAACATAATACTTCTCCTTAGTCACCCGCTACTACTTTCCAATCCTTCCCACCGAATAAAATCTATGGTTTTGTCGGAAACCTCTCAGTCTTTTCTCCCATGACTCTCTTCCAATCATCCAAGAAACGTTCAACGCCAATATCAGTAAGGGGATGCTGTATCATTTGTAGTAGCACTTTATAGGGTACGGTGGCGATATGTGCCCCGATTTTGGCTGCTGTCAGGCAATGTTGAGGATGCCTGATACTAGCAGCTATAACTTGAGTAGGTAGTTGATAGTAGTCCAAATACTCTACAATATCAGCCACCAGTTCCATGCCGTCCTCACCGATGTCATCAAGTCTGCCTACGAAAGGACTGACAAAGGCAGCTCCTGCTGCTGCTCCCAATAAAGCCTGGTTTAGGGAGAAGCACAGGGTAAAATTCACCCTTATGTTTTCCTTAGACAGCACTGAGGTAGCCTCCACTCCTTCCAGGTTAGCGGGTATCTTGACCACGATATTCTCCGCCCACTTAGCTATTTCTCTGGCTTCAGCTACCATTCCGGGGGCATCCCGACTCAGAACTTCAGTGGATACAGGACCGGGAACAATGGAGCAGATTTTCTTGACCAGGTCCTGGTAATCAACTTGACCTTCTCGAGATAGTATAGTGGGATTTGTAGTTACTCCACTGATTACCCCCAGTTTCACCCCATGGCGGATGTGTTCTATATTAGCAGTATCTAAAAATAATTCCATTTCACCTAATTCAGCGGCAAGCTCGTTTGGACACCTTCGACAAGTATTTTTTCCGCTGCTCCAATAAAATCCATGAATAATGGGTGCGGGGAATCGGGGCGAGATTTAAACTCAGGATGGAATTGGCAAGCAAGCATCCAGGGATGGCCTTCAAGCTCAGCAATCTCCACCAGTTCCCCGTTTGGAGATAGGCCGCTAGGTATAAGCCCGGCCTGTCCCAGTTGTTGGCGAAAAGAGTTGTTGAATTCAAAGCGATGGCGATGCCTCTCGTAAGTGACCTCCGTGCCGTAAGCCTGAGCTGCCTTCGTTCCCGCTACTAAGTTGCAGGGATAAGTCCCAAGCCTCATGGTTCCTCCCTTTTGGCTTATATCGTGCTGCTCGGGGAGGAGGTCAATCACGGGATAAGCAGTATCCGAATCAAACTCAGTAGAATTTACCTTTTCAGTATGGAAAACATGGCGTCCAAGTTCGATGACCATAGTATGCATTCCCAGACATAAGCCAAGGTAAGGGATTTCTTTTTCTCTAGCAAAATTGGTGGCTTTTATCATGCCCTCAATTCCTCGATAGCCAAAGCCGCCAGGGACGATTATACCCTGGACTTGTCTAAGCTTGTCATCCTCACCGCTCTCTATCTCTTCTGAATCAAGCCATTCTAGTCTTATCTCACGGTTGTGAGCCAAGGCTGCATGACATAATGCCTCACGAACAGAGTAATAAGCATCTTGAAGTTCCACATATTTGCCCACCAGGCCGATAACTACCGGCTCTCTGGGAGCTTTTAGCTTAGCTACCATGTTTCGCCACTCAGCCAAATCGCTCCTCTTAGCTTTTAGGCCTAACCGGCTAACCATAACCTCCCCTAACCCGGCATCTTCTAGCAATAAGGGCACTTCGTAAATAGTCTCACTAGTCACTAGAGGGATAACCGCCTCCCTATCCACATCGCAAAACAGCGATATTTTATCCTTTATCCCCTCTGCTATCTCCTTATCGCTGCGACAAAGTATTACATCAGGCTGAATACCAATTCTCCTTAACTCATTGACGCTGTGTTGTGTTGGCTTGGTTTTTAGCTCGTTAGTGGCCGCGAT
>JAFGBN010000001.1 GCA_016933195.1 Dehalococcoidia bacterium | reverse complement strand
TTATTGCTGGTTGCATGATGGTTTTCATTACCCGCTGGGTTAATTCAGCGCCAAAAAACCCGGGTGGGCTATAGCTACCCATACCTCCGGTATTAGGCCCCTGGTCATTATCAAACACTCTCTTATAGTCACAGGCTGGAATCATTGGGATAGCAGCTTTGCCATCGGTAAAGGCTAAAAGGCTTACTTCTCTGCCGGTGAGACATTCCTCAATTAGCACGTTGTCACCGGCTGAGCCAAAAACCTTGCCTTCCATGATGTCTGACAGGGCATTTAAAGCCTCTTCTCTGGAAGAAGCTACAGTTACCCCTTTGCCGGCTGCCAGCCCGTCGGCTTTGATAACAACTGGTGCTGATTGAGACTCCAGATATTTTCTGGCCTCAGAGTAGTTTGAGAAAGTGACACCATGGGGGCAGGGGATGCCATATTGCTGCATCAGTTTCTTGGCAAAGACCTTGCTTGATTCTATCTGGGTGGCGGCTTTTGTCGGCCCAAAAATAGGCAGACCTAAACGCTCGAAATAGTCCACGATGCCTGAGGCTAAAGGCGCTTCCGGACCAACAACTGTAAGGTCAATGCCGATGTCCTGAGCAGCTTTGGCTAAAGCCTCTATATCATTGGGGCGGATATTCAGGTTGTTGGCAATAGGTGCTGTGCCGGCGTTACCTGGGGCTACATAAAGCCCGGTGATTTTGGAACTTTGAGTGATTTTCCAGGCAAGCGCGTGCTCCCGACCCCCACCGCCGATAACCATTACTTTCAAAGCCATATTCTCCCTATTATCTATATGTCGTTATGGTTACAGTATCCTTTTGGTGAATTTTTCCGCCTGAATCGGGTCAAGTTTTTGAATCAACTTGACCAGTTCAGCAACATGTTCCTTCTCATCATCACATATGTGTTCCAGAGTCTTTATAGCCTCCTCATCTTCTAAGGTGTCGATGTGCTCCTGGTATTGGTTTATGGCCTGCAATTCGGCTACCAAATCCTCGCGTAGCATCTCTAAGTCTAGCTCTCTTTCATCCTCAATACCGGCTGCTTCGTCAAAAGGATAATTCATCTCTGCCTCCTTACATACTCGATAATTGAAATGGCTATTGTTTCACTTGTCTGCGCTGAAATTGGGTTGGAGAATCTTCCAAGCTTCGGCCAACTAATTGAGTATAGCCAGTACTGGAGGCAAAATCAAGAGGGGTTTTGTCTGTGATACAATGTAGCAGGGTATAGGAGCGTGTTCTACATACTCTGTGGAAAAGACGATTTCTCTCTCCAGCAAGCGTTGGAGGGGATAAAAAATGAATTAGGCGACCAGGAGATGCTGTCGGTTAATACCACCTTATTAGATGGCCAGCAGCTAGCCCTAAGTCAACTCATGGATGCTTGCAGCACTGTTCCCTTTTTGTGCTCTCACAGGCTCGTCATCGTTAGGGGCTTGCTGGGACGCTTCGAATCGAAACCGAAGTCGGAACGGCGAACGACTCGCTCTCGAGCAAAACTCAACTCAGGGCTGGAAGAATGGATGGGTCTGGCTGACTGTGTCAGGCAGATGCCACCGACCACTGTGCTGGTTCTGGTTGATGGTGAGGTGAGGGCTAACAATCGTTTAATGAAGTCTCTGGCGTCACAGGCTAAAGTCATGGGTTTTGCGCCGCTGAGAGATAGGGATCTGAGCGACTGGATACAAGATCGGGTAAAGGGAGGTGGTGGCACCATTTCACCAGGAGCTGTGAAGCTGTTGATTGAGCTTGTCGGTGCCGATTTATGGACTATGAGCAGTGAAGTCGATAAGCTCCTTGCCTATTGCTCAGGTCAGGTTATCACCGAGGACAATGTCAAGCAGGTAACGAGTTATGCCAGGGAGTCTAGTATCTTTGCTCTGGTGGATGCTATTCTTGAAGGGCGAAAGAATGTGGCTCAACAATTGCTACATCGATTACTTCAAGAGGGGGCCTCTCCTTCTTATGTTCTAGCTATGGTTACGAGACAGCTCCGTTTGATAGTTATTGCTAAAGACATGGGATCAAAATTGTCTCGGTCCGATAATAGGGATAGGCCGGAACCGACTTCAGACTACGGTTTAGAGAAAGCAAGGAAGCAATCCAAGGCATACACTTTAGAGCGGATAAGAAAGGCCTATGGCAAACTCTTGGAAGCTGATATTGCTATCAAGACGGGGAAATATGATGGCGAACTTGCCCTTGACCTTCTGGTTGTTGAGCTAGGGCAATGTTGAAGGTATCCTGAAGTTTTTAATCCTAGTTTGGCGACGATTTTTGGCGTCTTTTTCTCTTGCCTGGCTGCTGGTCTGAAGATGCTTTTGGTGCCTCTTGGTCTATGAGGCTCCTGGTGTTGATTTCTGGGGCATTGCCGAAGAAGACTTTGGTGTGGGGCCAGGGGATTTCAATACCCTCCTCGTCGAAGACTTTCTTCAATCTGAGGCGCAGTTCTCCCATCACATCCCACTGACACAACGGTTTTGTTTCGCCAAGTATCTTTATGTCGATTCCGGAATCTCCAAGGTTATCGACTCTAAGTACCTGCGG
>JAFGBN010000063.1 GCA_016933195.1 Dehalococcoidia bacterium | reverse complement strand
GCTTGTTTTGGATGTCCTTGTGGATGTAAAGCTGTGATTGGGGTAGATAGGGGAGAATACCCGGTGCCAGATTTCAAAACATCAAACCCATGGGGTACACCTATGTTGTTTATTGAATGTGGTGCCAGGGACTGGGATGAAGCTGTAAGACCTGCATATCTTACAAGTAAGTATGGGATAGATGCCTTTGAGACACTGCGACTTATATCCTTTGCTATTGAGCTTTACAAGAGAAAAATTATATCTAGAGAAGATACCGATGGATTAGAATTGGATTGGAATATTGATACTATCTTAGCGTTGATTGAGAAGATAATTCAAAAGGAAGGGATAGGAGCTATTCTGGCCAAAGGAATTAAAAGCGCCAGCAAAGAGATGGGCGGATCTTGTGAAAAATATGCCGTGCATGTGAAAGGTCTTTCACCAACCATGGATCTCAGAGGATGTAAAACACCTGATGATAGGGAACCTTACTTGTTTCTGGAGAACTTCAGCCAATTAGTGGACCCGCGCGGTGCTCATCATGGGCGAGGGTGGTCTATCACTTACGTACCCAGGAAGCTCAGTTCAATTGAAAGATATGCGCATTCCATAGGTATGCCTGATGAAGCTATCGAGAGAATCATCACTGAGTCTCAGTGGAATTTGCCCAGATTGTTAAAATGGGTTCATGGCTTTGATACGATGGCCTTCAGTTTCGGTCTCTGCATGAGACCACAGATGATGGCGAACTACGATTTGAATACCATGGCAAAATTATATGCGATTACAACCGGTATTGAATTAAGCTCCGAGGAACTCTTGGAAGCTGGAGAACGTATATGGAACATCCAAAGGCTCTTTAATGTCAGAGAAGGAGCCTCTAGAAAGGACGACTTACCCCCACATAGAATGATGGCAGAACCGCTAGCAGTAGGTGATAAAATGAACCCAGCTATTGAAGAGAGCCAGATACAAGATATGTTAAGCGAATACTATGAAGAATGCGGATGGGATAAGGTGACAGGAATTCCAACTAAGGAAAAACTTATTGGGTTAGGTTTGGGAGAAGAGGCTGAGGATATTACAGGAATTTAGCTGCTTAACTTCATGCTCCTGACTCCTTTCGCAATCTCTATCGTTACTCCTCTTATCAGCCCTGAAGATGATTTAGCTTTTCCATTTATCCCTGTTTTACACCGTTATCCTTACATCAGGTTATTGATATAGGCACCAACTCTATACATGAAGCCATTTTTCTGTTTGGCGCTGATAGCCATCATTTGGTCGTATTGACCATTCATTGCCTGATGTGTTATAAAACGACTGAATATCAAGGTCAGGGTTGATAGAAACAAAAGCAATCATATCAAATCTACTGAATGATGCTCCTATTATACTCTGGCATAGAAAGCGAAGGAGGTCTAAACAATGGAATTTCTAGGATACGAGAGGCCGGATGGCAGTGTGGGTGCGCGCAATTATTTGGCGGTCATCCCCGCTGGAAGGTGTGCCAATGCGTTGGCAGCCAGAATTGCCGACGAACTTGGCAGAAATGACGTAGTAGCTCTGCTACACAATCACGGCTGTATTTTTCTCAAACCTGACAGCGAACGGGCATTTCGAGGCCTGATAGGACTGGGGACAAATCCCAATGTGGCTGCTGCCATAGTAGTGGGTATTGGCTGTGAAGGCGTGACCGCTGAGGATATTGCCGAGGGCATTGCCAAGTCTAAGAAGCCTGTTGAGGTACTGACGATAGCCAAAGAGGGTGATTATGAGACGGTCTTGGATAAAGGGATTAGGTTCGCTAAAGCGATGGTGGCCGATGCTTCCCTTTTGAGGAGACAACCCTTTGACCTCAGCCATCTACAACTAGCGATAAAATGTGGTGGCTCGGATGCTACCTCAGGTTTGGCATGCAACCCTGCTAATGGATGGGTAGCAGATACCATCATAGCCCAGGGAGGCAGTGCTGTTTTCTCTGAGACAGCAGAGCTCATTGGAGCTGAACATATCATGGCTAAGCGGGCTGCTGATGAAAAGACAGCTCAGCGCATCTATGAGGTGGTTTCTAGGATGGAGACTAGGGTTAGGGATGCTGGAGTGGATATTCGGGGGTCGGAGCCAACGCCAGGGAATATACAAGGGGGCTTGTCCACGCTAGAAGAGAAATCCTTGGGTGCTATTGCCAAAAGTGGTACCACACCGTTGCGAGGTGTCCTAGAATGGGCTGAGAAGTTAAAGGGAAAAGGACTTTACTTTATGGATGGCTCAGCGAATACCCCCCAGATGTTACTAGGGCTGGCGGCGACTGGAGCACAGATGCTAAGTTTTGGCGTCGGTGGCGGGTTGCCTGCTCGATTCCATGGTGCTCCTGCTGCTAGTTTTGGCGGGTTGCCCATACTGCCAGTGCTAAAGGTACTGAGCAACCCTAAAAGTGCTAAGGAGAAAGAGTACTTCGATATCTATGCAGGCACTATCATTGAAGGCCAAGCTTCTATCCCTGAAGTGGGCGAGAAATTGCTGAAGGAGGTGGTAGCTGTAGCTTCGGGCAAGCCAACCAAGATGGAGATGTTCCCTCGCTATTGGGAAGTCATGGAGTTTTACTCTACTGCCCCTGTAATGTGACTTCTATTCTCTGTAAGTACATCGAAATTCTCTGAAGAAAGGAAGGAAAGGGTCAAACAATGGCAAGATATTCTGAGTTGAGCCAAAAACTGATGAACCTTCTAAGGTTGAGGACTTTGCCAGTAGGCATTAAGTTATTTGAAAGAAGGTCAGAGATACCTAAAGACTTTGAGATGATAGAGGAAGAATGCAGCGTTTGCCAGGTTATCGGGATAGCACGGTATTCTGAGAAAGCTGTAGCTGTAGTGAAAGAGAACTTGACTGCTTGCCCTGTGGGTTGTTTCTCATTGGGCATGTGTGTCCTTCCTGAACGCCTCGATGATTCTGTTGGTAAATGGGGGAAGACTCCTGAAGCTGGACTAAAACAGGTCGGAGATAGAATGACAATCGAGAAAGGTAGATTTGAGGCGATGGGAGTAGCGCCCCTTGAGATGATATCCGTTGCGCCGGATGTTGTGCAAGTATGGGCACTTCCATCTCACATGGAAAGTTTTGCTTATGCTAGTGTTTGGGATGGTGGCGGTAAGTTGGAATTAAGCACCAATGGGCATGGCGCCAGCTGTAATGAGGTCTTGACAGTCCCTTACCTTACCGATAAGGCAAGGCTAGCCATCGCAGACCAAGGCGACCGGTGGCACGGATTTGCTACCGAAGAGGAGATGATACTGGGTTGCTCTGTTGCAGAACTGGAGAGACTCGCTGCTAACTTGGAAGAATCTATGCAGAATATATACTATCCACGCAGTTACAAGCCTCTCCAGCTAACATACAATCCCAGATTCTCAGCAAGAACGTATCAAGGAACTGTGTAAAGGAATATGCGCAGCAAGGCTAGCTCTGGACTACAAGCCCTTAAGGAAGATGTCCAGCAGCTAGCCTATTGCTAAACCACCTGTCTTCAAATTTTAGCTTCTCCCCCAAAGGTTTTACACAGTAAAAACGAAAGGAGGTTATAACAAAGATGAAGCTAGCTAGTTTTAGAAACCATGATGGAGAAACACGCATCGGCCTCAAAATGGGAGATGGACTTGCCGACCTGACTGCAGCCTTTGAGAAGTATCTTGTGGAGGAGAAAGGTGTATTACCCCTAAGTGCTTTGGAGGCTGCCGATGTTAGAATGCCCACTTCCATGTTGGCTCTGATCCAGAGGGAGGAGGAAGGGCAGGCAGACCTGCAAGATATTAATGCCTACCTGGATAAAGCTGCCAAAGGTGGAAGGCTCATGTATGCGCCTAGCGGGGCGAAGATAACTTATGGATTGGAAGAGGTTAAACTGCTCAAGCCTCTCCAGCCGAGGAGGTGCTTTAATATGGGCCATAACTATCCAGTATATGCCCAAATGGGTGACTTAGTTTTCCCATATGAGGGTACGGTCGCTAGTTTCATGGTGACACCGGAGTCGACCATTGGCCCGGAGGGCATCATTGAGTGGCCACTTTCTGCAAAAGAAGTTTGCTTGGAGTTAGAACTCGGCGTTATCCTTGGGAAGACCGGAAAGCGTATCTCACAGGCCAATGCACTTGACTACGTTTTCGGGTATACCGTAGTAAACGATGTCACGGGTTGGGATATCATGGCGAGAGGTATAGGAAAAGGAAGAGAGGGTTTGCCGGGTTTCTACTACGTATTGATGTCTAAGAGCATAGACAGCTTCCAGCCCATAGGGCCCTACATAGTGCTGAAGGACGAAATCCCTGACCCCCAGAATATTGCTGGAGAACTCAGGGTAAACGGTGCTCCCCAGATTAAAGGCAATACCAAAGAGATGCTCCTATCAGTTGCTGGAATACTTGAATACCATACCCAGGATATTACTTTCTACCCAGGAGATGTTGTTGCCACAGGGGGAATGGGGTCAGAAGGGGTAGTGCCACATGCCTTCGTTAAGCCCGGCGATATAGCAGAGGCAGAACTAGACAAAATCGGTGTTCTCAGAAACTATTTGCGCTGACTACCAGGCTAAAACAGTCAAACTTGGATGGAAACCCGGCCAGGTAGACAGATATCATGGTGGGGCTGACAGCTGTGTGAAAGGCTTATCGTTAATTTGCCACGCTACACCGGTATCACTATCCCGGCTCCTGGTTGCTGGTAGCAAGGTTGCCTTCTACTCATTTCTGTGCCCTGGTTTTTTATCACCTTTCCCACAAGATTGAGAATAGAGCTTATGAAGCACTGACAATTAGAACCTATGATGTTATAATCTGACGAAAATTGAAGGATGTATAGGTATGTCAGATCTTGCGGTTTATGGATTAAAGGACAAAGTAGCTATCGTGACTGGAGGTAGCGCTGGAATTGGTAAGGGAATAGCCCTGGAGATGGCCAAGGCAGGCGCTAGCGTGGTTGTTGCTGCGCGGAATTCGGAGAGAGTTGAGACCTCCGTAAATGAGATTAAAGCTATGGGTAACAGGGCATTAAAGGTTGTTGCCGATGTTACAAAACGTGAAGAGGTGGATAGTTTAATACAACAAACATTGCAGGAATTTAACACCATCGATATTCTTGTCAATAATGTTGGCGGTATCCTTGGGGTAAAGGGTGGCAGGCCATTTCTGGAAGCAAGCGAAGACTTCTGGGATGGCATTCTGGACGTAAACCTTAAGAGCACCTTCCTATGTAGCAAGGCTTTTGTTAAATTAGCGATTGACCAAAAGAAAAAGGGCTGTATTGTCAATATGTCCTCTCTCTCAGACAGAGCTCCTTACGTATCGGTGGCGGGATACGGAGTAGCTAAAGCCGGGATTACTAACTTGACAGCGACTATGGCAGTAGAGTTGGGCAAATACAATATCCGTGTGAATGCTGTTGCTCCTGCTCGCATTGAAACGTCACTCAGCACAGGGCTTTACCGTGATATGCCCGAAATACGACAAGCACAGCTTAAATCAATACCCCTAGGGCGCTTTGGAACGCCCGAAGATGTCGGCAGAGTGGTTGTTTTTTTGGCTTCCGAGGCTGCCGGATACATCTCAGGAGCTACCATTGTTATTAGTGGTGGGCTGACCCACCTTTTCTAGAAGTAGCTTCAGTCTGTTGTCAATTCTAAAAGGAAAGGAGATTAACTATGGCAAAAGAGTTATCCAGAGAGGAGCTTCTAAACAAGGTTGAGGAGACGGCATCGAAATGTGAGAGGGAAGTTCACGGTTGCGGGCGTTGTGCACTATCAGCTTTGATGGAGCACTTTGAGCTGGGAGACAAAGCAAGCACGGATTTGATTTTGAAAGGGATTTTACCATTGTCTGGAGGGATCGCCCAGACCCGCAATACTTGTGGCGCTTTAATTGGCGGGTTGATGGCGATAGGTATGGTTTTTTTTCCGGGCAAGTTAGAGGAAGCGGAGTTGGATGACATCAAAGCAGCTATGGCACTTGGTAAGGAGTATTATCGCAAGTTCGAGAAAGAAGTTGGGAATGTCCGCTGTTTTGATATCAGGGAGGTAGGGCTGGGGCGTGTATTTGATACCACCGACCCTGATGAGTATGACAAATTTGTAAAGGCCGGTGCTTATGATTTATGCAGCAAGGTATGTGGCAAAGCTGCCCGTTTAGCCGGTGAGTTCATATTAAGAATACAGGAGGAACGGAAGACCAGCTAAGACGCCAGTTTGTCAACGTTTCTTCTTGGTAAATTTGCTTTGCGTTCTCAGCTTGTGCCTTGAGCGAAGGCGATACCAATAGTTAGCGCCCTTGACACTTTCGTTTCCTTGATTATTACCTGACCTGGATTATTGTATAAGCAGGGATCAAAGCTATCGTTATAGTATCTCGTCAGGCAACGACATGATTCCTCAGAATGCCTATGTTCTCAAGTTCTGCTTCAACCACATCCCCAGGTTTAAGGAAAGCATGTGGCGGATATTCCTCCGTTCCCATGCCTCCAGATGAGATTAAGTCCCCTGGATAGAATGTCATGTCTGCTGACAGGAATTCTATCAGCCTCCTGACCTCCACTCTCATATCCTTTGTATTCCCCTTAATCTTAGGCTCGCCATTGACCCTGACTTCACCGTTGATATTCTGACAGTCAGGAATCTCATCCTTGGTTACAATAAATGGCCCTACAGCTTCAAAAGTGTCAGGACACTTGGACAAAGTAATATAATAGGCTGCGGGTAGAGCTTCACTCCCTGGCCCGAAATGTGCTTTTGTAAGCACATCCATTGCTGTTATATCATTCGATACCACATAGCCCAAAACATAGTCAAGTGCGTCGGCTTGAGAGATACCCTTTCCGGTCTTCCCGATAATAACGCCGAGTTCTATTTCTGCAGGAACTTCTTTCGCCGATATTGGCCACTTTACCTCATCCTCAGGTCCTATTAAGCAGTGGCGTGTTTTCTTGAACATGCAAGTATATCCCTTTTCAGGCGGGGTAACCTTCTCCATACTGGCAAAGACATCGCTATTCACCCCGATATTGAAAATTCTGTACATCTGGGGGATCGGGGTGAGCAGTCTCACCTCTTTTAACCCATAATTAATCTTGTCTCCACTGGGAGAGAACAAGACCTGGTTCTTCTTCATTATGTTGTGAATGTACGAGTAAACAGCGCTTAAGTCTGCCCAGCCTTCTTCCTCTCTGCGAAGTAAATCGAGCATGGAAGTTGGCATTCGAGTGTCGGATGCTTCTAGTGCGAACTGGCGGTTAACCCCACACTCTTCTACTAGATATTTCTCAAAGGCCGCTGTTAAGTCCACGAGCTGTTCATCGAGCTTAACCCCGATACGAGTATCCCCACTGTGATTTCTAAAACTACCAAGCTTCATTTTATGTATATCCCCCTTTTTCTTTTAAAATGGCGGCGATTAGGGATTATTTTCCGTCAGGCGACAACACTGTTACGTAAAACGCCAATCCTTTCTATTTCAGCTTCGATTACATCACCAACTTTCACAGGAGCTTCAGGCAATAATTCCAGCGTCCCTATGGCACCAGTCGAGATCAGGTCCCCAGCTTCCAAGGTGATATCCTGAGATAGGAATTCTATCAACCTTGCCACTGAACACCGCATATCCTTGGTATTCCCCTTGGATACAACCTTACCATTCACCTTCAGTTCAGCTCCCACATCTTGTGGGTCAGGAATCTCATCCTTCAGGGCTATAAATGGTCCAACAGGCTGGAAAGTGTCCATCGTCATTGCCCTGGTAAAGTAAAACGCCTTTGGCAGGCAATCTCTTCCCGGCCCTATTCCCCTTAATATACTTATTCCAGTTATATCGTTAACCACGGTGTAACCGAAGACATAATCAAGGGCTTTAGCCTGCGGGATACGTTTTCCAGTCTTGCCAATGATAATGCCTAATTCCACTGCGGATGTAAGCTCTGTGGCTGTGGTGGGCCATTTGATATCAGCCCCGGGACCAGTTATTGTTTCAGGGCTCATCATAAACATAGCTGTTGCACCATCATCTGGAGGGATGGTGTCGTATACCTTCTCGTACGCAGGGTAGTTGTATTCCATATTAAAGACACTGCCATGCATTTGAGGAACCGGCGTTAACAATGTCACTTCCTCAAAACCATACATGATCTTCTCCCCTGAAGGAGAGAATAGAGACTTTGCTTTTTCGGCAATCTTGTTAATATATGCGACTGTTAATTGTAAATCCGCTTGCCCTTCCTCTTCCCTTTGGATTAAGTCCAGCATGGACGTTGGCATTCTTTCGCTAGCCACATCTATGGCACATTCTGGGTCAGTGCCAGCCTCCTCCACGAGGTATTTTTCCAGGCCTGCTGTTAGATCAGCGATATTGTCTCCTACTTTGACACCGATACACACTTCCTCAGAATGATTCTTAAAACTTGCAATTTTCATTATGTAAACTACCCCCTTTTGTTTTCGTCAACGTTAAGCTGTGCCTCGAAGCGAGAAACCAAACCATCGTCTTCTTGCCAGCCCTGCAGCTAATATTTGCGTTAAGTGTAGAGCAGTTATGAAGGGGTTGTCAAACATTTCTCAAGTTCCCTGAGCCTCATTTGATGGCTATCCGAACCACCGACATGATGGAGAGAACTTTCGGAGGAGAGAGGTGTAGAACTAAAGTGATTCCTCGTTTTCCCACTGAGAGTTCAGGGCTAAGATTACTCTGTGCCAGTTTAATTACCGCTTCCCAAAACTGACATGATATGAAGATGATACCTGATATCTGGTGGGAGCTGGAAATTCTGAGAAAAGAAGCCGTTAGTGAGCAAAGCCCAATAATCGCAAAGTAGGTAGCGATAGCTCAGAATGTTACGAGGTGTTTACGTCATCCTTTCGATACAGACATAAGGACTTCACCCGCACGTTGCATAATGTAAAATTGTGCGCACTGAGATTTCAACTGCTAGTAAGCATCCAACTTTAGCTGTCACTATTTTCAAATCATGTAGAAAACGTGAACATCTGCAGCTTTGAAAGTCAAAAAGACCTGCATCCCTTGTTTTAGGCCCATATCTAGAAATGAACGCCTGGTGATTGCGGCAACAAGGGGAACACCTACGTCTACTGTAATCCTTACAATTATTCCTGCATCAGAAATTCCTTTTATTCCTCCCTGAAAGGAGTTTCTGGCACTTGACTCAATGGGCTTGAGTGATACCAGAATATCTTCTGGTCTGATAGATGTATAGACCTGCCCATCCCTGTTGGCTGTAGATGTAACTCTTAGCCCATTAATGTTAACCTGAGCCATTCCATTGTCAATCATTGATTCTCCCCGGAAGACATTGGTCACTCCCAGGAATTCTGCAGCGAACTTGCAGTTGGGCTTTCTGAATACCTCATTGGGTTCACCTGTCTGCACAATCTCTCCCTGATTCATTATTGCCATTTGGCTACCCAGCAGGAAGGCTTCATCAAAACTGTGAGTTACGTGTATCATGGTGGTATGAGTAGAAAAGTGTATTCTTCGCAGTTCCTCTCGAAGTTTTGTCTTTGTTTCGCTATCTAGAGCACTCAGTGGTTCATCAAGTAAAAGTACTTCCGGCTCAATGATTAAGGCACGAGCGATGGCTATTCTTTGTTGCTCTCCTCCGCTCAAGGTTCCCGGGTGACGATGCAGCAAATGAGAGACACCGAGCAAATTAGCCAGTTCATCTACCTTCTGGCAAATTTCTTTTTGGGTAAGTTTTCTTGACCTCAGTCCATACTTGATATTCTGTTCTACGGTTAAGTGTGGAAACAGCATATAGTCTTGATAAACCATGCCAATGTTTCGTTCTCTCGGCGGCAACCTGGTGATATCACGATCATGCAAATATACCTTACCTTTGTCCGGGCGATAAATGCCAGCTATCGTCTCTAAGAGAATGGTTTTCCCAGCACCGGTAGGTCCAAGTATCATGAGATATTCGCCATCGCTAACATCGATAGACACATCTCTCAAAAAGAATTCCCCTAAATCCTTTGATACATTTTCAACTCTTACCATTTGTCCCTTTCTTCCTAGAAGACGCGAGCAAAGCCGCTGAGTTTTTCAAACATGAAAAGAGAGATGAGTGATATCGCAATCAGAATAGTAGCTGCAGCAATAGCCAGCGGCAGCTCACCGCAGGACATATTCAGATAAAGTGAAATAGGCAGCGTCTCTGTTTGCAACCTCGTGGCTCCGGCTACCATGAGAGCAGCGCCGAACTCACCTATTCCCCGGCACCAGGTTATTATGGCACCAGCCATCAGGCCATCTCTTGCCATAGGTAAAGTTACTCTCCAGAATGCTGCTGCTTCAGTGGAACCAAGGGTCTGAGCTACATATTCATATCTTGGATTAATCCCCTGGAATGTTGACCTCAGTACACGAAACATGAAAGGCATATTGACAAAGAACTGGGCAAGGATTATCCCCTGCGGCGTAAAGACGAATTTGATTCCAGCTTCAGTGAGGCCTTTTCCAAATGATGTTGTGCCAAACAGAATCAATAAACCAACACCGGCAACCAGCGGTGGTAATGCTAACGGTGCATCCAGTATTGTGTTGAGTATAATTTTACCTGGGAAATGATATCTAGCCAAGGCATATGCTGCTGGCACTGATACAATGACGCAAAAGATAGTTGAAATGACAGACGTTATGAGGCTCAGTCTGATAGCAAACTGTATTTCACCAGAGATAAAACTGGTTATCAGAGCCTGGGGTGTAGTGTGGGCAACCACGCATATGAGCAGAGCCACAATGAAAACGGCTAGAACCAGGCCGAACAACATCGTTATTATCTTAAATTTTGATTCCCTAAGCCTGCTTAGCATTTAAAGATCTGGCTGAACCCCCTTCCCTCGCTCATAGTCGCGTCTGTTCCTGGCATCTTCATACCACCCTTTTTTTACATTGTGCCTGACATCAAAATCAGGCATATAGGGCTTTATATCCAAAAGGGGCGTTCCATCAATGATGTCAACCTCACCAATCTTAAGAATATTACCTTTAACATTATCCAATCGTACAACAGATATACCAATCGGATTTGGCCGATTAAAATGTCTTATTGAGAAAATGCCTTTGCTTTCATTATCCAGAAAGGGTCTAGTTATTAGCGAATAGCCCTCGGCCAAATGAAAGTGGTAGATAAGGATGAGGTGAGAAAAACCAGCGATATCCTTCAACCCATCAATGTACTGGGGAAAGACCTCGACCTCCCCTTTGCTATCAGGGGCGAAAACGCCTTGAATGGGAGTACTTGCCTGTTCCTTAAACGGTGTATGTATTACTCCGATAGACTCATATGTTATTGGTTGAATCACTGGCTAATCTCACCTCCAAGCAAGTTGCCTTTTGCAGGTATCTACAAGCCATTATAGTTATTGACTCTCATACTTCGGATCGGGGTAAATTACGAAGCCGTGCTTCTCGAAGATGGCCTTGCCCTCATCCGAGGCACAGAAATCCACAAATTTCTTGGCAGTTTCCGGATTCTTTGAGAAGGTTGTAACACCTATTGGTATTATCTTAATGTCATTCTGTTCCTTGGGTATCTCTATAACTTCGATGTCTTCAACAGCTTTAACCGTGTCCCACCAGTTTATGGATGCGTCGGCCTGGCCCAAAGCTATCTGCATCATGACTTCGTTCATGGTTGGCAGCGTAGCGATGACGTTTTCCCACGCTGCATCGTAAATTCCATTATTTTTCAATATACTTACGGCGGCCTTGCCAGTGGCTGCTACTTCCGGGTCTCCAAAGATAAGTTTTACCCCGGGCCGGGCCAAATCCTCTAGACAGGTAATATTGGCAGGGTTCCCCTTGGGGACAGTTATTATCGGTATGTGGTAGCAGATAAGCTGCTGGTAATCTACAAAGCCCTTTTCCACGGCAATCTCAATATACATAGTAGCACCGGGCATATAGGCATCACCCTCTTGGGTAAGTTCCATCTGGCTTAGCAGGGCATTTGACCCAGCGTAGTTATACTTGACCTCTGTCCCATATTTCTGTTGAAAAACTACACCGATTTCGTCCATGGGTTTCCTCATACCCGCGCCGCTGTAAACCATTATTGATTCCGCTTCTTGAGGTTGAGATGTACAGCCTGGAGCACTAATTATGATTAGTAACAAAGCTATTGCTAGGGCACTAATTGAAAGCGTGATTTTCTTCATATCATTCCTCCATGTATATAGACATGCAAATATCATTCTCTTGGGAAATAGCACAGCATTTAGGGTAAGGGAGTTGAAAGGCTAAACAACTGATAACTTTAGGATTGGGGAAACAAAAAGAGAAGACGCTTCAATAAAACAAAGCGCCTACCAATAACAAAAAACATGACTTCCTCCTTTCCACAATGGGAGGCATTGCCGTTTCCAGCAATACCCTTAAGGCTCACGCCTACTGCCTGAACCCCATACCGCTAAGGCTTAGGTGTTCAGATCGGAAAAATACTGTTTGATTTTAGCAGAGTGCTTATGAAACTTCAATCAATATAAGTAACAAAGGGGGGTTAGTTATAGTTAAGATAAGCTGTAAAGAAACAGAGCATGGATTCCTTCTTTGGCAACCTCCTTTACGGGAAGAAAGTACCCAAAGACCATGTCATAAGAAAATTAGATGAGGTTATACATTGTGATAGATTTAGCACAAAGCTTCCTGGTTATTACAAGAGTAAGGGAAAAATAAGGACAGCCATCATATAATCCCAGCGTCGTACATAAAGATGCTCCTACCTGGGTAAGAGAGGGCGGAGACTATGTAGCTGTGAAGAGCCAATATATAGTGTCTGAGTCCTTGAGCTAAGGTAGAGAAACTACGAAACTCTGGCTTGGGTCGAGAGGAGAAACGCAAACTGGTTATTGCTAAACGCCCTCAGCATATTTGCTTGAACTAGCTTGATTAGTGAGATATAATTAGCAACCTGATGTTGCGATTGCTAATCAATGGAGGTAATTAGATGAATTGCACTGTTTGTGGAAATCCGTTACTTTTTGACAGAGTGGTTTTTCACTGCTCCTGCGGAGCTTTCGTCCACGCCCATTGTTGGGACAAGCATGTATTGCAAACCCATAAACCAACCTTCGAAGTGGGCTCTGTCGATTTAAATGGCGAATT
Organism: Dehalococcoidia bacterium; assembly: GCA_016933195.1. Lineage (GTDB taxonomy): Bacteria > Chloroflexota > Dehalococcoidia > GIF9 > AB-539-J10 > JAFGBN01. The sequence continues at coordinate 3,436 of JAFGBN010000063.1, read as the reverse complement.
TAAACCAAGAGAGAATGAAACAGAAGAACAGACTCAGGTTAAGCAAGTAACAACATCCAACTAATAATGGCTTTAGGAGGAATATAAATGCCTGTTTACCAATATGAATGTCCTAACTGTAAGCTGCAGTTTGAGATTAAGCAGAGCTTTAAGGACAAACCAATAGCTGTCTGCCCTGCATGTAGTGGGTCTGCTCGCCGCATTTTCTCTCCAGTGCCTATTTTGTTCAAAGGCCCAGGATTTTACATCACCGATTCTAGAGCAGAGCAGAAGAGTAAGTTTGATGCTATGGAGTCAGGGAAAAAAGGAAGGGAAAAGGGTGAGAGAGGCCAATCATAAACTGTCCTGTTTGTGTAAAGATAATCGAGGCCCATGTTGTCTTAGCGAATCAACTGTGGCGTTTACATGCATAAGAAGTGCTAGCAAAAGTATGTTGCTCAAGCGCACAAGAAATACCCTGTGCAGCCCTTTTTATTACTAAAGCCTATCATGCTATACTCGACTTGTGTCCCTGTAGCTCAGATGGACAGAGCGGCTGCCTTCTAAGCAGCGGGTCGTGGGTTCGAATCCCTCCAGGGACGCTTTGGCTTCAATTCTTGCTCTCATTTAGGGTTCTAGCTCGCAACAGGGCAACTGCTTTGACAGAAATCCCCTAAATTGCTATAGCCAAGAGCTACCCTATCGTGTAGGTTATCAGCGTAAGCCGTTTGAGGTGATGACCTTTTCCGATGTGCTGGTAGCCTATGAGACGTACGCCCAAGCTGAAGGCAAAAGCGAAAGCACCGGAATAGCTCGGGTTAAAGAATTTAACAAAGATAGGCTGGATATGCATCTGAATATTCAGCCTATTTTGGTGCCTATCTCATGCACCTATAGCAGCGCTTTGTTGGCGATAAAACAAAAAGCCCCGAGTAACCTCACCTTCATCACCAGTTCTCATTATCGCCTCAGCTTCCGCCTATCTTTTGCTGGCTCTCGCCCGCACCTTTCAGCTTCCACCAATTCGACCCTTCTGCCGGTTCTGAGCTTGGCTACTCGGGACTATTTATTATATTAGCATACCCATACGCCCCTTGTCAAATTTCGTGGCTAGACTTGCACAATCACCTGCTCAGGTACAAGAGATATCCCTTCGCTGAACAAAACATCTTTGTATTGTAGGAACGAATATCAGGAGCTATTGACATCGCAGTAGTAAACGGCTTAATATCCGACCAAAAGAAAAGGAGGTCAGCTAAATGCAAGCATATTGCGTTAAGTGCCGTGCCAAGCGAGAAATGAAGGATGCTAAGAGCATAACTATGAAGAACGGCAGACCAGCAACCCAGGGTGTATGTCCCGTATGCGGAACCAAGATTTTTAGAATAGGAAAGAGCTAAAGCTGGTACTGTAGATACTAGGATTACTGAAAGACTTGGTAGACGCATACTTAAGCTCAGCATTTTTTATTGACTATTAAACATTCCGGGTTTTTGTGCAGACGGAAATAATCTGGACTTCTGTGACTCCAGTGATGCTGGGGAGAAGTAAAGATTATGCGTGCTATTTGTTTGCCCGTTTCGAATCGTGCAATCATATGAGAGATGTCTAGCAACTAGGCGGAGGGCTTGATTAGGTAATGGATGGTTACTTGGTAAGATTTACACTCTCCATGAATAGGAAACCAGCTTGTGCCAGTGGCTTGTCTTAATCTTTCTGTGGGTTGCGCTCATAGATTCTGGTTAGGCTTCTTAGTCTGTCCTTTGTTGCTGGTGTGAGTGCATCAGTGGTGAACCGCCACTCCCAGTTGCCCTTGGTGGTACCCGGCAGATTCATACGAGCCTCGGTGCCCAAGCCAAGCACATCTTGCAGCGGGAATATGGCAATACGTGCCACAGAGCTTAAGGCGAGGCGGATAAAATCCCAATGTATCTCACTACCATTGGTACCTAAGTATCTTAGGGCATATTCTCTTTCTTTCTTCACCTCGTCCCTGGTCTGGGTAGTCTGTGTCCCCGGCTCGGTGGTAAACCAGCCAACTGTGGTGTTATGATCGTGTGTGGCAGTATATACCACACAGTTTACGATGTGCTTGTGAGGGCGGTATTCTGAAGCCTTTGGGTCACTCCCGAAGGCCATTTCTAAGATTCGCATTCCGGGAAAGCCCAGTTGCTCCCGCAGGTTATCTACCTCTGGGGTAATGATTCCCAAATCTTCAGCTATCATCTGGACATCACCCAATGCGGTTTTTATAGCATTGAACAGCGCTATTCCGGGGCCCTTCACCCATCTTCCTCTCACAGCAGTCGGCTCTGTCGGCGGAATCTCCCAGTAAGCCTGAAATCCCCTGAAATGGTCAAGTCGCACCATGTCAACCAGGGAGAAATTGGTGCGAAAGCGGTCTGTCCACCAGCGGTACCCCCTTTGGGCCATCATATCCCATCTATAGATGGGATTCCCCCATCGCTGTCCTGTGGCACTGAAGTAATCCGGGGGAACTCCTGCTACCACTTGGGGATTACCCTGATCATCTAGATGGAACTGCTTTCTGTGGGCCCACACTTCAGCACTGTCATGAGCTACATATATGGGGATGTCACCGATGATGCGAATGCCTTTCTCGTGGCAATAACTCTTCAAAGCTAGCCACTGCTTGAAGAATTGATATTGAACATACTTCCAGAATTGTATATTATCTGCCAGCTTGTTGCGCCATTGCACCAGGGCATCGAGTTGCCTAGTGGAGGCACCTTCTTCCCACCTAGTCCAGACCTGGCCGTTGTGTGCCTCCTTAAGAGATGTAAACAAAGCATAGTCTTCAAGCCAGAAGGCATTTGTCTCTGAGAAAGTATAAAAATCCTCTGGATATCTCGTGGAGGACTGCTCCTTGAATTTTTTAAAGGACTTAGCCAGTAGGGGCATTTTGTAATTGATTACCCAGCCATAGTCCACTCTATTCCTAGGAAAATCGGGCGGGTTCTCAATATCGGTCTGGTCCAATAGGCTCTCATCGACAAGCTTTTCTAGACTAATAAGATAAGGATTGCCACCAAAGGCAGAAAAGCACATATATGGGGAGTTACCATAGCTTGTGTGGCCCAAGGGCAGAATTTGCCACAGGCTTTGCCCCGTGTCAGCTAGGAAATCAATGAATTTATACGCTTCCGGCCCTAGGTCTCCGATACCGAAAGGCCCTGGTAGCGATGTTGGATGCAGTAATATTCCGCTAGCCCTTTCCTGATCCATTTCTCACCTCTGGTTTGGGTTGTCCTTCTTAATGAGTCATTTCGACAACATTTCAAGGTACTTACTATCGATGAATTTCCGGAAGGTGGAAACACTCTCTTCGATCCTTTTCCCGCGCACGTTAATCTTGCGAACTGCGGAATCCATCTTACTTACCACTGTCATGGTATCATCAGCCACAATCATTATCGGGACATTTCTCCCCTGCGCT
>JAFGBN010000007.1 GCA_016933195.1 Dehalococcoidia bacterium | reverse complement strand
TTTGATAAAGGCGGTGGAAGATGTTGACCTGTTCTACCCTCCGCATCCCGGGGATGAAGGTGCTCAGGTAGGAGGAGTTGTTGCCTGCAATGCTGCAGGGGAGAGAGTGATAAAGCAAGGAGTTACCAGGAATTATGTGAAAGGCCTTGAGGTGGTTTTTCCCACAGGAGAGATAGTAAACATGGGAGGTAAGCTACTCAAGAATAACACAGGACTCGATTTAATGCATCTGATAATAGGTAGCGAAGGGATTCTATGTGTGATAACCAAAGTTGTTTTCCGGTTATATCCCAAGCCTGTCGCGAGTGCGACTTTGGTCGTATCATATGATGACCGACATGAAGCGATAAATACTGTTCCGAAGATATTGCAAAGCGGAGTAGTCCCATTAGCTATAGAATATATGGAACATGCTGAGGCTGAAGTATCAGCAGAGCACCTGGGTCTGAAGTGGCCGGCTGCGAAAGGGAAGGCTCACTTAATAATAATAGTAGCAGGTGAGAGTGAGGATGAAGTATATTCCCAGTGTGAGCAGATATCGAACGTCTGTCAGGAATATAACGCCGTGGATACTTTAATTGCTGAGAGAAGAGAAGAGCAAGCTGACATTCTGAAGATAAGAGGCGAAGTATATACGCCTATGAAACCCAGAATGGCGGAAGGTATGGACGTAGCTGTACCTCCTGCCAATATAGGGAAACTCATGGACGAGGTAGACAAAATTGCAAAGCGGTATGACACAATCATTCCTGTAGTAGGTCATGCTGGAGATGGCAATTTACATACCCATCTAATGAATGATTTACAAGAGAGAGGAATCTTTAAGGAGGTAAGAAGGGACATATACAAGGTGGCAAACGATTTAGGTGGAGTTATAGCTGGAGAGCACGGTCTGGGGAAAACCAGGCTTGCTGAACTCGATCTCTACATGGATAAGAAGTCACTGGATGTTATGAGAGAAATAAAAAAGGCATTTGACCCCAATAACATATTGAATCCCGGGGCTGCCATATTGTGAGCAAGCAATTTGGGCTGCAGCCAGGATGCTCGAACGAGAATGGGCGGCACAGTGTGGCCGGATATCAGGACACATGGAAAGACGTCAGAACTTTGTTGATGGCGATTTAAGTATATAAGGAAGGAGATATTTAATATGAGCAACTCAAAACTTGTCAGGTTACCACAAATGGAATGGTATGGAGATACCGAACTCGAGATAGATTTTCCAGATTCATGGGAGGTTACAATTTGCTATATGCATGGCCATGATGCTCCTACCTTGAGCGAGGGCGAAATCAGGAAGGCCTTCCGCAATCCCATTGGCACCAAGACCATAGAGGAGTTGGCCAGAGGGAAGAAAGAAGTTGCGATACTCTTTGATGACCTGTCAAGGCCCACGCCATCTGCAGTGCTTATACCTTATATTTTAGAGGAGCTTGCAGCTGCTGGCATTCCCGACGATAATATACGGTTCATCGCTGCCATTGGAGCTCACGGTTCGATGAACGGCATAGATTTCAGAAAGAAGCTGGGGGATGATGTGATGGGCAGGTTTATGGTCTACAATCATAACCCCTATGAGAATTGTACCCCACTCGGAACAAGTAGCTATGGTACACCAATTTCTATAAATAGTGAGTTTATGTCTTGCGACCTCAAAATTGGCATTGGAGCTATCGTGCCGCATCCGATGAGCGGCTTTGGCGGCGGCAGCAAAATAATCCTTCCTGGCGTTGCTTCTATGGATACCATAGAGGCCAATCACACCAGGCTGGGGCTCTCCCGCACGGTTGGCATAGGCAAGTACGAAGGTAATGTGTTGGAACAAGACATCATTGAAGCAGCTATAATGGCGGGGCTTGATGTTAAAGTAGATGTCCTACTTAATCTAAAAAGAGAGATAACGGCTATCTTTGTTGGCAATCCTGTCAAAGAACACGTAGAGGGAGTGAAATTGGCCAAAGAACACTATGCCACAGATATGGTTAGGGACGCTGACATTGTCGTTGCCAATTGCTATTCCAAGGCGAACGAGATGGTTCTTGCTCCTTGGGTAGCATCTCCACTCTTGTCTCAGAAAGGCGGTGATATGGTACTCATAGTGGTTACGCCCGAAGGGCAGATAAACCATTACCTCATTAGGAGCTTTGGCAAGAACTTTGGCGGCCGATTCTGGGCTCCTAAGACAGGCCTGCCTCTTAACACCAAGAGACTAACTGTCATGGCACCCTACTCAGATAAAGTTGGCGGAGACTGGATTGCACCACCTAAGTCCATTAACTGGGCGAAGACTTGGGCTGAGGTAATCCAAGAACTCAAGAACAGGTATGGAGACAAAGCAAAGGTAGCGGTGATACCAGATGCAACGGTGCAATATTTTCCCGATGCGGCGTAAGTGCAAGGTTGATATTTTTGGAACTTCAACATTTCTAGCTGCCAATTCTTGACAGCGGGGTTTATGTTTATTATCACTATATGCTTGGGAATGGTTGGGGATGGTATAGCAGGTATTATAGTATCTGGTACCGGGGGGTGCTCAGCAATTAGCTGGCATTAGGGGACTGATACTATAGTGCCCAAATTGACGAGTGCGATTAAAAGGAGGTATTCGAGTTGATAAATGTGGAGGAGTTACAAC
>JAFGBN010000062.1 GCA_016933195.1 Dehalococcoidia bacterium | reverse complement strand
GTATTCGGTTACTTTCTGGTCGATGAGCGACGCTTTAATGAATTTCTCCTTGGCATCTTTTCACCCCTCGCTTTATATTATGGTACAACGATAAGAAATGGAAGCCGAAATTCTCCTCTAATCTACCCGGAGGGGACGTTCGGTGACATAAGGCGCAGCTTGGCGGGCGTTTCCAAAGTTAAAAATTTCGGCTATAATTCGAGATACAGTTTTGGAGGGAAATCCAAAAGAGAACATGCTTCAGTTGGAACACAAAATCAGGGATAAATCTGCCAGGGTGGGCATCGTCGGTCTTGGCTACGTTGGGCTTCCTTTAGCAGTGGCTTTTTCAGAAGCTGGATTCAGGGTGCTTGGGTTTGATGTTCAGCAAGATAAGATTGACCTGGTTAACCAAGGCAAATCTTATATTGCCGATGCCTCAGAGGCGTGCCTTTCATCGGTAGTCACCAGCGGACTTCTAGAGGCAACTATAGACCAGAACAGGCTCAGCGAGGTGGATGCTATCTGTATCTGTGTGCCTACTCCGCTAACCAGAACCAAAGGCCCCAATTTATCCTATATAATTCGTGAAGCTGAGGAGATATCTCAGCGTCTCAAAACGGGGCAGCTAGTAGTTTTGGAAAGCACCACTTATCCAGGCACCACCAGGGAAGTGGTACTACCTATACTGGAGCGCTCGGGACTAAAAGCAGGCTCGCATTTCTATTTAGCCTTTTCACCAGAGAGGGTTGACCCGGGAAATAAGAAGTATATTATCAAGAATACGCCCAAGATAGTAGGTGGCATAGACCCTGCCTCTACTCAGATGGCTAAGCTTCTTTATCACCAGGTGGCTGAGTCGCTAGTCTCTGTCTCTTGCCCTGAGGTAGCAGAGATGACCAAAATTTTCGAGAATGTCTTCCGCAGCGTAAATATCGCTTTGGTTAATGAGCTCGCTCAGCTTTGTGATAGGATAGGCATAAATGTCTGGGAAGTGATTGAGGCGGCTTCTACCAAACCCTTTGGCTATATGCCCTTCTATCCTGGCCCTGGTATCGGTGGACACTGCATCCCGCTCGACCCCTATTATCTTGCTAATAAAGCCAGAGAATATGATTTCCACACCAGGTTTATTGAGATTGCTGCCGAAATCAACGAGCAGATGCCCTATTATGTTACTTCCCGCATTATGGAAGCCTTAAATGCTCAGGGCAAGAGCTTAAATAAGGCTAAGGTGCTGGTGCTCGGGGTAGCTTATAAGAAAGATGTGGGGGATATTAGAGAATCGCCCTCTTTAAAGGTGATGCAGCTTCTTAATGCCAGGGGGGCAGAGGTAAGCTATAATGACCCCTATGTACCCAAAATCCAGCTCCCCCAGGATACCCTGGCTTCGGTAGATCTTACCGAAGAGTGCCTATCCGCAATGGATTGTATAGTGATAGCTACTGACCATAGTTGCTACAATCTGGAGCAGATAGTGACTCAGGCAAAACTGGTATTTGATACCAGGGGAATCACCAGAGGATTAAAGCAGAAAAATATTGTCAGGTTGGGGGAATAAACGCGCTCAATGGCAGTATGTCAACCTGATTGAAATTAAGTGTGTTACGAACTCTTTGCTGCGTTCATAATAACAGCAAGGTGAATGATTACGGGAGAATAAACAAGTTGGCAGGGAACATCGCTGTTATTGGCTGTGGCTACTGGGGAAAGAACCTGGTGCGGAACTTTGCCCGACTGAATGCCCTGCATACTATTTGTGACAGTGATCCTGACAGGCTAGCACAGTTCCAGTCACTCTATCCCTCGGCAAGGACTGAAGCGGACTACGAGCACGTGCTTCAGGATAGAGAGATAAAGGGAATAGTCCTCGCGACTGCGGCTGTGTCTCACTATTCTATGGCAAAAGAGGCTCTATCTGCGGACAAGGATGTCTTTGTGGAAAAGCCGCTGGCGCTGAGGGTGGAGGAGGGAGGGGAACTTGTTGAGCTTGCAGAGCAGAGGGGGAAAATCTTGATGGTTGGCCATCTTCTTGAGTATCACCCGGCTGTGGAAAAATTGAAGGAACTCGTGGACAGTGGGGAGCTGGGGAAGCTGCGGTATATTTACTCCAATAGGCTAAATTTGGGCAAGTTCCGCACTGAAGAGAATATCGTGTGGAGCTTTGCTCCTCACGATATATCGGGTATCTTGCTGCTCCTTGGTGGGGAAATGCCTTACCAGGTCTCGGCTCACGGCGGCTATTATCTTGACCAGCATATTGCCGATGTCACCGTGACTACTATGGATTTTCGTAGTGGGGTAAAGGCACATATTTTTGTTAGCTGGCTCCACCCTTACAAGGAACAGAAGCTTGTTGTTGTGGGTGATAGAAGGATGGCTGAATTTAATGATACAAATCCTGAGGGAAAACTTCAGCTTTTCAACCACGAAATCGAATGGATAGAGAGAAGACCTATTCCTCATTGGAAAGAACCCGAAGTTATCGAGGTTAGTTCGGAAGAGCCATTAAAGATAGAATGCCAGGACTTCGTTGAGTGTATCGAAACTCGCCGAAGGCCCAGGGCGGACGGGCATAAAGGGCTACAGGTTCTGGAGATTCTATCTCTCTTTCAGCAGTCGCTTGATGAGAAAAGCAGAGTTATCGCCCTTAGCGAGGAGGGAAAACTCTTCTTTGTTCATGAAACAAGCATTATTGAAGAGCCCTGCATAATTGGTGAAGGGACGAAGGTCTGGCATTTCTGCCACATTATGCCCGAGGTAACCATTGGAAGGGATTGTGTTATCGGGCAAAATGCCTTTATTAGCAAGAGGGTAAAGATAGGAAATAATGTGAAGCTCGAAAATAATGTCTCGGTCTATGAGGGAGTCACTTTGGAGGATGATGTCTTCTGTGGCCCCTCTTGCATCTTTACCAATGTTATTAACCCCCGAAGCCATATTTCACGAAAACACGAATTCCAGCCCACGTTGGTTAAAAGGGGTGCTACCATTGGCGCCAATGCCACGATTATTTGCGGGAATACCATTGGCAAGTATGCCTTCATTGGTGCCGGCTCTGTAGTTACTAAAGATGTTTCTGCCCACGCTCTAGTTTATGGCAATCCGGCTCAAATTCAGGGCTGGGTTTGCGAATGTGGTGCGAAGCTTAATTTTGGCAAAAATAGCCAGGCTCGATGTTCCAGGTGTGGTAAGATTTATCAAAAGGAAAGCGAAAACCAAATTAGCAGCAAGGAAGATGATTGAGAATGAAGTTTACGCGTATAATTGTTGAGCCAAATAAGATGGGTGGCGTGCCATGTATCCGAGGGTTGCGTATTCCAGTGGCGACCACCGTACAAATGATAGCTGACGGGATAAGCGAAGAGGAGATATTAAAAGCGTATACCGATCTCGAGCCTGAAGATATCCGCCAGGCATTGAGTTATGCTGCCGAGGCGGTGAGGGAACGTGAACTACCACTGGTAAGCGTCCTGTGAAGTTCTTAACAGACAGCGCTCTTTCACCTATTGTTGCCGAAGAGCTAAAGCGAGCTGGACATGATGCCATCCATGTGCGGGATTATGGTATGCAAACTGCTTCGGATTAAGTCGCAGTCAACTCTCTTGCTTGCTAACCTGACAACTATTAAGGAAGCCTTAGAGCAGGGTAGCATAGTAATATTAGAGGCAACTCGTATTCGCGTGCGGTCGTTGCCAATTGGGGAGAATTAAAGGTGAACATACCATTAGTTGACTTGAAAGCGCAATATTCATCAGTAAAAGGAGAGGTAGATAGTGCCATCCATAGAGTTATTGAGCGGGGTGAATTCATACTTGGCCCTGAGGTAAATGCTTTTGAGTCAGAAATGGCTGCTTACCTTGGAGTAAAACACGCTGTAGGGGTAGCCTCCGGGACGGAAGCTCTCCAGCTGGCCCTTCTTGCCTGCGGCATTGGGCCAGGAGATGAGGTGGTCACCACTCCTTTCACCTTCATTGCCACCACCGAAGCCATAACCCAGTGCGGCGCCATTCCTGTCTTCGTGGACATAGACCCAAAAACCTACAATATTGACCCTCAAAAACTCGCCATCCTCCTGGAGACAAAATCCGCCCGCAAATTACCAATCACCAGTCACCAATCACCGCTGAAAGCGATTGTCCCTGTCCACCTCTACGGTCAATCCGCTGAAATGGGTCCTATATTGGACCTTGCCCAAAAATACCATCTTAAAATCATCGAGGACTGCGCCCAATCCCTCGGCGCCGTTTACTATACTACCCAATCACCAGTCACCAATCACCAGTCACCGGTCGCCAGTCACCGCAAAGTAGGCTCTTTGGGCGATACTGGATGTCTCAGCTTCTTCCCCAGCAAGGTATTAGGAGCTTATGGTGATGGGGGAATGGTGGTAACCAATAACTCTGAGCTTGCTGAGAAAGTGACTATGCTGCGGAACCATGGCTGCAAGCAGAAATACTACCACCTCGTTCCTGGTTTCAATAGTCGCCTTGATGGGCTTCAGGCAGCTATACTCCGTGTCAAGCTAAGGCATCTGGATGAATGGCTTAAATTACGCCGGGAAAAGGCAAACCTGTACTCTCAACTCCTTGAATCAATAGATGGGATTGAGCCACCTTATGTGGTATCCTACGGCTATCACGTCTTCAACTACTACACCATTCGCCTCAATAACTCAAAGTTGAGCCGCGACGGACTAAAGCAATTTCTGAACTCCCAGGGCATTGCCACCGCTATTTATTATCCCCTCTCGCTGCATCTTCAGGAAGTCTACAAATCTTTAGGTCATAAACGGGGCGATTTCCCAAATAGTGAGCAAGCCCAGGAAGAGGTGCTCTCCCTGCCTATATATCCTGAACTTGAAGAGGAGCAAATGGAGAGGATAGCTAAGACAATCAAGGAGTTTGTTAATAGTGATTAGTAACTAGTCATCAGTAAGATGAAAACCCATAAAGATTTGGATGTCTAGAAAGAAACGATGGAACTTGCAGCTATCTGTTACGATGGAACAAAGGGATTTCCACGAGAGGAACAGTTCGGGTTAACCTCTCAGATGCGACGAGCGGCAGTTTCGATAGCCAGCAACATCGCTGAAGGAGCTGCACGCGCTAGCAACAAGGAGTTTATACAGTTTCTATATGTGTCGCTAGGTTCAGCTAGCGAATTAGATACACAAATTGAGATTGCCAGGAAGATTAAGCTGGGTGACCCTTCTAGGCTGAAAACACTTCAAGCAAGAGCGAATAAGGTTTCACGAGTGTTACAGGGCTTAATCCATTTGGTAAAGGAAAGAGCCCAGCCTCCAATCACCAATTACTGAGGGCTAGTATGATGAAAATTATTTCCGTTGTCGGCGCTAGACCTAACTTTATGAAGATCGCCCCGCTAATACGGGCGATACAAAAACACAACGCCAATCCCCAATCACCAATCCCCATTCAACATTTACTGATTCACACTGGCCAGCACTACGATTACGTGATGTCTCAGGTCTTTTTTCAGGATCTGGAGCTTCCTCAGCCCGATATCTACCTTGACGTCGGCTCAGGAACCCATGCTGAGCAGACAGGAAGAACAATGATAGAGCTTGAAAAAGTCCTGTTTAAAGAGAGGCCTGATTTAGTCATAGTGGTTGGCGATGTCAACTCCACCCTGGCTGCTGCCTTAGCTGCTGTGAAGCTTCACATCCCTGTAGCTCATGTTGAGGCCGGGCTACGGTCTTTTGATAGGACAATGCCTGAGGAAATAAATCGTTTGCTCACCGATGCCATTTCTGACTACTTACTTACTCCTTCCCCTGATGCTGATGAAAACCTGAAAAAGGAAGGTATACCTGATGACAAGATTTTCCTGGTTGGAGATGTAATGGTAGATAGCTTACTTTATAACAAAGCCAAAGCTGCGCAATCCAAAATTATCCAGCAGCTAAACTTAACCGAAAAAGGCTATGCCTTGCTAACCCTGCATCGCCCTGGCAATGTGGATGAAAAAGAAAGCCTGCTCAGGATCATTAAAGCTTTAAGTGAAGTCTCCCGCAGAATTCCCATCGTTTTTCCTGCCCATCCTCGCACCCAGAAAAGGCTTAAGGAATTCGGCTTACTTAGCCAGTTTCTGGATATCAGCCCCGAATCTAGGGCTGAACCTGAATCTCGACCAATCTTCAAACACCAGTTACTAATCACTGCTCCTGTCGGCTACCTCGACTTCCTCAAACTAGAGATGCATGCCAGGTTTGTGATGACTGATTCCGGTGGAATTCAGGAGGAGACGACAGTATTAGGCATCCCCTGCTTGACTCTAAGGAATTCTACCGAAAGGCCAATAACTATAACTGAGGGAAGCAATACCATGGTCGGGAATAACACCGAAAGGATTATTGAGGAGGCCTTCAAAATCCTTGATGGCAAAGGCAAAGAAAGCGGTTGTCCAGACCTCTGGGATGGCAGGGCAGCGGAGAGGATTGTGGAGGTCATAGGATGCCACAGGTTTCCGAAGAAAATCGTTTGAAAATCCTTTTCCTTCCCGCCTGGTATCCTTCGGAGGTCAACCCAGTGGGAGGAGTCTTCGTCAAGGAGCAGGCCAAAAGAGCTTCACTGTATAAGGTCGTAGAGCTAATGAGGAAATTGCGATGCCTGGCAAAGTAAAAATTCTGGTTATTCGTCCGTGGATTACATCATTTATTCAACAGGATTTAGATTTGCTTGAAAAACATTTTAATGTAAAGGTTATAGATGTTGCTTTGAGCAGAAGAAATGTAAGAAGAAATGTAAAAGGCACGCTGAGAACCTTGCTTAATTTTACTAAATGCATCCTATGGGCTGATGTCAACTTTTCCTGGTTTGCAGGTCCCAATGCATTTCTAGCAGTCTTACTGTCGAAAATATTCAGGAAAAAATCGATTGTAGTGGCCGGCGGGTACGATGTCGCAAACGAGCCAGCTATAAACTATGGCGTGATGAGGTTCTCGCAATCAAGATCTGCCAGAATAGCAAAATTTGCATTGAAGCATGCTGACAAAGTCTTAGCAGTCTCCGGGTTCAATAAAAATGAAGCTTTAAATTATGTAAACTCTGACAGGATACAGCTTGTCTATAACGCTGTCGATTGCTGCAAATTCAAGCCGGAAGGGGAGAAAAACGAGAATTTAGTAATGACTGTGGGTGGTGTGACGCATAAAACTCTTAGGAAAAAGGGATTAGAAGTTTTCGTCCTGGCCGCTATATATCTGCCAGATGTAAGGTTCATGCTGGTCGGACGAGCTTACGATAACTCCATTGAAAATCTTATGACAGTTGCCCCATCGAATGTTGAATTTGCAGGATATGTCCCGTTTGAGGAATTGCCCAAGCGCTATCAAAAAGCAAAAGTATATTGCCAGCTTTCCTACCATGAGTCCTTCGGCCTAAGCCTAGCTGAGGCGATGGCATGCGAGTGCGTTCCTGTTACTACTAATAATGCAGCTTTGCCGGAAGTAGCCGGCGATACCGGCTTCTATGTACCATATGGCGATCCAGAGAGTACAGCGGAGGCAATAAAGAAGGCACTGAATTCAAGTAAGGGAAAAGAGGCAAGGGAGCGCATTAGAAATTTGTTTCCCGTAGAAAGAAGAGAAAGAGAACTACTAGAAGTGATTAATGGTCTGATGTCGCAAAAAGGCAATCTGGGAAAAACCTGATTTGACAGCATGCAATGGTGGGCTTAATGAGGGAGTAAAATTGCCTAAATATAGAGTGGGCAAGGCTACGTATAAAGTAGAAATAGAAGACGGATGGATAGTGCTTGACATTGGAAGCGGCCATGACCCTCACCCTGGAGCAAAGACCCTGGTGGATAGAGAGCTAGGAACGAGTATACATCTACCACAGTTACTCCCCTGAGAAGCTAGCCCAATATGCCGGGGAAAGGTTCAGCTATGAGAGAGTAGGGAAGATGCTGGACGAGGTTTATGGGAGTGTTGAAAGGAAGGCAATTTGAAGATGGCTAAATATGCCCCGGAGAAATATTGGGAGGAGAGGCTCAAGAAGGATTTTTCTCTAGGAGGAGTAGGGTTCTTGGGTTTAGGAGTTCAATATAACAAATGGCTATATAAAGCAAGGCTAAGAGCATTAACTAAACTTTTAAAAGCCAGCCAAATAAATCCTCAGGGAAAGCGAATATTGGACATCGGCGTTGGGACAGGATTTTATGTAGATTACTGGAAAGAAAGAGGTGCTAAGTCCATTACAGGAATCGATATCACAGAGAAAAGCATATCCATGTTAAAAACTAAGTATCCTGGATATGAGTTCATAAAAGCAGATATTTCATCTAAGGAATTATCTATTAAGGAAAAATTTGATGTTATAACGGCTTTTGATGTGCTTTTTCATATTGTGGAAGAAGCTAAATTTGAACAAGCGATTGCGAACATAAGAAAATTATCCCACCAAGAAACCCAAATTCTCATCACAGATAGTTTTTTGAAAGAGCCTCGTCCGTCTGGATTTCATGAATATGATAGAACAATGGATGGATATAAAGAGGCGTTAATCAAGACAGAACTAGAGCCCGTTATAACTATGCCGATTTTTTATTATATGAACAATCCAATTGACAAAAATCGCTTAAACAGCCGCTTACTTCGAAGTGTAGTGTCAATGGTATGGAGACTTATCGCGATGTTACCTCTCTTAAGAAGGCTGGGAGCATTTGGTGAAGCTATCGGCTATTTAGTTGGTCTCATTCTATACATGGTGGATGGAATCACTTTGAGATATGCTAAAGATGGCCCGAGTTCCAAGTTGCTACTGGCACAATTAGAGGATGTTGAGGGGTCAAAATGCCTGTAATACTGAGAGAGAAGTGGGATAATAAACAACAGTACCTGGAATATCTGAGGCACTTGGCTGCATATGTGCTACTCGCTGGTCCGTCTGTGACTGAAAGAAGAGTGCTTGACATTGGGTGTGGTGCTGGCTACGGCGATGACTTCTTGTCGAGGTCTGCCTTTAGTATAGTGGGGCTTGACGTTTCGAGAGAGAGTGTTTCAGACTATTGGGATAAATTTAGGAAGGATAATTTATGCTTTGTGCTTGGAGAGGGGACGCAACTCCCATTTGAAGATGGCTCATTTGATGCAGTGATGTCTTTTCAGGTAATAGAGCATATCGAACCGAAATTCGTTTTGGACTATCTTACAGAAATCAAGCGAGTACTTAGAAGCGGAGGTCAATTTATTTGCTCCACCCCCAATAAGAAACTGAGGCTCTTGCCGTTCCAAAAACCGTGGAATCCGGAACACAAAAAGGAATACGATCATGAGGAATTCAAAAAGTTGCTCAGCAGGGTTTTTGAAGAGGTCGAAGTTCACGGCTTGCATGGCTCAGATGAAATTCAAGCTATTGAGCGTAATCGAGTAAAGCAAACTCCTTTTGAAGCCTATGTTGAGAGACCCCTTTGTCACAGAATGCTCCACGACTTGCCATCACCCATACTTACTCGGTTGAAAAAGATGAGGCAACACTTCGCCGAGTGCAAAAAGAAGGGAAAAACGATACCACAGGAAACTTTCACAACTAAGTTTCTTCTCGATGACTTCAGGATAGAGCAGGCTTGTCCCGAAGATTGCCTGGACCTTTATGAGATTTGCACCAAGGTGAAAGGTTGAAATTCATAAGAGACACCGCAATCACCTTCTCTGCCCATATAATAGCAGTTATTCTGGGCATAGCAGCGGTTATTGTCATCGCCAGGGTATTGGGGCCTGAGGGGAAGGGGGCTTACTCCTTAATCATCCTGGTTCCCGCTTTGCTGGCTCTGCTGGGAAATTTAGGCATAGGCATTGCCAACGTTTACTTTGGGGGCAGTCGCAAACATAACTGGACTGAGCTTGCTTCGAACTCACTTATCTCAGCGTTAGGGCTGGGAGTTCTTCTAATAGTTGGTTTTCTGGCCTACTTTTTCATTTTCCAACCTTCCTTCCTACAGGAGACTGAAACACGTTACGTTGTAGTAGCTACGCTGGTAGTGCCACCCATCTTGTTAACAACATACCTCAGCCTGGTTTTATTAGGGCAAGGCAGGATAAAGGAATATAACCTGGTGTCTCTAGCACAAGCTAGTGTGAGGTTAGTGCTTATACTATTCCTCTTATTTGCCCTTAAGGGCGGGGTATTCGGCGCTATCTTGGCATGGGCAATAGCTGCTCTTATGGCAGCTATCCTATCTGTACTGCTGGTGTGTAGAACGACTAACATAAGGTGGTCTTTTCATCTTCTATTGTTTAAAGATTCGGTCAAATTTGGCGTGAAGGGATATTTGGGCAGCATAATCCAGTTTCTTAACTATCGCCTGGATATGTTTCTGGTTGCCCTATTTATGGATGTGACCTTTGTGGGCTATTATTCCATCTCCGTTGTTATGGCGGAGGCGTTGTGGTATTTTCCCGGTGCGGTGGGCACGGTGATATTTGCCCGAACTCCAGGATTGGGCGCTGAAGAAGCAAATAGGTCAACACCTAGAATATGCCGCAATACTCTCTTTATCACTATTCTGGTCGCCCTTGTCCTCTTTGGTTTAGGCAAGTACATTCTCACTTTGTTTTTTGGCTCTGCGTTCCTTCCTGCCCTTAGACCCCTGTGGATTCTCCTGCCGGGCGTTATAGCCTTGAGTATCCCCAAGGTGCTGGCTAATGAAATAACAGGAAGAGGGAAACCTGTTGTTGGTACCATTGCTGCTGGTGTTTCACTGGCAGTGAATATACCCCTGAATCTAGTGCTTATCCCCAGAATGGGAATCTCTGGGGCAGCCCTGGCATCAACTATTTCTTATTCCGTTACTGCTCTTGTGGTGCTTGTTACTTTCTTAAGGATATCGGGAAATAGCTTGGTCGATACCATTTTGCTTAGGCGAGAAGACTTGAAGTTGTACGCTGATGCGTTTTCTACAGCTCGCAATCTGGATGCCAGGAAAGTTAAAAGCGAAGCCAGGGCGATTATACTGGAGGCTTATTCTATGTTGAATCCAAGGTTCTGGCTGGGGAGCCCCCTCATCACTCATAATCGCTCCACCAGCAACGAGCAGGAGTTGACTGAACAGCAAGGAGAGGATAAGAACTTGGAGGACAGCTAATGACAGCCTTTGAAGGCAAGAAAGGAAAGGTGCTTATAGTTTCCTCTTATTTTCCCCCTCAAAACAATATGGGGGCGGTAAGGGTAGGGAAATTCGCTAAGTACCTGCCGCATTTTGGGTGGGAGGTAATAGTGTTAACAGCAAGCGGGTATAGTGGAGAAGCACAAACCCTGCACGTGGAGACGGACGAAGCTAATGTGGTTAGAACTCGTCACTTTGATTTGGTTTCAACTATTCAGCGAAGGCTGTTTCCTGGTGACGAAATATCTTCGCAAATACCTGTTCCGGGGACAAAAGGTAGGCTAAGAAGAGGACTTATACATGGACTGGTTACTGTTCTACGACCTGTGCGAAGATTGTCAATAATAAACCTCTTGTTCTTCGCTGGTATGGGATGGCGGTCTTATGGAGTTGAAAGAGGAGAGGAAATCCTAAAGAAGCATAAGGTGGACGTAATATTTAGCAGTCATGGTCCCCCTGTATCGCACTTCATTGCTTCTTACTTGCAAAAGAAGGCTGGGATACCCTGGGTGGCTGAGTTTCGAGACCACTGGTCACTGAATCACAATTTTATTAAGATTCAGCCATTCCACTTCCTGTTGCAGTGGCTTGAAAGAAGAACACTGTGGAATAGCAGCCTCTTAATTACTGTTTCCGAACCTATGGCTAAGGAATTAAAGGCACTTCACTCAAAGGAGGTGGCAGTAATATCTAATGGCTTTGATGACGAGGACTACAGAGAGAATATTCCCTTGAGCACTAAGTTCACTATTACCTACACTGGAAACATATACCCCGGCAAGCAAGATCCCACTCCTCTTTTTGAGGCAATAGCCGAGCTGCACCGGATAAGCCTGGTCTGTCCAAAGGACTTTGAGCTGCGTTTCTTTGGTAAGAACGTTGCAGACAGCGTGTCTTCTTTGATAAGAAATTATCGTCTTGAGGAGTTGGTGAAGATTTACGGTTTTGTCCCTTTTGGGGAAAGCATCAGGCGACAAAAGGAATCTACTGTCCTTTGGCTGCTGGGCTGGAATGACCCCAGGGAAAAGGGGGTTTATACAGGTAAAATATTTGAGTACTTAGGCGCGAGGAGACCTATTCTGGCAATCGGGTTAAAGCAGGGGGTTATGGACAGCCTTTTAACGGAGTCTGGCGCAGGAATCCTGCTCAATAAAGCGGGTGAAATCAAAGCCCTTCTTGAGCGCTGGCTTGGAGAAGTTAAAACCCTGGGAGAAATCAAGTCTTACTATAGACCGAAAGAAAAGGTCATCAGCAAATATACACGAAAGAGGCAAGCCGAGCAACTAGCTCACCTGCTTAATAAAGTTACATAGCCCCGTGAACTTCACTGAGTTAGGCATAACTCAAAAAGGATGTTTCCATAATCTTTTATTCACAGGTGCTACAGCAATTTCATTCGCCATCTGGATTACATTTTTGCTCAGCCGGCGCTACCATGTATTAGATAAACATCCAATTCGTAATTTGAGTATAGCCTGTCTACTGTGGAGTCCTGCTCCAATTCCATGAAATCGCTATCATTAAACCTGCCCACTTCGTGCCACACGGTAGTATATATAATCCTGTCCTTTTCGGTGATGGCGGCATACCTGTCCTCGATGTATTGCTCTCCTAAGCTATCATGCGCTGCGTATGCGAAGTGGTCAGAGAACGGTAGGGCATATCTCGTATCAACTCTTTTGCGGGCCTCAATGGTCCCCAATATCCCGTCGGCAAAACGGTCAGGAGCACTCATAATGTAAACTGAGTTAACAGTGCGGTCTTTCTCCTTGAGGGACCAGGTCATTCCAGTCATCTCCATCCGGGTAACCTGCGCATTCGGCTGTATTACATAAGGCGACTGATAAAGCCCACGTATACTAAGGAAAGAGGTAAGCACTACTACGCATAGAATCCCTGCGCTAGCCAGATATTTAAGACTGGCTCCTCTAGACAGTCCATACAAGGCGAACACGGCCGGTATTGGCGTGAGTATCACCGCGTAGGACAAGATGCGCTGACCAGCAATGGGTTGCAAACCTGGCGCACCCAATAAATATAAAAAGTAGAGAAAGCCAAATGAGAAGAAGGCAGCATTCAGGGCAAAAAGCTGTGGCATTTTTTCGCCGCTATCACCAGCCCGAATTCGCCTTACAAGGTAATAGATCCCAATAACTGAGAGAATCAATAATATAGCTGTTACTCCATACAGCTTAAAGAATAACGTTACGAGGTCAAGCCCATGCATATCTATCTTGCCCAGTGTAGCTTGCATTGCGCCAACCACACTGGGCGCCTTTCCAGTCGTAATTTGGCTCAACAGGAGTCGCAGATTATAGCTAAACCTAGGAGAGGTGAGCACCCAGGGAAGAAGGATTGCGGCTTCAAGCAATATAACGCTGAGCGTGAATCGAGATATGGGTATAAGGCCCAGGGTTTTCCTGTTCCGGGCTATAAAAGAGAACGCTGGCTTTGATAATTCAATTACTATCAGGGCCACGATGACCATAAGCGCGGACAATGGATGAAAGAAAGGGTATAGCACCAACAGTATTATGAGTAAGATTCGGTAAGGGGCGACGGCACGATTAAAATGGCAATAAAACAAAAGTGGAAATAGAAGGATAGACCAGCCGTTTGGGTTCGAAAAGACATTGCAACCTGCTCCTCCAAGCATTACTCCACCTGCTAGAAGCGTAGCCAATAGCTGTTGCCCTCTGTGAGGGAATACAGCAGTTGCAAGCAAATAGGTGGACAATACAAACATAATGGAGAGAAAAGCGGTGCTAAGATTCGCCACTGTAATCTCCGATACTCCGGTGACTAATACAGTCTGTGATAGGAGTATGTGAGTTACAGGATAATAATTGGTACTGGGGAAATGCCCGCTTAGGACTATATCTTTTAGGTAACCTATATGACTTATGTGGTCTCCTCCCCAGGTGACATAACTTCTAGTAAAAGGCAAGTAGAGCAAAGTTATCCTGGCTAAAATGATGACGAGCAAACCGATTAGCCAGAAGCGGCTATCCCTGTATCCCTTAGTAGCTATCTGATGGACAAGGATGATGATGCCACCAACGAAGCTGATGGACAAGCAAAGCCATACTGACAGGGGTGTGGCATTATAGATATCCAACTCGTACCCGGTGGCAGGAGATGCGTGAGCAATGAGCAAGGCTATAGCTAATAGCATAAAGCAGACAATCGCTACTATGCTGTCCCATTTCTCTTTAGTTCTCATAAGCTTAATCGCCTTCCTTAGCCATCCCTTAGCAGGTTACCAGAATTGCACAGGCGCATTGCTAATACCTTCGTCTTTTCTCCTTACCCTTGAAGAAGAACGGAACTACAAACCTCCATGAAGTCCTTTTCCATTATCCTTAGATTATGATGCTGCTCAATATAGGTACGAGCGTTTCTTCCCATAGTGGAGCGCAGTCTCTCATTGCAGAGAAGTTCAATCACTGCATCACCAATTTGCCGGGGGGCGTTTGGGTCCACAAGTATCCCACAATCTGCTAAGTGAACTATCCTTTCCACCTCTGGGAGACCCTTAGAAGCAATTACTGGCAATCCACAAGCCATTTGCTCCAGTAGCTTAAAGGGTATGCTTATCTTATAACTATAATTAAAGGGTTTCACTATAGCTAGGCTCACCTTGCCCTGACAAATATATTTAGGCATCTCTATATAGGGCAACCAGCCGGTTACTACTACATCTGGCACCTTTTTGAGTGATTCTTCAAATTCTCCTTCGTTAGATTCCGAAGACGAAGCCCCCACCATCAGTAGCAGGGCATTGGGAATCTGCTCTTTGACAAGGAGAAATGCATCTAGGATTTCATTTGCCGCCTTGTTAGGGCTTATGGTCCCCGAATATACAATCACATTGAAGTCTTTAAACCTTTGAATAAGGTTATCGTCGGTGCTATTCGGGCTAAACACCGGGTCTATGCAATAGTATATTGCCTTTATTCTTCGAGCAAAATTAACTCTATCTCTTTTGAGCGACTCTGTAAGAGTAACCACATAATCAACACGCCTTATGGCGATGTGCTCCATAAATCTGAAGCCCCTTTCTACAAAGGCAGCGATAGGCCTTAAATGAAAAGAGTTTCTTATGACATAGGAAAGATTAGAGGGATCATCATCGCCCACGTCATATATCACTCGCTTACCTAGCAATTTGAAAACAAACATTATGGGGAGCATCGCATAGCCATGACACCAGTAAATATCCGCCCTCTCTCTCAGTGCTTTGCGAAGTAGCGAGGCTAAGGTGAATGGGTTTAATATTGAAACGAAAGGTGAGAAGTAAAGCCCATCATTTCTAGCTCTAAGAAGTCGTATCCCGTTATCTAATATATCTTCTTGGGGGAGCTTCCTATTTCCTACCCCGATAATTATCGCCTCAAAGCCATTCTTGCGCAATATTTTTGCTATAGAGAACGTAAAGCTATGAGGAGGCGAAAAGGAATGAGCTATAAGCAAGCAAGCTCTCATCGCCATACATTTGGTCCAGAATAGCTCCCTAATCGCTCCGCTAGGAAATGATCATTTGCCTGCAGTTGTCTATCCATGCTATGTCCTATTGAAGTCAATGCTTGTTTGCTTGGCTGCGCCGATATTCCTCAAAGCTCTCGGGGTAATTCTCGATAAGCCACACTATAAACTGGGTGACATCTATTCTGTCGGCTAATAATCTCTGGCGTTTCTTTGCCCACTGCTCCTTTAAATCCGGCTGCTGGATGAGCTCCAGGGCTTTTTCAATTGCCCTCTTAGGCTCTCGAAAGCAGTAGATCAAGTCATATTTTTGCTGCAGCTCGACGAAATTGCCAAATTGGCCAGCGGCAGAGCTACAGTAAATGCTGGGCGTGCCCAGAGTTGCTGCCTCAGTGGCAATAGTGCCAGTATCGCAGATCACGAGTTTGGCATAGTAGAGGGCGTGATGGATTAGGTGGTAGGGAATGGGCAATTTGAAGCTTTCCAAATCTTCAGGTAGTCTTCCCTCAGCCGAGAGGAAAACTCGCGCATATTTCCCTAGTCCCCTTGCCAGTTGATATTTGTTAAGAAGCGAAAAACCACGTCTACCAATGTCATGGACGGCATCAAAGGCATTAAAGCGGAGGATGACATATTTCTCGTCTTTGCTTATGCCCAGTTCATCATAGATTGTTGGGTCGGCGTGGAAATAATTAGGATGGAGGTAAGCAAGCTCTTTGTATCCAGCAATTCGGATATGCCTTTTACCCAGGTCTCCCCTGAAGCAGGAGGGGGTAATGATAACAGTGGCAAAGACCTTGGTGAGAAAATGCTGGACAGGCAATGACTCGGTGTCAGTGAAGACAATGCATGGCTTCCTCAGCAATGCTGAAACGGACGATGTGCCTACACCAAATCCAAGAATAATGTCAGAATGGAACTTTCGCCCTAGACCGTAGCCTTTCAGAGCATGGGTCAGGAGTTCAAAAATTTTTAGATATTTTGACCTGATAGGCTTAAATGAGCTATATTCGAGTCCATATCTGTCAAGAAGCTCAAGTGTAGACTCATAATCTCGAGCTAGTATCTTGACCTTGTGCCCTTTCTTTACAAGGCTCTCAATCGAATACCTCCAGAAGTGAACCTGGGCTGGCGTAGCGATACAGAATAGGATTTTCATTCTTGTTGCTTAAGACACCGCCCTGCCACCTCAAGTGCTCTTAACCCATCCGCGCCGCTGATTAGTAACTCGGTGTTATTCCTTATGCTATCGATAAACGCCTGTAGTTCCAGCTTCAACGGTTCTCTGAAGGGCACATTCAACTCTTTCACCAGATAGGAGTCGTTCTCTTTGTATTTGCTGTATTCGGTTACTTTCTGGTCGATGAGCGACGCTTTAATGAATTTCTCCTTTGTAGCCACGGTGATTTCTCTAACTTTGAAAGGGGTGAGCCAGTTCACCGTTACCCTGGCTAATACCCCGTTTGCCATCTCAAACAGAAGTATAGCTGCGTCTTCATGTTGAGCCAGGCTTCTCGAAGTCAAGCTGTAGATTTTGCTGAATTCTGAACCTGTTAAGTATCTGATGAGGTCGATATCGTGAGTGGCCAAATCAGTTACCACGCCAACATCTTTTACCCGGGGAGGAAAGGGTCCAATCCGGGTGACTTCAATCAGGCTGACTCCGTCATTTTCGATTTCCTTCTTAATAATGGGCGTCACCGGGTTAAACCTCTCTACGTGCCCCACCATAAGCTTAGCATTATTTTCCTGAGCAGCTTTAATTATCTCTTTGGCTGACGCAACGGTACCAGCAATGGGCTTCTCCACCAGCATACTCACTCCGGCATGAGCAGCGTTCATGGCCACTTCCTTGTGAAGTGAAGTAGGGACAGCGATGCTTACAGCGTCCAGGTCTTGTTCTAGAAGCTTCTGGTAGTCGTTGAAGGGTTTAGCGTGATATCTCACAGCCAGGCTTTGTGCCAGCCCGTAATTCACATCGGCAACGCCGACTAGCTCTACCTCGGGAAGCTCAAAGTAAATCCGCGCATGGTTTTTCCCCATTGCACCCAGGCCGATAACTCCTACTTTAACCTGTCTGTCCAATCGGCTACCTCGGTTCAAATTTCGCCTTTCAGTTTCTTATACACCTGCTTCCACTGCCTGTGAGGCATAGCATAAAAGCCGCTCACTATTTCGTCTTGGGGCACATCATAAGCGACAACGGCATTTAGTAACAACCTGGCTCTGTCTCCAATTTTG
>JAFGBN010000006.1 GCA_016933195.1 Dehalococcoidia bacterium | reverse complement strand
TGATATGGCAAGAGTGGTGGGGAGTTACGCCGATATAATTGTCATCAGACACCCTTGGGAGGGAGCAGCCAAGGTAGTTGCCGACTATGCTGGTATCCCAGTAATAAATGCTGGCGACGGAGGCCATGAACATCCAACCCAGACCTTATGTGATCTTTATACTATCGAGAAAGAAAGAAAGACCATTAGAGGTCTGAAGATAGCTCTGTGGGGAGACTTAAAGTATGGGCGAACTATACATTCTCTGACTTATGCTCTGGCTAGGTTTGGTGCCACCATTCTTTTCCGCCCTGTCCCGGGGCTTGAGACCCCGGAGCATGTTCTAAGAAAGCTAACTGCAGAATATAAGGGTGAACTGAAAAAGTATGATGGTATGAATCATGTAGCTAAAAGAGAATCCTTTCCCCTAGACGCCATATACATAACGCCAGGCAGTCCGCATCAACTTGCGATGTTGCCTGATATTGATATTCAAATCGAATTGAAGGCAGGGGTTGATGCCCTCTACGTTACCAGGCTTCAGAAGGAGAGGCATACAGTGGAAGCAGAAGGCTATCCAGTGATAGATAAAAAGCTCCTCAAGGAGGAGCAGTTTAGAAAGACGCTTATCATGCATCCATTGCCTCGCGTTGACGAGTTGGCCTGTGAGATGGATGCTGACCCTAGAAGTATGTACTTCAAACAAGCTTCCCGTGGGGTGCCTGTTAGAATGGCGCTCATAGCACTCCTCTTGGGAGCTAAGGAACTTACAGTTTCTAAGGAAGACGATTCTCTTAGTCAAAAGACAGACTATCCCATTTACAAGCGAGATTCTGGGCTCAAGTGCCCCAATTCACTCTGCGTGTCGAACCAGGAAACAGAAACAAGGTATATAAAGCCTGAATTTAAGATAGTAAACCTCGAGCCTTTAATCCTGAGCTGTGTCTATTGTGAACATGAACTTCACCCTCAATATATCGCCAGCTCAGATTGGCATGAAGGTAAATTGGAGAATAAGAAATACCATAGCGCTGACAGCAGCTGGATTCGAAGAATCAAACCAGAAAATCTCATTATTTTTGGTTCGGAAGACGAAGCTAAGACCCAGGGATTCAAATCTAGCAGCTATGCCCATTTATAACAGTATGATGAACAATAAGTCTGTCCCTTTGCTCATCCAAGGTGGCCATATAATTGACCCCAGCCAAAGTATAGACCAGCTCGGTGACCTGCTTATTGTTGAAGGCAAGATTATGCAACTGGGAGGCACTATCATCGCGAGCGAAGCGAAGCAATCTCAAGTAATTGATGCTACAGGGCTAATTGTCTCTCCTGGGTTCATAGATATACATTGTCACCTTCGGGAGCCAGGCTTTGAGGACAAAGAAACCATCGCCACGGGAACAAAAGCCGCCGCCATAGGTGGCTTTGCTACTGTTTGTTGTATGGCAAACACGAATCCACCTTTAGACAATCGGGATGCTGTGGATTGGGTGAAACGAAAGGCTGGCAAGGATGGCTTTGTTAATGTCCTCCCTATAGGCTGTATCACTAGAGGAAGAGAAGGGAGAGAAATTTGTGACATGACCGAGCTGGCTGAAGCTGGGGCGATTGCCTTTAGCGATGACGGCGACCCTGTAAGAAACTCGCAGGTTATGCGTCGCGCTATGGATTACAGTCGGGACCTTGGCGTACCGGTCATCGACCATTGTGAGGATAAGACGCTGAGCAATGGCGGAGTCATAAATGAAGGCTGGATATCTGCTAAGTCAGGGTTAAAAGGAATCCCGGCAGCCGCCGAGGAGATCATGGTGGCTCGTGACCTCGCTCTGGCAAAACTAACGCGAGCTAAGCTCCATATTGCTCATGTAAGCACTTGTGGTTCAGTAGAACTTGTACGCCAGGCTAAGGAGAAGGGAATTTCGGTCACGGCTGAAGTTACCCCCCACCATTTAACATTAACCGAGGAAAGGATTATGGGTAGGGGATGGGGGGAAAATAGCGATGTTATTGCGAGCGGAGCAAAGCAATCTCAATACGATACCAGTGCCAAGGTAAACCCGCCCCTGCGAGCCAGAGAGGATATAGAGTGTTTGATTCAAGAACTTAAAGATGGGGTGATTGATGCTATCGCTACCGACCATGCTCCACATACCCTGGCAGATAAAAACTGCTCGCTAGATTTAGCTGCTTTTGGTATCAGTGGATTCGAGACTGCTCTTGGCTGCCTTATGGCTTTGGTGCATAAAGGGAAAATAAGCCTCACTATGCTGATTTCCAAGCTGACTTACGAACCAGCGAAAACCATTGGTAAAGATAGCGAATTAGGCACTTTGAAAGCAGGCGCGCCAGCTAATATAACCATATTCGACCCCAACCGAGAATGGGTAGTGGACAGCAGCAATTTTGCCTCCAAAGGCAAGAATACTCCTTACGATGGCTACCAGTTTAAAGGCAAGGTGATGGCAACCGTAGTTAATGGCAGGATAGCCTATATAGACGATTCCCTTGTCATAGGGAGAGGATTAAGGTGAAGCTGATGAGCGGAGCGAAGCAAACGGGTTCCCTAAAAATTCTGCGAATTTTTTGGGGTGAAGTCTCATGACTAAGAAAGCGATTCTGGTTCTTGAGGATGGCTCGGTTTACGAAGGCGAGACCTTTGGCGCCGAGGCCACTACCTATGGTGAGGTGGTTTTCGACACCAGTATGATTGGCTACCAGGAAATGCTCACTGACCCATCGTTTGCTGGTCAAATCTTAGTGCCCACCTATCCTTTAATAGGCAACTATGGCATCAACGAATCCGATTTTGAATCCAGGCAGATTCAGGTCAGGGGCTTAGCCGTTCGAGAGTATTGTTCTCAACCCAGTCATTGGCAGAGCACCCGCACTCTACATGAGTTCCTGCTGGCTAATGGCATCCCCGGCATCAGTGGCATAGATACCCGCGCTTTAACCCGGCATTTGAGGTCGGTTGGAGTAATGATGGGAATTCTTACGTCAGAAATGCCTGTTGAAGAGGCACTTAAAGAGTTAAGAAAGCTGCCCAGGTATGACTCCGTTGACTTCGTTCACGAAGTTAGCACTGAGAAATCATATGAATGGCAATCCGGTGAGAGCGACGACGAGCCCACGAGCAAGCAGCCAGGCAGCCTCCACATCGTAGTTATTGATTTAGGCTTGAAATACAGCATACTGCGCATCTTGAGTCAATTTGGCTGCCAGGTGACTGCTGTCCCCTGCACCTCCTCGGCAGAGGATATCCTGTCCTTGAACCCAGACGGCATCATCCTTTCCCCCGGCCCCGGTGACCCTGTCCTTCTTGACGATATCAAGGAGATGGTAGGAAAGCTTATAGGCAAAAAGCCTATGATGGGCATTTGTTTGGGACTTCAGCTCATAGCCAAAGCGTTAGGTGCCAAGACCTTCAAACTGAAGTTTGGGCATCGAGGCGGCAACCATCCCGTCCGTGATTTAGCTACCGGCAAGGTATATATCACCGCTCAGAATCATGGCTATGCCATAGATGCCGATACCTTGAAAGGAGGACTCGAGGTCAGCCACGTAAACCTGAACGATGGCACGGTAGAAGGCCTCCGCCACCGTGATTTGCCTATCATGGCCATCCAGTACCACTCCGAAGCCGCCCCCGGCCCGCTGGACAACATGTACCTGTTTGAGAGATTTCTGGAGATGGTGAGGGGATAAGAAATGTTTCCTGATTTGTTCTCTAAGCGCTATGGTTTGAGGCCAACGTCAGAAGGGCTAATGTACGAAGAAGTACCTCAGCCTGCCAGAGTGGGTCTCCATCACATAGTAGGGCTGTTTTTTAAAGACAAGTACCTAGATCTGTACCAGCTTCTCTGTATAGCATTGCGCACCCCCCTCGATAGAGGGCGGGCTAATATTTACTTGGCCCCTGTAGCTGTAGAAAAGCTAATTATAGATTGTCAGTGGTGGCAATTCTACGATATCTGTGAAGTCTTGTGGCAGGGTCTAGAATACAAGAGGGATAGAGACAATCTCTCGACAGAGATTAACACTCTGCTCAGAGAAGAGCGGCTGGGATTTGATCTCAGAGATGGCAAAGTCGAGAAAATCGGTTCAGCCTTCATTGACACTCGTGCTAAAGAAGCACGATATCTACTCAAAGAGCCTGAATTTGAAGGAGCGGACAAGCATTTCGAGAAAGCCCTCAAAGCACTCAATACTCGTCCAAATCCTGATGTTGAAAATTGCGTAAAAGATGCTATCTCTGCGATTGAGTCTGTAGGAAGAATCATAGTTGACGATGACAAAGCTCTACTTAGCAAAATTATTAAAGACATGGCTAATAATGGACTTATTCCAAAGCCATTAGATGAAGCCATCCAAAAAATCTATGCGTATCGGGGAGACCAACCAGGAGTAGCTCACGGGTTAGTCGGAACATCAAAAGTTACGATTGATGAAGCTGAGTTCGTGTTAGCCATTTCGGCAGCAACAATCATATATTTGGTTAAGAAGAGGCAGAATGTCCAAAGTATCTAAAGTCTTAGTAATTAGCTCAGGACCGATAATAATCGGGCAGGCGGAGCCCGCACTTAAGGAAATAGGGCTATGAAGTCAAAAACTACCGTATATGAAAGCTCTTTAGAGTCGCTTAAGAACATAGCACAGGATGTGTTTAAGGGTGCAGATGTTACAGTCATTCTGTTTGGCTCAAGGGCAAGGGGAGATTACTTCGAAACTTCGGATGTGGATGTGGGGATACTTCCCAAGGGAGAAATGAATAAAAGCAAAATCTCTTTGTTTCGAGAAAAGATAGAGAATTCAAACATACCTTATAAGGTGGATGTGCTTAACCTCTCCCAGGCATCCAGGGAGTTTAGTGACAAGGTGCTAAAGGAAGGACTATTGATATGGAGAAGCTGAGGAGGAGGATAGAGGCGGTAGCCGAGCAAATATATAAGAGGGTCAAAAGCTACTATGACCTTATGAACAGCATATTTAACCCTGTCAAAAAGAGCATTGCAGGCAAGGAAGCAAGCTAAAAAATGAGGATTTGTAATAATGTCGAAAATATCTAAAGTCTTAGTAATCGGCTCGGGGCCGATAATAATCGGGCAGGCGGCGGAGTTTGATTATTCCGGGACTCAGGCATGCCGGGCGCTACGTGAAGAAGGCGTGACCACGGTCCTGGTAAATTCAAACCCGGCTACCATTATGACCGACGAAGGCATCGCCGACATCGTCTATATTGAACCACTCACTGTGGAAGTCCTGGCTCGTGTAATCGAAAAGGAGCGCCCAGATGGCTTGCTTCCCACCCTCGGAGGGCAGACGGGGCTCAACCTGGCGGTAGAGATAGCTGATGCTGGCATACTGGATAAATATGGCGTGCGGTCTCTGGGCACACCTATAGACACGATAAAAAAGGCTGAGGAAAGGTCTTTATTTAAGAAACTTCTCGTTGGCATAGGAGAGCCTGTGCCCCAGAGTGCCACGGTGAAATCAGTGGAAGAAGCCGAGCAACTGGCCAAGTCCATCGGCTTGCCTCTAATCATCCGACCCTCTTACACCCTTGGAGGAACAGGGGGAGGCATTGCTTACACCATTGAAGAGCTTGAGCAGATGGTTGCCAACGGCTTGGATAGTAGCTTAAGCCATGAAGTCTTAGTGGAGCAATGTCTCTTGGGCTGGAAAGAAATTGAATATGAGGTCATGCGGGATGCTGCCGACAATTGTATTACCATCTGTAATATGGAGAACATTGACCCTATGGGCGTGCATACTGGCGATAGTATTGTGGTAGCTCCCAGCCAGACCCTCAACGACAAGGAATACCAGATGCTCAGGTCAGCCAGCCTGAGAATTATAAGAGCTTTGGGTATTGAAGGTGGTTGCAACATACAGTTTGCTCTGACTCCACACCCCATAGTTGCGGAGAAATGGGCTCCAGACCAGAAAGAGGTTACCAGAAGCCAGTACCATGTAATTGAAGTCAACCCTCGGGTCAGCCGCAGCTCGGCTTTGGCCAGTAAAGCTACTGGCTATCCCATTGCCCGGGTGGCTGCCAAGATAGCTATAGGCAAAAGGCTTGATGAAATACCTAATAAAGTTACTGGTAAAACAATGGCATCCTTCGAACCTGCTCTAGACTACTGCGTGGTTAAAATTCCAAGGTGGCCTTTTGACAAATTCGCTCTGGGAGACCGGGATATTAACAGCCAGATGAAAGCTACAGGCGAGGTAATGGCCATTGATAGA
Organism: Dehalococcoidia bacterium; assembly: GCA_016933195.1. Classification (GTDB taxonomy): domain Bacteria; phylum Chloroflexota; class Dehalococcoidia; order GIF9; family AB-539-J10; genus JAFGBN01. The sequence goes on along the minus strand of JAFGBN010000006.1, from coordinate 16,732 downwards.
TGCTTTGAGGCTGCTTTGCAAAAGGGAGTCCGTTCTTTGGAATTTGGCAAAATGACTCTGCTCTGGGAAGACCCGAGTTGGAGTAAGACGAAAGGGATTGATTCCTACCCACTTCAACCCAATGACTTAAGAATATGGGCAATTATGGCAACGCTAAGAAGGGAGGCAACGCCCGAAGAACTTTCCCAACATACAGGGATAGACCCTTGGTTCATTTATAAGTTTAAAAACATCGTTGACATGGAGAAGAGACTTCTTTCTGAACCACTAAAGCCAGAGCTTTTATTGGAGGCGAAGAGACTCGGCTTCTGTGATGAGCAAATTGGAACTTTGGCTGATAGATTAACGGAGCAGGTAAGGCAGCGTCGTCATGAGTGGAAAATCCTCCCCGCTTACAAGATGGTAGATACGTGTGCTGCTGAATTTGATGCTGAAACCCCCTATTTCTATAGCACTTATGAGAAGGAGAACGAAGCCGAGCCATTGGAAGGGAAAAAGGCGCTGGTTATCAGCAGCGGACCTATACGCATTGGGCAAGGAATCGAGTTTGACTATTGCTGTGTCCATTCAGCCTGGGCGCTCCAAGAAGCAGGAGTGAAAAGCATCCTGGTTAATTCCAACCCGGAAACAGTTTCCACTGACTTTGATACCAGTGACCGCCTTTACTTCGAGGCTTTAGATGAGGAAAGCATTCGAGACCTACTGGAGAATGAAGGTCAGGCTAGCTCCATTGTCCAGTTTGGAGGGCAAACTCCTCTGAACCTGGTTGAGCCTCTGGCTCGCAGCAATTTGCTAATACTCGGCTCTGCCGCCGAGGCCATAGATATAGCTGAAGACCGGCATCGTTTTGAAGATTTCCTGGACAGGTTAGGTATTCCCCAACCACCCGGGGCTGGCGTATCTTCCGTTGATGAAGCATTAAATGTAGCTAAGTCTTTAGGCTTTCCTTTGCTGGTACGCCCTAGCTATGTTTTAGGTGGCAGGGCTATGGAAATCGTGTATAGCAAGGCTGAAATGATTCGCTATCTTACCGAAGCATTGCAGCTAGATAGCCAGCATCCTGTCCTTATTGATAAATATATGATGGGAAAGGAAGTTGAGGTTGATGCTGTCAGCGATGGAGAGAGAGTGCTTATCCCAGGCATAATGGAGCATATTGAGAGAGCGGGCGTGCATAGTGGCGATGCCTTGGCTATCTACCCTGGGGTTGGCTTAACCAGAAAAGAGGTAGACACTATGGTGGACCACACCACCAGAATAGGACTAGCCTTGCAAATCAAGGGTTTGATGAATGTCCAAATGGTAATCACGAGAGAGAATGGTAGTTCATCGGTATATGTTTTCGAGGTGAACCCCCGCGCCAGTCGGACTATCCCCTTTATCTCCAAGTTAACTGGTGTGCCTATGGTGCGTATCGCTACCAAGGTAATGGCTGGCATTAGCCTCAGGGAACAAGGCTATCAGGGTGGACTATGCAAGAAGCAAAGATTAGTGGGTATAAAGGCTCCCGTTTTCTCTATGTCCAAGCTGACTGGGGTGGATAGTTACCTTGGTCCCGAAATGAAATCTACGGGTGAGGTTATGGGAATTGATTATAGTTTTGAGGCTGCTCTGGTTAAAGCGCTCCTTGCTGCCGGATTGATGTTACCTCCCCAAGGTGGTTTGTTGCTTAGCATTTCTGATAGAGACAAAGCTGAATCCTTGCCTCTGATTAGAAAGTTACATTCACTTCATTACGAGCTCTACGCTACTGAGGGAACAGCGGCAGCGATTGAGTCCGCGGGGCTTCCTGTGAATATGGTGACCAAAAAACTAAGTGAAGGACATCCCAATGTCATTGATGTCATCCAAGATAATTCTGTAGATGGAGTACTCAATACGGTGACTGGAGGGCGGATTCCTCTAAAGGATGGATTCAGTATCAGGCGTGCTGCGGCGGAAAAAAGGATACCCTGCTTTACCTCATTAGATACCGCTCGAGTAGCCGTGGAAGCTCTGACTCGTTCCAGACGAGCCTTTACCGTTCAACCATTTAGGGAGTATTTAACCAAGCCAAAAGGGAAGTGAAACAGACTCTCGCCTTTGTAGTTTCCAACACAGAAGTTATGCTCGGTGTAAATCTTATGTGGATTGAAGCACCAGACATAGCTACGGCTGCTCAGCCAGGACAGTTCATAACAGTATACTGTGAGGGCTTGGTACTACGTCGCCCTTTTAGCATCCATCAGGTTGTCGTTGCGAGCGGAGCGAAGCAATCTCAAATTGCTATTCTATTCAGGGTTACAGGGGAGGGTACTCTTTGGTTTTCTCAGCGCCAGCCAGGTGACAAAATAGATATTCTGGGACCTTTGGGCAAGGGATTTGCTATACAATCATCTTCGAAGAACTTGCTGTTAGTAGCTGGAGGCATTGGCATCGCTCCGCTGGTATTTTTAGCCCAGCGTGCTGTAACACAACACTCGATTACCTTGATTCATGGGGCAAGCACAGCCGCTCAGCTCTACCCCTTTTCGTCGAAGGGAGGAGGTGAAAAGCGAGGCAATCCCCCTCCTTTACCAAGAGGAGTCCAATTTGTTCCTGTTACTGAGGATGGCACCATGGGCAAAAGAGGCTTGACAACCGACCTCGTGCCCGATTTCTTAAGCTGGACTGATCAGATATATGCCTGTGGGCCTTTAGCTATGTATAAGGCAATGGCAGGCCTACCTTGTCATTCTGAGAGAACCGAGCGACTGAAGAATCTCCCCTTCACTTCCTTCAGAGCTTCGCCTCCCCAGGATAAAGTCAGCGAAGAATCCAAGTTAAAGAAATGTCAGGTTTCTCTCGAAGTACGCTTAGGATGTGGTATCGGAGCTTGCTACGGCTGCACTATAAGAACCAAGACTGGCTTAAAACAGGTATGCCATGATGGCCCAGTATTTGAGATAGATGATATTATCTGGGAAGAGGTAAGACTATGACCGTAGTCACTAATAACATTACATTCCAGACAAGTAGGAATTGCGATATCATCTCATTGATGCACCAACAATAAGGAAAGGCTGCAAAGAGGAGGCCCAAGGGCATGGCTACAGCATATTGCATGAACTGCAAGAAGAAAGTTGAAATAAAAAAACCTAAGAGGCAGAATCAAGAAGCCTGACTCTTCCTTCAGGCACATTTTTCAATTAGAATAGACTGGCAACCTACTTGTCAGCGTCCGAAGCTACAACAAGCTTAATGTCTTGAGTTCCACAGTTACTCCCGCTTTCGCCACAGCAAAGCCGTGCCGGTAATGGCAACAGCTAGCATGGCAATCGACACGCCGGACAGCGTGATAAAGAACTGATAGGTATCAATAAGGTAGCCGAGCAGGAATGCTATCGCTGGCCCGCCTCGGCTGACCATGTAATAGGCGCCAAGCACTGTGGAACGTTTCTGTGGTGAAACGTGGCTGATGATATAGGACTCTACCACCGGCATACCTGCATGCATGCTGGTGCCCATAAGTAGCAGAACGGCATAAAGGCTCACGCCCAGGGACACATGAGTGAGAAGGTAAATCGCCGGCCCTGAGATAAGGCCAACGGCAATTATCACCGGAATCCTCCCCAAGCGGTCAGAAAGGTAGCCTCCTAGAGGGCCACCCCAGATGCCCCCAAAATAGGCGATTGACAGCAGGGCAGCGCCCTGCTCCTCACTGGCGCCGAGCACGTCAACCACATAGAGCGGAGTGAACAGCAGCGTGGACTGAACCAGTACCTGGCTGGCGACGCCAATTGAGATAAACGCCAACAGTCGGCGTAGGTCGCCGGGCTCAGACGGCTCTGCTGCCGAAGCTGCGGCTTCCTTCCTCCGGGCAGTGCCGGCATAACCTGTCTTACCCAGTAGCAGGTAAAATATTATGCCGAAGGACAGGGTCGGGATGGCTACAGCGATAAATGTGCCCCGCCAGCCCAGAGCGCTGGCAATGCCTGCCGCGATGAGCGGCGCCAGGAAAAAGCTCGCGGTGCCACCTATCTGATGGATTCCCAGCGCCCTCCCTCGGTGTTCCGGTTTAACCGAGGCGGAGACCAGAGGTGATGCTGACGGATGGTAGCCTCCCCCCGCCAACCCCATGACAACCAGCAGAAGTGCCATAACGATGTAGTTAGAGGAGAGACCAATCAGAAGGCCGGCAAAAGCCACTCCGGCTACCCCGATGGTGAGCAGGATCCTGGTACCGAAGCGGCCAGCGGCCAAGCCCGCAGGAAGCTGGCTGATGCCATAGGCAATATTATAGGCAAAGAGCAGGCCACCCGCCTGGGTATACGAGAGAAAAGAATCACGGCGGATGAATGGGAGAAGAGGAGGGAGCAACGCCGTCACCAGATGATGACTAAAGTGGGCCAGCACAAATAGCGGCAGCAAACCCCTGAGAAATGAAAAAATGCCGCCGCGCTGCCTAATTATTGTTACCTTTCCGCACCGTTCTCAAATTCAGCCAAAATCAGAGCAAGATTTCGTGGCCTGTTGTCAATATTAGCATATTAGCACCGCTCGTGAACTTCAGTAAGGCTACGAAAACCAGAGTCGCTTACCCGAGGGTATGTATATAGTGAACACTACATTGAAGTGTCAAACAGGCAAGTCAGACCACTTTCTAGAAATTCGTTACAACATCAAGAGCTATATATACTCCTGTTCCCAATATGGTATGCTTGGTTACCGAAAAGAATAGACAGAAAGGCATGAAATGATGAAGAGCTTTTCCTTGAAGAAGTTCTTGCTAATGCTGGTCACATGGGTTAAGGGATTCTTCACCTTTGAAGAAGACGCCCAAGGTAGAAGAAAGCGAAAAGAAGTATTAATACTAGCAGGGATATTTTGCGCTCTGATAATCAGCGCTATTGTCGTCGGGGTTAGTGATAATATACCGGGCATAGTGCTATGCTACCTGGCAACTATCGTTCTGGCTGTGGCAGCAACACGCACCTGGAGGAAAACAAAGAGGTTTTTAGTTCTGGTGGTGGCCTCAGCGATCGGGTTCTTTGTCTTCGTTTTTCTACACAATGCCTTTTACGCCCTGACCATAGTTACCAACCATATTGCAGCATTAAGCCATTTGATGGAAGTCTTTCATGTAGTATTCTTTATCATTGCTGTTTTCCTCTGCCCAGCAACCTTTCTGGTAGGGGTTGTGGGTAGCATATTCTGCGCCGTCATAGAACGGCGGAAACAGGCAATCCGATAAGTCCAGGTTGTCTTAACATTATGGCTTCTTGTTGGATTAGAGCAAATTCGAGTCCAATAGTGCGTTAGTATGCGGAACAAAGATGTTTAAGCTGGCATTCTCTTTCTCTCCTCAAGATGGATGGTTCACCGGCGGTTCTGTTCACGGTATATCCTCAAAACAACTGGACGCCAAATCCAGTTATCGCTATCTTCATCTTCTGGATTTTCCTCGATGGATTCCTCAGCATCGGCAACCATGTTGTCGTAAAGCCGTCCTGGGATGCGAATTCTCTGTGGTTCTACACCCAGTTCTTCCAAGTCATCCAGCAAGTGCCTCAGGTTTGGCATATTTCTCACCTCCTTCTCATGTATTTAATCAAATTATACACAGCTTCAATTTCTGTTAGGCTTTTCTGTTATACTCGTGAACACGCTTAGAAAAGAGTTGGGCAATTTAGTAGTAAATCAATAAACCTGATGAAGCCAATGTATTGATAGAAATACGAAGGAGGGAATACAATAAGGTACTATCGCATGGCCAGAGGAATAATGGTCCACTAGTGTCTCAAGTTATCACTACGAGGACTATCGCATAAAGCCTGGTACAACTATGGGGATAGCTCATGAAGGCGATGAAATTAGAAGCATTAAGAGAAGAAGTCAGGGCAGTATGCGTTGACCTCTATAGAAACGGATTGGTAAGGAATATGGGCGTAGGCGGCAATGTAAGTGCCAGGGACTTGGATAGCGGTTTGATTGCCATTACGCCTTCTCATGTTAGATATGACACTATGAAGTGGGAGGATATATTGGTAGTCAATGCCGAAGGTGAAGTTGTGGAATCAAAACCTCCTCTAATACCTTCGATGGAACTCCGCACTCATCTATTAGTCTATCAGGAGTGTGCTGAGGTTAATGCAGTAATCCATACACATTCCCCCTATACCAATGTGCTGGCTACGCTCTATGACGAAGTGCCTTTGGTACATGTTGAGCAGATTTTTCTCATTGGCAAACCCATACCAGTGTCGGAATATGTAACACCTGGAACAGAGGCAATGGCAAGGGCAGTTGTAGAAAAACTCAAAGATGTTCCGGCAATGATTCTCCGTAATCATGGCCCTGTAGTAGTGGGTAGGAATCTTACCGAGGCGTTAAACCGTGCACTGACAGTGGAGGATGCGTCGAGGATTTACTATAGTGCATGTTGTATAGGAAAACCTCGGCTAATACCCTTATCTCCCAATTCGTAGTAGCCAACACGTCGTCTGACCCTTGAGGCCTCCCTGATAGCAACCCCAATCATCCAAATTCCCTAAACATGAACTGCCTGTTTCTTACTTCTCCATTTACTGTACCGCTCTCTTCCCCTGAAAGTCTCACAGTCATCGCAGTATTCATGTGGCCTGCCTCGCTTGGCTTCAGGTTTAGCCAGCACTACAACGCACCTACTGCAGTGAATGAACTCGCAACTGTCCCTGATTTCATCCCACTTTTGCCGGTTCTGTCATAATTGCTCATATTGGAGAATAGCCCTAACAGTCTCTATATCCAGGTGTATAAAGTAACCATAACGCCCAATGAGGCCACAAGTGGTCATTTCCCGGATATTATCAGCGGTGACCTGCCCATAGGCGCCCGGCATCTTGGCATTAAACAAGACAGCAAATTTCTCGGGGCTAGTGATTAGTTGCGTCATGCCATCAGTGGCTTCCCTCTATATCGGGTTACAATTTGTGTTGAAGTAATCAAAAGTCAATCTGGCCACAAAGTCGTAGTCTTCTTTATTGACTTCGCCTCTGCCTTTATATAGTGCGGAACCCATCATCAGAGTCTGGAGCTGTTTTTGATACCGAAAACCATAAAAACCCTCCGCCTGAGCAATCAATCTGGCTAGTATGTTAGCTTCACTTGTCAAATCTGTTGGCAGGGAAACCATCACATCACAGTCAGGTAGCTTGGAGTTGAACGGAGTCTCGCCCCGATACTGATGCTTAAGTATTGATTCAAAAATGGCATCAACTGTGGAGGCAGAATAGCTATACGAGACTGGCAGCATTCTGGTCATGAACCCAAACTTTTTCCACCCTGCCCTTTGGTCTCGCAAGGCTTCTGGCGTGATGGTAGTAATCAACCCACATCTTATATCCTCAGCCTTGCCCACTTTGCTTACAGCATATGACTGAAGCTCGACAACCCCTTCCTCGATTAACGCTGATAAGAATCACGTAAAAGATTTGCGAGTTTCTGTTTGTTTGCCCAGAGGTACAGTAACGTCAGGAATGATGATATGTCTAACCCCCTCTTCTTTTTTTGTCATCCCAGTGCATATCAATAACTCCCCAAGCTGTAGCGTCTGGGACGTACAGGATACCTTTAACCCTTTTTGCTCTCTTCACCAATTCAGTCTTCCCACTCTCTGGTTCGGCAATAACTAGCAGGCTAACCGATCGTTCATCTTTGATGTACCCAGTAAACAATACCACTTCGATAAAATGTTCTAACTGCTCTAACTCAATCATTCCCTCCTTCCTCTTCGTAGTATTTTTGTATCTGACTACCAAATTTCTTTATGTATCAAATAGTCAGGAATTTTGACTGAATATGTAATAGTTGAGACTATTTGGGTGTTAGATATGATTCCTCCTACACATACTTTCCCTTGTCGTTTCCTTTCTCACTTCTTGCTATAATGGTTATTGGGAGGTGCCCTATGGTCATTACTGATTACCTTAGCTTTCAAACTAATCCCCCTTCTGAATCACATGGTATTTGCATCATCGATGTAACCTCTCAAGTAGCAAAAGAGGTGGCACAATCAGGAGTGAGTAATGGCACAGCCACTCTATTCATAACTGGCTCAACAGCGGGAGTAACAACTATCGAGCATGAGCACGGACTTCTTGGTGATTTCAAAGACATGTGGGATAGGGTGATACCCCAGAATATTCCATATGAGCATAACAAGGCTTGGGGAGACGGAAACGGACATTCTCATGTCCGTGCCTCTATGCTTGGAGCTTCACTGACTATACCTTTTGTGAATAATAGACTAACCTTGGGCACATGGCAGCAGATAGTCTTAATTGATTTCGATAACCGCTCAAGGTCGCGTGAAATGGTGCTCCAAATTATGGGTGAATGAACTAGCTTAATCCTTCAATCACCAACCTATTTTACTTATATCGCGGAATCTCCTCCGGTAATTATTGCCTTCTATCCTGGCTACACGGATATCAGAAACGCCAGCCAAGCCAGCCATAGATTGCCAGTAAAGCACCTGTCCACCAACCAGAGCTTTCATAGATACCAAAAGATAAGTATGGCTTGTAAACCCTTGACCAGAAGTTCTACCTTCGTAAACACTTGGAAACAGGTTTCACTTGTACTATAGTAACTGAAATAAAACTAGGCTTCGATTCAGGAGGAGCATGAAGGTATTGGGTATCATGGGTAGCCCCAGAAAGCAGGGCAACACCGAAATTCTTCTTGATAATGCCCTAGCAGGTGCCAAAGAGGCGGGAGCGGAATTGGAAAAAGTAGTGGTGTCACAACTCAGAATATCCCCGTGTCGCGAAATATACGCCTGCCTCAAAGATGGCAATTGCGCCATCAAAGATGATATGCAATGGCTCTATGAGAAGCTCCTGGAAACAGACCATATTATATTCGCTTCGCCAATATTCTTTTACAGCGTCACCAGCCAGGCAAAGGCCATAGTGGATAGATGCCAAGCGCTTTGGGTAAGAAGACACGTTTTGGGTATGGGGAAAGAGGATAACCAAATACGGAGAGGAGTGTTCATCTCTGTCGGTGCCACCCAAGGCAAACGGCTTTTTGATGGTGCGATTCTCACGGTCAAATATTTCTTCGATGCCATCGGAGTGAAATATTCTGGTGATTTGCTAATTAGAGGAATCGATAGCAAAGCCCAAATTAGGGAACATCCAACGGCTTTACAAGATGCATTTCGCCTGGGTCAGCAGCTCGTGTCTCCAGACACCAGACAGTGATTTTCCCGCTGCCATCTGGCAAATTAATAAATACGTTTCACACCATTGATAACAATTAAGAAATGCCAGAGAAACTGAACGAGAATGTTGAGATGAAAATCACACTGCAGATTTTTGACAATTTTTTGAGTTTCGCCCACTTGACAAACAAACCACCCTTAGCTATTGTATTGACTAATCAACCTCGTCGTTTACTTTGCCTTGAGAGGGACGGATAATGCGGTTGCGATTGAGGGTGCACCTGTGTAAGGTACAAGCTAGGATGACTCTATAAATGCGTGCTTGGACAAGCTGCTGGGTATTTATGCTCAGCAGCTTTTTTCATTTACTGATTGGTAGCAGGGGCCAGAGCACACTGCTTGTTATGATTGAACAAGAAAAGGAGGTGAACAGATATGGCGATTGAGAGATGGCGTCCATGGGACGAACTTAGGGAGGCAGAACGCCATATGGAGGAAATGATGAGGTACCCAATCATGACATGGAGACGCCCCCTGGCTTGGTGGCGGGTGCCTACTGAAGAAGTAGGCTGGACTCCAGGTGTAGAGATGTATGAAAAGGATGACAAGTTCGTAGTTAGAGCTGAGCTTCCCGGGATGAAAAAGGAGGAACTGGATATATCAGTTCTGGGCGACACTTTAACCATTAAGGGGGAGCGGAAGGCTGAAGCCGAGGTCAAGGACGAAGATTACTACCGTTGCGAGCTGTGCTATGGCAAATTCTCACGCTCTGTTGCCTTGCCAATAGCAGTAGCGGCAGGAAAAGTAGAAGCCAGCTACGAAAATGGCATCCTGGAGATCACTCTACCCAAAGCCGAGGAGGCCAAACCAAAGAAGGTTGAAATCAAGGTCAAGTAATCCCCATCTGCTCTGCCCCTCTGTCTGAAATCTAAGGAGGTACGAATGGCACAAGAGGTTAAAATCTACACCACTCCCGGCTGTCCCTACTGCAGCATGGCCAAGAAGTTCTTCAATGATAATGGCGTAGAGTACCAGGAATTTAACGTAGCCGAGGATAAAGCAGCACGCGAGGAAATGACGAAGAAATGTCATTCCTTAGGCGTTCCTACAATTTGCTTCGATAACGACATATTGGTGGGATTCAATGAAGAGAAGCTAAGACAAAAGCTAGGTCTTTAGCTCATTAAAGGAAACTATGTATGAACTCATTATTATTGGGGCTGGGCCCGCCGGAATGACAGCGGCAGTCTATGCAGCAAGAAAAAGGTTAAATACATTGCTCGTCAGTTACGACGTAGGAGGACAGGTTCTCTGGACGACTGGCGTGGAGAACTATATGGGATACCAATTCATTGAAGGTCCTGAGTTAATGAGGAAATTCGAAGAGCAGGTAAAGCAGTTCCCCCTGCATATGAAGATTGGCCAAAGAGCTCAAAGCGTATCCTGGACAAATGAGAACTTCGAAGTCAGAACGGATAAAGAGCAAACCTATCAATCTAAGGCAGTAATATTTACCACTGGAAAGCGCCCTCGCCAGCTAAATGTTCCTGGAGAGAAAGAGTTGCTCAATAGAGGGGTCACCTACTGTGCTATTTGTGATGGTCCTCTCTTTGCTGGGGAGAAGGTTGCTGTCATCGGCGGGGGCAACTCAGCTTTAGAGGCTGCCGCAGACATGGTCAAAATAGCTGAGCACATTTATTTAGTATCGCTAACTCCCCTTACCGGTGACCGAATACTGGTTGACAGGGTAAGTAATGCCGGTAACTTGACCACTTTCCTTGAGCATGAAGTCCTGAGCATAAAAGGAGACAGCCGTGTTGAGGGGATAAGAATAAGAGCCCTGAAAAGTAAACAGGAAACGGAGTTGGATGTGGGTGGTGTCTTTGTCGAAATCGGACTCGTCCCCAACTCAGAGGCGCTAAAAAATGTAATCCCTCTCAATCGATCTGGGGAGGTCGAGGTCAACTGTGTCAATGAAACCGGTGTGCCCGGACTTTTTGCCGCCGGAGACGTCACCAGTGTTCCTGAAAAACAGATAGTGGTCGCTGCTGGGGAGGGGGCAAAAGCTGCTCTTCAAGCTCATCGCTATCTTCAAAGGCTAAGTGGGTAAAAACGAAGGAGGAGCTTATCCAAATCAATTTTTCCAACATTGAGGGCTAGAAAACTAAGAAGGAGGTCGAAATAAATGGGAGTTGAAAAAGCTGGCGAAAAATACCGCTGTAATGTCTGTGGCAACGAAGTAACGGTGACGAAAGCTGGTGGCGGTACCCTGGTCTGTTGCGGCCAGGATATGGAATTGATTAATTCGTAACTTGCGCCAAAGCTTATAATAGAAGTTGGACCAGTCGCCAGGGCAATCCCTTAAAAGTAGACATAGCCAACAAAGCTTTGGCAGAGCTTTTAAAAAGGAGGCAAGCCGATGCAGAATGAACAGGCTAAAACCATAGAGGGGCTTCAGCTCGCTATTCAAATGGAAGTGGAGGGTAAGGAGTTTTACCAACAGGCAAGCCAGAGAAGCAGCAACAAACTGGCAAAAGAGCTGTTTCAAAGGTTAGCTGACGAAGAGAACGAACACCGCAAGAAATTTGAGGAAATATATGCAGCGCTTAAGAAAGGCCTGGATTGGCCTGACGTGGAACCACCATCCAACAAGGCAAAAGGAATTAAATCTATGTTTGCCGAAGCTACTAATGATCTGGGTAGCAAAATTAAAGTAGCCGAGTCTGAACTTGAGGCTGTTAAGACAGCCATGGATATGGAGATTAAGACTTACGATCTGTATCGCTCCCGAAGCGAACAGAGTACACTTTCTCGGGAAAAACGGTTCTACCAGGCCCTAGCTGCCGAGGAGCGTGGACATCACCTTGCTCTCCTCGACTCCTATGAATATTTGACTGACCCGGCAGGATGGTTTGTTATGAAAGAGCACCGCTTAGATGGAGGCTAAGCGGTGCTACAGGAACATCGGAGGCAGGAAATATGTTAGAGGTTAAACAAATAAGTGTAGCAGTAGAAGGCAAGGAAATTCTGCACGATGTGAATATGACAATTAAAAGCGGAGAAACCCATGTCTTATTTGGCCCCAATGGCAGTGGCAAAAGCACTTTAATCATGTCAATAATGGGTTTTCCTAGATATCAGGTAACCAAAGGAAGCATAATTTTCGAAGGCAAGGATATAACCAAGCTGCCGATAGATGAGAGAGCTCGCTTAGGCATTGGCATATCTTTCCAGCGGCCACCGGTGGTTCGAGGCGTAAAGACACATGACATGCTAGCCGCCTCCCTAGGAGGACGAGGCAATGAGCAAAATATCAGCCAGTTGGCAGAGGAAGCAGACCTGGCTGATTTCCTGGATAGGGAGATAAACTACGGGTTCTCTGGTGGGGAGATAAAACGTTCAGAGATGATGCAACTGCTGGCCCAAAGACCTGAACTGTCCTTACTGGATGAGCCTGAGTCCGGAGTTGACCTGGTAAACATAGCCCTGATAGGTGAACTGATGAACAAATTACTGGAAAAAGATTGCCCAATACGTAAACGAAAATGCATGGGGCTCATTATTACTCACACTGGGCATATTCTGGATTATGTTAATGCCCGCACCGGCTATGTTATGCTCGATGGCAGGATAGTCTGCGAGGCCGACCCTCACGAGATACTGGCAACTATCAAAGAAAAGGGCTATCAGGAGTGTGCCAAATGCGTGATCTAGAATCATCTAAAATGACCAGGGAGAAAGCTAAAGCAGCATCGACTAAGCAGGCTTCTTTGGGAGAAGATATCGATTTGGCCAAATACAGCAGCTCGGCAGAGGAGCTACCCTACCAGGAGAATCCATTGCAGTTGCCAGTAGAACATCAAAAGCAGATGGCCCAGGCTGGCATTATCTTGGATGAGCAGAGCCAACGTTCAGGAACTATTATCCAAATGGATAATTCTGTGGTTCACAGCTTGGCGAGGCAAGAAGGCCTGGAGCTAATGGCTACCAGCCAGGCTTTGAAAAAATACGATTGGATACTGGATTACTGGTGGCAAGCTGTAGCTGTGGATAGTGACAAGTACACCGCTCATGTGGAGCTTCATCAGAATGATGGTTATTTCATCAGGGCTCTACCTCATACGAAGGTAATATACCCGGTTCAAGCCTGCCTTTATCTAGCCAAAAACGAGCTAGCCCAGAACGCTCACAATATTATCATTGCTGAGGAGGGTTCCGAGTTACACATTATCACAGGTTGCACTACTGACCCCAAGCAAGAATCAGGATTGCACCTGGGAATTTCTGAATTTTACATCAAACCTGGAGCTAAGCTTACCTTTACTATGATTCACAATTGGACGCCAGGAATCGCTGTGCGTCCCCGAAGTGGTATCATAGTCGAGGAAAATGGTATCTTTCTCAGCAACTACGTAATTATGAAACCGGTTCACTCACTACAGACCTATCCTACAGCTAGATGTATGGGGAAAAATGCCACTGTCAGATTCAACAGCATTCTGGTCGCAACTGCCGGCTCGATGATGGACATTGGCTCCAGAGTCTTTCTTGATGGCGCAGGGTCTAAGACAGAGATAATATCACGGGCCATCACCACCGGGGGTGACATTATTGCCCGAGGCTACATAGAAGGCAATGCTCCTGATGTAAAGGGACACCTTGAATGTCGGGGGTTGATTTTGCAGAAGAAGGGTGCGATTCACGCCATACCCGAGCTTAAAGGTAACCTGGCCGGTATTGACCTGTCTCACGAGGCTGCAGTAGGCAAGATAGCCGAAGAGGAATTAGAATATCTAATGGCACGAGGACTAACTCGAACCGAAGCTACAGCCACCATAGTACGCGGTTTTCTCAGGGTAGATATTGAAGGACTACCACCTGAGCTGAGCACGGAATTGAAGCGGGCTGTCGAAGCCAGCGAAAAGGAACTCATGTAAAAATGTTAATGGAGGATAAAAGTGAATACTAAAGCTCTGCATAAGTTAGGCTACGGTCTGTATGTGATAGGCTCCTTAAAAGGCGACAGGGTTAACGGGCAAATTGCCAACACCGTATTCCAGGTAACTTCTGAGCCACCTACTATTGCTGTGAGCATCAATAAGAGTAATTTAACTCACGAGTTTATCGTTGAAACCAAAGTATTTACTGTTTCAATTCTTTCCCAGGATACGCCTTTGAATTTCATCGGTCATTTTGGCTTCAAATCAGGCAGGGAAGTAGATAAACTCAAAGATATAAATCATAAGCCTGGTGAAACCAAGGCTCCTGTAATAATCGACCATACCCTGGCTTACCTGGAAGCCAAGGTAGTTAATCAAGTAGATGTCGGAACTCATACCATATTTATAGGGGAAGTCGTGGGAGCAGATATTGTGATAGAAGGCGAGCCTATGACTTATGCCTACTATCACCAGGTTAAAAGAGGCACTACTCCCAAGACAGCTCCCAGTTACATTAAATAGAGAAAGGAGATGAAGAAAATGGCGAAATACGAATGCACTGTCTGCGGGTATATCTATGACCCAGAAAAAGGTGACCCCGACGGTGGTATAGAACCGGGAACACCTTTCGAAGACATACCCGATGACTGGGAATGCCCCGTATGCGGCGCTAGAAAAGACCAATTTGAAAAGGTAAAAGAATAAATGGAAGTATTGCCATGCTGGAAAACCTGAACAGGGAACAGTTGGAAGGTATATTGGAAGCAATACCAGTGGAGCTTTCCTTTGTCGATGAAAGGGATCTAGTCAAATTTTGGAATAAACATGAAACAAGGATATTCAAACGGCCCGCTTCAGTGGTTGGGAAATCAGTTCAGAATTGCCACCCAAAGCGCAGTGTAGATAAAGTAAACCAGATACTGTCCGACTTCAAGAGCCGCAAAAAAGATTCAGCAGAGTTCTGGATAAACCTTGGGGAGAGAAAGGTTTATATAAGATACTTTGCTGTAAGAGACAAAGCGGGCAGGTATCTGGGGACTTTAGAAGCCACGCAGGATATCACGGACATAAAAAAGATTGAGGGAGAAAAGAGACTGCTGGAATATTGAAAGGAGGGGGTAAATGAAAGCAAGGGAAATAAGACCTAAAATACACTCGGTCGGAGCAATCGACTGGGACAGGCGGTTATTTGATGCGCTCATACCGCTTCCTGATGGCACGAGTTATAACTCATATCTGATTGAAGGTAGCACCAAGACAGCGCTTATTGATACGGTAGACCCCTCCACAGAGCAGGTGCTAATAAATCACCTGAATCAACTTGGGGTTGAGAATATAGACTATGTTATTGCTAACCATGCGGAGCAAGACCATTCCGGCACTATTCCCTCAATCCTCAAAAAATACCCTCAGGCGCAAGTCGTCGCCACGCCCAGGTGTAAAGGGATGCTCATAGACTTGCTCATGGTTCCGGAGGAGAAGTTTATAACGGTCAACGATAAAGATACAATCTCGTTGGGAGATAGGACTCTGGAGTTTATCCATGCTCCCTGGGTCCACTGGCCTGAGACCATGCTTACCTATTTGAAAGAAGACAAAGTACTTTTCTCCTGTGATTTTTTGGGTTCTCATATAGCTACAACCGACCTGTATGTAACCGATGAAGGGCAAGTCTATGAGGCAGCCAAAAGGTATTACGCCGAAATCATGATGCCCTTCCGAACCAACGTTCAAAAGAATCTGGAGAAATTAGAAGGTTACCAGATTGACATCATTGCCCCCAGCCACGGCCCCCTGTATGATAAGCCAGAGTTCATCTTGAAAGCGTATCGTAGCTGGGCTTTTGACGAGCCCAGAAACATCGTGGTCTTGCCCTATATCTCCATGCATGGCAGTACTCAAAAGATGGTGGAATATCTCGTCGCAGCCTTAGCTGAAAGAAATGTCACGGTTAAGCAGTTCAACTTGTCCGTAGCAGATGTCGGAAAGCTGGCGATGGCACTGGTAGACGCAGCTACTTTAGTCATTGGCACACCTACTGTCTTAGTTGGCCCACATCCCAATGTGGCTTATGCTGCACTCCTGGCCAATGCCCTGAAGCCTAAACTCCAGTTTGTCTCTATTATTGGCTCCTATGGTTGGGGCAGCAAGGCTGTGGAACAACTCAGTGGGATGATTCCAAACTTGAAAGTGGAGGTGCTAGGCCCTGTACTCAGTAAAGGATTCCCCAAGGAAGCAGATTTCAAGGCTCTGGATAACCTGGCCGACACCATTGCACAAAGGCATAGAACTCATGGCTTTGCTCAATAACATTTTACCAAAGGAGAAATATAAATGCCCAAAGTAGTAATAGTTTATGAAACCAGAAGTGGTAATACAGAGGTGATGGCGAAGGCAGTTGAGGGAGGAGTAAGAGCAGCAGGAGTTGACGTACTATCAAAAAGAACCACAAATGCCAAGGTAGATGACCTTGCAGATGCAGATGCCGTGATTCTTGGCGCTCCAACTTACAATCATGACCTTATAGGCCCAATGAAAACATTCCTTTTCCAAATGGAGAAGGCAGATTTGAAGGGGAAAGTCGGAGCAGCCTTCGGCTCCTATGGATGGAGCGGCGAATCGGTCC
>JAFGBN010000061.1 GCA_016933195.1 Dehalococcoidia bacterium | reverse complement strand
TTATTCTCAATGAATTTGATATAGCCCCAAATGATATGCATTTTAACATTCTACCACTCCTATTGTGAGTTATCAAGATAGGCATATAATTAAATTAGATTTCCTGATATATGCCAAGCGTTATCTTATTAGCCTATCAAGTGCTCTTAAGTTAAACTTTGCATCGGGAGAGGGTCGTGGCAACTACAGCTTGAGGAAAAGTGACTGCCTCGTTTGTTCTGCGGTCTGACATCTCCTGTCCTTTTCTCCGTGGTTTAATGGTATCGCCTTTGCCCCGTTTGCACTGGCGTCTTTCCTGCCTTACATCTTCGGGCACCTGATAGTTTGATAGAATTAGCTTCTTTGTAACTTCGCAGTTGATGGCTTTACGCTGAATATTGCGCATTTCATACGGTCTATTCTTTTGAACCACCGCTGGGACTCTTGCCTCCATGTGACTAATAACTGTTCCCATGGCTTACTTATGGTTCTTGCGGTGATACACCACTTTCCGGTAGTAAGCTCAGGCAAGCTGGGCATCACAGCGAGGGCCTATTTGGCCTGCCTGATCAAGAGCCTAATTCATGATGGCTGGACCTGCTTTCACCATTCTCAATCCCTTGGTTTCTATTTCAGATGATTGCGTGGCTACTTGTACCACTCCAGCGTAGTTGGCAAAAGCTGACTGGCTCCAGAGGAGTGGCGGGTCTCATATACTAGGTATAACGCACAGGTTATCCGAAAAATGGGGTCACGGACATGCTCTCTCCGGGCGTTGTGCTATGGCTTTAGACTTGCTTTCTGTGATCTCCATTAGCCTGGGCTCCTGGGCTATTTCCTCCTAGAGGCCGGTAAAGGATTCATAATTGGCTACCTCAATTGAACTAGATAGCTGCTCATATGGTGTTGCAGTGTTTTGACAGTCGGGATGCCACACCAACTGGCTCTCTACTGTATCACCCTTGCTCTGAGGCCTTGTTCTGGTCAGGAAAGTTTGAAGGGATTGCTCTTCTGTATAAATAGCCGTTATAGGATTAAGTTGAGTATGCAGGAATATCTTGGCCTGACGAGACCATGAATCTGAGAGGCCTTGCCACGCCTTGGAGAGGTAGTCATCCACGATTGCTCCCATTCGGGTTTTGCGTGCGGTAGTCTCACTCTCCGGCGGCTTTTGCTGGCGGGCGAGACGATGCATGGCTTAAGCCCTTGCTGGAGTAAGATGAAACTTCGTTTAGCCGCTGCGAGTCTATGAAAGGCATCTTGGTCAAGGTGAAAGCGACGGGCATGGAGCTCTTAGATAGAGCGATGCATTTATTTGCGTGGGGCAGCTACTTGTGGTGCCAGGGCTCTTATGATGAGGCTTGTTATAACAGCTTGTTTTGGGCTTATCAGATGCCTTGACGCCGGGGCAACGAATGGTTAACATAGCCAAATAAGCTTAGACTTCCCATAGTGTATTCATGTAGAGAATTACTTGAAACGAGGTAAGAGACGTGAAGAAAATGGCAATGATAGGAACCGGTGCCGTTGGTAGCTTGGTAGGCGGCTACATCAGCATGGGTGGCGAGGATATTACCCTCGTTGCTCCGTATTGGCGGGAACATGTGCAACTTATGAAGCAGCGTGGGCTGAAGATAGACGGTTGTAGAGGGGAGCATTTGGTGAAGGTCAAGGCGCTTCATATTGATGACCTGAGTGAACTGAAACAGAAAATAGATATCCTATTTATCGCCTTGAAAGCTTATGACACCGAGCGGATGCTCACCCTTATGAAACCCTACCTTGAAGAAGATGCTTGGGTTGTTTCCTTCCAAAATGGGATCATGGAGGACAAGATAGCCAGTATTGTGGGTAGACCGAATACGATAGGCTGTTCAATCGTATTAAGTGCCATTATGTGGGAGCCTGGGTGTGTTATTGAGGAAGGCAAGGTAGGTGGTGGTGTTTTCACTATAGGGGAATTGAACGGCCAGATTACGCCACGCCTAAAGGAGCTAGCCCGGATTCTTGAGCTTTGTGGGCAGACCAAAATAGTAACGAACATCTGGGAGCAACTCTGGACCAAATTACTTATGAACTGTATTGTTAATACTATGGAAGGCATAACCGGGTACACAACAGATGAACTATACAGTGAAGAGAGAACCCGTCATGTTTTGAAGCTGATTGCGGCGGAGGTGGCAGAAGTGGCTAGCGCTTTGGGCTATCACATGGAGCCACCCCTGGGTATAGACGCTGAATTCTGGAGAAAATCAGCCAGCAGCCCATCACCCGAGATTGACCAAGCGATGCTTAAGCACGGTGAGATGTACCGGGGGAGCTACTCATCAATGCTTCAAGACATTATGAAGGGGCGACGCACTGAGGTTGATGAACTAAATGGCTATGTGGTGGAGAAGGGCAAAGAACTTGGCATCCCCACTCCAGTCAACGAAGTTGCTGTAAAGCTACTTAAGGAGGTAGAGAGTGGCCGACTGGGGTATAGCCCGGCTAATCTGGATACTTTCTTGAGGATGATAACGTAGTCTTTCAGCAAGCAAGAATAAGTTTCAATATGGTATTTAGTTAATGTCTGGTGTAGGCTGGAGGAAATATACCAGGCAAACTGGTTGCGCTGGCTTTCTCACCGAGCAAGGTGGTTGAGTGGTTCATAGTATTAACCAAAGCGCCGTTATTGGATTTACTGGGCTTTCTCGACAATCTCCACCAACTCGATTTCAAAAGTCAGGTCTTTTCCTGCTAAGGGATGGTTGAAATCTAATGTTACTGTTGATTCGGAGACTTCAATCACTGTAACCTTCCATGTTCCATTCTCATCTTGGTAGCTCAGTATCTGGCCAACCTGTGGTTCCAAGTCTTCGAGCAGTAGTTGGCTCCGAGGTACCTCAAACACTCTATCATCATAATATGGGCCATAGGCATCTTCAGCCTTAATAGTCGCCGTTACCGACTGGCCCACCTTCATACCGATTAAGGCGTGCTCAAAGCCAGCGATTACTTTACCTTGGCCGATTGTGAGTTCCAGCGGCTCGCGCTCAAGCGAACTGTCAAATACCGTACCATCCTGTAGTTTTCCAGTATAGTGGACCTTCACGGTATCACCGGCTCCCGCTTCTTCTGGCGGCGGCTCTGCTGTTTCCTGGCGTCCAGCGCAGCCACTGACCAATATGGCCGCTATGACCAGGATTACCATCAAGAGCGTATGCTTGCTTTTTAGCATGTTGCCAATCCTATCACAATGCTGAAGTATTGGGAAGGCCTGGTAATAGTTCGTAAAGTGCGATGGCAATTCCAGGAAAAGCCAAGTGAGGCTGCCCAAGGTAGATACTCTTTCTACATCTTCTATTTTGAGTTTCGCGGATATATAATGGATTCAAGAGGTAGTAGCAATGAAAAGGCTAATCGCCTCAGTCACTCTCTTGGTGATACCGACAGGTTCACTCGCTGCAGATATTCCTGACAGCAATGCGCCAGTTGCAATATGAGCATCCTTGATAATCAAATGGTCAGTAATCAAGGCAATGTAGACAATTCTGATTCAGCAAGTGCTACAATTACGATTACGGTGTATGCTTTGTTTGAAGAAGAGCAGAGCTAGGTGGACTTGGAGAGGTGTTTTTGGAACTCCGTGAAGGGATAGCCGGAAGAGCTCGGACGATGTTTGACATCTATGAGAGGGAACAGGGTTGTGGCAATCTAGCTGTCGCTCAGAAATGAACAGCAAAGGAGTAATTAGAGATGATTGATTTCAAAAATGAACAGGAAATGTTTGATACCATGCGGGGAAAATTGTATTCTGCGGTAATATGTGACGTCCTCGACAGTTTATCTGCTCGTGAACAAGCTATGAGAGCTGATATATGCCCCGTATACCCAGAAGCAGTCGTAGTAGGTAGAGCCTATACCGCATTAAGTGTAGATGTATTTGAAGTTGGCGATGACCCGTACCGAGGCTTCATTGAAGCTGCCGATTCTTTGAAAGCTAATGATGTGCTTGTTATGGGTACGAATCGCTCAACGCGTACTTGCGCCTGGGGCGAGTTGCTTTCCACAGCAGCTCGAGCCCGGGGTGCTAGAGGAGTGATTATTGATGGCTATACCAGAGATGTGGCTCAAATTACTGCCATGAAGTTCCCGGTTTTCGTCACTGGGACGAAACCGGTTGACTCTGCTGGCAGAAGCATCCTTATCAACCATGGCTGTCCAGTTGGTTGCGGAGATGTTATCGTGCATCCCGGGGATATTATATTCGGAGATATAGACGGCGTGGTAGTTATTCCCAAAGAACTCGAAAAGGAGGTCATTTCGCTGGCTCTGGAAAAGGCTGAGAAGGAGAATCTGGTACGTGACGAACTGCTCAAGGGAACGATGGTGCGGGATGCTTATGCTAAGCATAAAGTACTGTGACAAATGGGAAAGAGGCTTAAATAGTGACGAGCATTCGTCCAGAGTGTATAATTTCGGCACTGGAAGGACTAATGACTACGGTCGGTGTTGAGCTGCTTGAGTGGAAACAATGGGATAACACTTCCCTCTAGCTGTGAACTGCTCTTTGGAACATCAAAAGGGGCAATAAGACAAAAGCACTTACTTTTTAACGATGATTCCAAACAGATACATAATAGGAGGATAAAGGATAGACCCAATCTGCTTGATAAATCTGATACTCTGCGTTGTAGTAGTGGTCTTTGGATGCCTGGGCTTTAAAAAGGCCAGGCATGCTTGGCCCTTATACATCGCTATAGTATTTGGCCTGTTCGGTATTTCCCACTTACTGACGCTTTTGGGCCTTAAAGAGACCTTAACAGGTTTTCTAATTGCAATTAGGACTGTTGCTTATGTGCTCGTTATATATGTAGTGTGTCGAGTGGCATTTAGGAAGTAGCTTCTCGGTTCTGGGTGGATTGCGTAATTTCAGGGAAATATACCATGTGGTACTTTTCTAAGGAATACTCCTATCTATGGTCAAGAGTAGGTTTGGCCCTTACTCAGACCTGAGAGCCTCGATGGGATTGAGGCGGGAGGCGTTCCATGCAGGATAGAATCCAAAGAACAGGCCGATGCCGATTGATACCGAAATGGCAAGGATGCCCTGTCCTCCCCCAATTTTCTATGTGAATGTGATTCAATGCCTAACTGTAATATCTTCTCTTTCCTTTCCGTTTGTTAGCGATATAGTCGCTTCCCAATGTTCAAAATCTAGTGTATCTTGGGTCCCTAATTCTATTTGTGGATGTTGCTTTTTAGCCGATAGACGGCTGGCGTTTTGACAACTACTCAGCATACAGGCACCTCGGCATCTTATGCCTTGCTATTGAGAACAAACACGCAAAGTCTAGAGTAACATTTCTGGCCAGCATAGTTTTGTCCCTTTATAGTTTATATAATATACTATTTATATAAACAACTATTAACCTTGTAAAGGATTTGAGTTAGGAGAATCCAAACATGCAGAGGGATATTTTGGAAAGAGTCGCCGTAGATTTACTCTCGCTCTCGCCTCTTATCTTTAGGGGAATACGAAGAAAGCTGATTAAGACAGCCCTTGCCAATATTGATGTTGATATTACCCCACTTCACTTTGAAATTATGGCGATACTTAAGGAAGCAGGAACTCTTCATGTTGCCGAAATTGGAGAGAGGTTACAGATAGCAAGAGCTCAGATGACTCATCTGATAGATAAGCTGGTGGATTTGAGTATAGTTGAAAGAAAAATGGATATAGCCGACAGGCGAACCATTAATATCACCCTCACTGCTCAAGGAAGAGTCTTTTTAGAAGAGCATAAAAACAGATTGATGAGTACCATAGTAGAGACTATGTCTTGCCTCACGGATGAAGAACTCGAGGATTTAGCGAATATGCTGAGAAAGCTAAGGGATATATTATCGAAATTACAGTAAGTGAAAGCCCACACCAACCTGCAGTACAAATTTACCTGGATGCGTAATTAGTCCTTATGGATAATCAGAATCAAAATGTGCTCGATGATGACCGAATCGGTCAGCTACTGCTGAAACTATCCCTTCCTGCGTTTTTCGGCATGGCTGTCATGACATTATACAACGTGGTAGATACGATTTTCATCGGTCACTATGTTGGTCCCCTCGGTATTGCGGGGCTTTCAATAGTTTTTCCAGTTCAAATGTTGTCAATTGGAGTTGGGCAAATGATAGGGATGGGTGGGGCATCACTGATTTCAAGATTAATTGGAGCCCGTAATATCCCCAGGGCAGAGCGTGTCCTGGGCAATGCGATAATCCCTATTATTCTGCTATCAGTCATAATAATGTTAGCCGGTCTAGCCAACGTAGACTTCTGGCTCATGCTTATTGGTGCATCGGAGTCTATTCTTCCTTACGCCAGAGACTACATGACTATCATTCTTATCGGCATGTTCTTCATGACCATTGCCATGACCTTGAATATCCTGATAAGAGCCGAGGGAAATGCCCGTGTCTCCATGATAGGAATGATCGTAGGAGCCGTGTCAAACATAATACTTGATGCGATATTTATCATACCTCTTCACATGGGGATAAAGGGAGCAGCATTGGCTACCGTGATAGCGCAGCTAATCTCTGTAGTGTACCTTATGAGCTATTATTTTTCGGGAAAGAGCTTCCTTAAAATTCATTCAAGAAACCTAATTGTTGAATGGAATATATTAAAGTCAATTCTCGCCATAGGCATCGCTTCGTTTGCGAGGATGACGGCTTCAAGTCTATCCATCGTTCTTGTGAATATAATGCTGGTTGCTTATGGCGGTGACTTTGCCGTGTCTGCTTTTGGCATCATTAACCGCATAATGATGTTTGCCATAATGCCGGGTATCGTTATTGGCCAGGGTCTTCAGCCGGTTCTCGGCTTCAATTACGGGGCTAAGCGTTATAACAGGGCATTAAGGGCAATAAAAATAGCCATTACTGCCGCAACAGCCTGTTGTGTCGTAGTATTTCTGGTCCTCTACTTCATCCCCGAACCGGTCATTCGCATTTTCACCACTGATAGTGAACTTATTGCTCTGGGTTCTTACGCTGCCAAGCGTATCTTCTTCGCACTATACCTGATAGGCTTTATAATGGTCGGCTCAATAATCTTCCAGTCAATTGGTAAAGCTGTTCAGTCATTTGTTACGGCTATAGCGAGGCCGGTTCTGTTCTTGATTCCCTTGATATTGATACTGCCACGTTTCTGGCAGCTAGACGGCGTATGGCTGGCATTTCCGATTACAGACGCACTTACTTTTATAGTGATCCTTGCGCTTTTCATACCTCAGATACGAGAGTTAAAGGGTGCGGATTTGCTAACCGAAAAGAGGTAGCATTCATTCAGACCTGAGAGCCTGGATGGGATTGAGGCGAGAGGCGTTCCAGGCAGGATAAAATCCAAAGAACAGGCCGATGCCGATCGATACCGAAATGGCAAGGACAACTATGTCAG
>JAFGBN010000060.1 GCA_016933195.1 Dehalococcoidia bacterium | reverse complement strand
TGTTTACGAATGTCAAAATGATAGCCTTCCGTCTGCACCTGGGCATTTGTTATTGCCTTGCTAACCAGGGGATGTTCGATGGGAGTATCAGCATCCATGCCAGCCCATTGCATAAGTCCCTTAATACGGTCACCCCCAAAACGACGAACAATTTCATCCTCTAAGGAAGCATAAAATCGGGAGCTGCCCGGGTCTCCTTGTCTTCCTGCTCTTCCACGAAGCTGGTTATCGACGCGTCTGGCTTCGTGATGCTCGGTGCCAACGATATGGAGTCCGCCGAGCTCAACCACCTTATTATGCTCATCGAGCCATTCTTCTGGATTGCGTCCTTC
This sequence comes from Dehalococcoidia bacterium, assembly GCA_016933195.1. Lineage (GTDB taxonomy): Bacteria > Chloroflexota > Dehalococcoidia > GIF9 > AB-539-J10 > JAFGBN01. Next base: position 8,604 of record JAFGBN010000060.1, on the reverse strand, counting down.
AGGATTACCACCGAGGATGATATCTACCCCACGTCCTGCCATATTAGTGGCCACAGTTACTGCTCCCAGGCGTCCAGCTTGGGAAATAATGCCTGCCTCCTTTTCGTGATTCTTAGCATTTAGTACCTCGTGAGATACGCCTTTTCTTTTCAGGAGGTCGCTTAGATGCTCCGATTTCTCAATGGAAACTGTACCTATAAGGATTGGCCTTTCCTGGCTGCGTAATTGCTCAATTTCCCTGGCAACAGCCCCAAACTTGGCTTCCTCATCTTTGTAAACCTGGTCAGGGTGCTCAGTGCGAATCAGTGGCTTATTTGTAGGTATGACCGCTACCTCCAATTTATAAATCTTGTGAAATTCCTCGGCCTCGGTAGCAGCAGTACCAGTCATGCCAGCCAGTTTTTGGTATAGGCGGAAATAATTCTGGAAAGTAATGGTAGCCAGGGTAACGCTTTCTCGCTGAATCTTCACATTCTCCTTGGCCTCAATAGCTTGATGTAGTCCTTCAGAATATCTCCGACCAAACATCAACCTGCCGGTGAATTCATCCACGATAATGACCTGTCCATTTTTGACCACATAGTCACGGTCCCTCTTAAACAGGGCATGGGCCTTAAGGGCACTTTCCGCATATTGGGTAAGGAAGTAATTAGACGGGTCATAAAGGCTAGGCGCCTTTAGCAAGCCTTCCCTCTTGAGCGCTTTTTCCATCTGGCTGATACCAGTATCAGTGAGGCTTGCGGTGCGAGTCCTTTCGTCAACAGTGTAGTCCTCATCCCTGACAAGGCGAGAAGCTAAATGAGCGAAGGTATAGTACTTCTGGGTTGCCTCCTCAGCAGACCCGCTTATAATCAACGGGGTGCGCGCTTCATCAATAAGGATATTATCAACTTCGTCAACGATGGCATAGCTAGGGGGGTGCTGGACACACTGAGACAGGTCTAAAACCATGTTATCTCTGAGGTAATCGAACCCAAACTCGTTATTAGTGCCATAAGTTACATCTGCCTCATAAGCCTGGCTGCGAGTGACAGGACGAAGAAAACTCCATCTTTTGTCTTCCGATTCATAATCAGGGTCATAAATGTAGGAGGGTGCGCGTTGGTCCGGGTTTTGTTGAGCGTGAATGCTGGCAACGCTCAGCCCCAGGGCGTGATAAATGGGTCCCATCCAATGGCAGTCCCGTCTAGCCAGGTAATCATTAACGGTGACCAGATGGCAACCCTGGCCCGTAAGAGCATTAAGATAAAGAGGCAAGGTAGCCACCAGAGTTTTCCCCTCGCCAGTCCTCATCTCAGCTATCTTGCCTTGATGAAGGACAATCCCTCCCATCAACTGTACATCAAAGTGTCTTTGTTTTATGGTTCTTTTAGCTGCTTCTCTAACTGCAGCATAAGCTTCAGGCAAAAGCTCGTCCAGGCTTTCCCCATCCTTTAGCCGCGCCTTGAATTCATCGGTTTTGGCTCGAAGCTCAGTATCGGAGAACTTCTCAAAGTCAGGCTCAAGCGAATTTATTCGGGATACCAAAGGCTGAAGACGCTTCAGTTCCTTCTCATTAGAATCAATCAGACCACTAAACCACTTAAACATTTTTGCTTTGCAAAAACTAAATGAATTTCCCTACTTCCTTCCGCTTTTGCCTATAGCAAACTTCTTACTCAAACATAGCTCCTATGGACAAGCCGGTATGAATGCGGTGAATAGCTTCTCCAACAAGCGAAGCTATAGGTAAAATGGTAATCTTATCCAGTTTCTTGTTGTCGGTGACAGGTATAGTATCAGTAACCACCACTTCCTTTACCGGGCTAGATGCTATCCTTTGTGTAGCCGAGCCTGAGAAAACAGGGTGAGTACAACAGGCATAAACCTCAGTAGCGCCGTGTTCTAAAAGGGTGTCTACTGCGCCGACCAAAGAACCAGCGGTATCAATCTCATCGTCAACCGTCAAGGCGCGCATCCCTTGAACCTCACCTATTATGGTGAGGGTTTCGGTAACTTCAATATTTCCCAGGCGTCTCTTTTCAATGATAGCCAGTGGTGCATTAAGCCTGGCGGCAAGGTCGCGGGCCCGCTTGGAGATACCAATATCAGTGGCCACCACCACCAGGTTATCCAGGGCTTTTTCTTCGAAGTACTGGGCCAGAATAGGCAAGGTAGTCAATTCATCAACAGGCATGGTAAAGAATCCTTGAATTTGGGGAGCATGAAGGTCTATTGTAAGCAACCTGTCCGCCCCAGCAGTAGTAAGCAAGTCGGCGACCAGGCGGGCAGTGATAGGTACACGCGGCTGGTCTTTTTTATCAGTGCGGCCATAGCCATAGTAAGGAATAACGATAGTAATTCGCCCTGCTGAGGCCCGCCTTAAGGCATCAAGCATAATGAGCAGTTCAACCAAACTCTTGTTGACCGGAGAGCAGATGGGTTGAATGACAAAAACATCCCGCTGGCGGACATTCTCCAGGATGCGAATAAAGATATTCTCATTGCTGAATTCAAAAATTTCTGCTTGTCCTAAAGGTATGCCCAAATAATCGCATACAGACCCTGCTAAGGTGGGATGAGCATTGCCGCTAAACACCTTCAGTTCATCCATTGTCCCTCCCTTATGGACGCTTAGATGCCAATATTATAACACGTAATCTTTGCCTATTCTTGCTGTGGTGTTTGAGCAGTAAGAGGGCAATTCGAGGCGTCGTGCTTTCAGTCCTGTTCCTTCAAGTAGGGCTTCTTAAGAGCGAAGCTGGAAGCTGCAGCTATAAAACACGTTACAGCACCCATGATGATAGCAGTGTCGTAACTCCTCGTAGTGTCAAAAACATACCCTGCCAGTACAGGGCCGATTGCCCCACCCACGCAGGCAGCCAATGTGATTGTTCCAAAGATCGTACCATGGAATTTTGTGCCAAACCAATCGGCGGCTATCGCAGGAAACAGTGGAATATAAGTTCCATAACCAAAGCCGAAAATAACAGAGAAGAGATAGAATTGCCATGGCTCCCTCGCATTAAGCAACCACAACATCATCACAGCCATTAAGATGCAAGCGATGAAAAAAGACGCCTTTCTTCCAATCCTGTCTGAGATCCCGCCCATAGTTAGCCTGCCTAGCGTGTTGATTCCACCTATAATGCCAATAACCGTAGCAGCCACCATCGGTGTGATACCAACGTCAGTGGCATATGCCTTTAAATGGACCATCACCATCTGGAGCGTAAAGCCAAGAAGAGCGAAGATCACACATAAGAGCCAGAATGCCCTTGTCCTGGTTGCCTGCTTAAATGTGAAATCCACTGTAACCGATGACGGATTATTATGATTGACTTCCTTCCCTATCTCTCTCATGCCGTAGGGAAGGAGCCCTTTTTCCGAAGGGTCACGCCTCATCAATCGGGAAATAGGCAAGCCTATGGCAAAGAGCAGGCCAGCTATGATTAAATAAGATGTGCGCCAATCAAATTTAGAGATAAGGAATTGGGAGAAGGGTGTCAGAGCTAATACTCCTATTCCTGATCCAGCAACAGCGATTCCCATTGCTGCCCCTCTTTTTTCTATAAACCACCGGGATACCGTTGAAGTCAAGGGTACAAACGCAAAGCCGGACCCGGTGCCAATTATGATTCCGTAGAAGACATAAAGCTGCCAAGTCTCATCTACAGTGGACATCAAAGCATAACCTGCACCCAGGGCAATTATACAGATAGCAACTGTGAGCCGAGGCCCATATTTATCATTTAGCTTTCCTGCGAACAAATAATTGATGCCGTGCCAACCTATAAACAAAGAATAGGCTCCAGAAACCATCGTTCTGCTCCAGTTTAAATCATCGCATAGCTCGGTAAAGAAGATGCCGTATGAATATTGGAAACCCCACACCAACAGCAAAATTACGCTGCTGGCAGCCGCTATTATCCAACCGTAGAAAACACCACTTTTTGGTTTACTAGTCATTTTTTCCCTTGCTCTTTGCTACATAGCCAGCATAAGAGAGCCACGTTAAATCAAGAGGTACCAACACGGATTATCCCCTGAAATAGTTGCCTTATCCTGTGCCAGGAATGGGGAAATGCAGGCACATTTCCCTTACTTCTTCCCTGACTTGCTGTTCAATATGCTTATCGTCAAGGCGAGAAAACACCTTAACGATAAGAGAGCTAATATGCTTCATTTCCTCTGCTCCTAAGCCCCTCGTAGTTACTGCCGGTGTGCCGATTCTGATGCCACTGGCAATCTGTGGAGGCTTGGAGTCAAAGGGAATAGTGTTCCTGTTTACCAATATGTTAACCCTCTCCAGGGCCTCCTCAGCATCCCTGCCATTTATCCCGATAGAGGACAGGTCGACAAGAATAAGGTGATTATCTGTGCCTCCTGAAACAATGCGCAGACCATGTGCTTGAAGCTCGGAGGTTAAGACACGAGCATTTTCTAGCACTGATTTCTGGTAAGTGATGAACTCAGGCTGCATAGCCTCAAAAAAGCATACAGCTTTAGCAGCGATGGTATGCATTAGCGGGCCACCCTGCATCCCAGGGAAAACTGCAGCATCAATGTCTGAAGCTATCTCCTTGTTACACAGAATAAAACCACCTCGAGGGCCCCGAAGGGTCTTCTGTGTAGTGGATGTAAGTACTTGAGCATGGGGCACAGGAGAAGGATGAAGTCCAGCAGCTACTATTCCCGCTATATGGGCCATATCAGCCAGCAATTTAGCACCTGCCTTATCGGCTATATAACGAAACCTCTCAAAATCAAGGGTGCGAGGGTAAGCACTTGCCCCGGCTATAATTAGCTTAGGTTTGTGCTCCAAAGCTAGACGTTCTATCTCATCATAGTCAAGCATCTCAGTTTTAGCATCAACCCCATAGGGCATGAATCTATACCATTTCCCCGAGAAATTGACCTTCGAGCCATGGGTAAGATGACCACCATGGCTTAGATTCATGCCCATAACCACATCACCATATTTCAGTAAAACTGAATAAGCCGCCATGTTAGCCTGGCTGCCACTATGTGGCTGGACATTGGCATGTTCAGCCTTAAACAGCTTTTTGACTCTCTCAAGAGCTAGATTCTCAACTTCGTCTGCATAAGTACAACCACCATAATAACGATGTCCGGGATATCCCTCAGCATATTTGTCGGTTAAGAGAGAAGCTTGAGCTTCAAGGACTGCTCGGCTAGCATGATTCTCAGAGGCAATGAGATTTATAGTACTCGCTTGTCTTTCTGCTTCTGATTTTAAGATTTGGGCTACTTCCCTATCACGCTGGGCAAGAGAGGATCCCTTCTCTGGTTTCATATCTGTGCCATAATACTACTTGATTTTACTGTTGGTCAATAAAAGAGAGCTTGCAGAAGCGTGCAGGTTTCGTTGACAGACTAGACTTAAAATGCTAAATTACCATGTTGGCAATCGAAGAGGGAGAGTGCTAAGTGCCTTTAGCGGAAAGAAGAGAAGTTATCCTCAGAATAATAATTAGAGGCTATATTGCTCAGGCAGTACCTGTAGCTTCAAAGGCTATTGCGGATAGATATGGCTTAAAGGTGAGTCCGGCCACAATTCGCAACGATATGGCATATTTAGAACAAGAGGGATATATTATGCGCCCACATTCTTCGGCTGGCAGCATACCTACTGATAAAGCTTACCGCTATTATGTGGCGTCGATAAGCGAAGATATCAGACTTCCCCCAGTTGAGAGATATCTTGTTCATCAACTATATCAGGAGACAAAAGAGGAGATGGAACAGTGGCTGAAACTGGCGACAACATGGCTGGCACGTTTCGTTCACAATGTAGCAGTAATAACCTCACCCAAAGCGGCTTGCTGTCGCCTTAAATATCTCAACCTGGTAGTCTTGCAAGATTTCATGGCTTTGTTGGTTTTGGTCCTATATGAAGCAAAGATCAGGCGACAGGTTTTACCCTTCGATACGAAAGTTAGTCAGGATAAGCTAACGAAGTTAGCTAACAAACTTAGCTCTATTTATGATGGGATGACCAGCAACGAAATCTTAGCTAGCAAACCAGAACTTTCTCCTGAGGAGGAGCGAGTATCCGGATATGTAGCGAAAATGATGGCTGAAGAAGAGAAGTTGGAATACGGCAAGCTTTATCTTGAGGGGTTACGTCTGATGCTAAGCCAACCTGAATTCGCCAATAGCCCCAGAATACTTAACATCTTAGAGGTGCTAGAAGGAGAGAACTGGCTTAAAAACATATTTTGTCAGAAACTTGGTAAAGGGGAAGTGAAAATAATCATCGGTGAAGAAAACGCGGAGCCAGCATTACAAGATTTAAGCTTAATAATTAGTCGATATGGGATACCTGATAAGACTAGTGGCATCGTTGGGGTAATTGGCCCAAAGCGGATGGATTATGCCAGAGCTATGTCTTCACTTAATTGCCTCTCACCATTGCTAAGCAACTCAATAGCTGAATATTTGTAAGCAGCGCTTACAAATAAGGTAAGAGGACTAAAATAATACCATAGCATTTGCGGCGAAGCCGCAAAAGAAGGTTAAAATTGACTGAGGAAGAAAAACTGTCTAACAATGAAATAACTGAGGAGGAAGTTGAGATAGAAGATATAGAAGCGTTGAGACAATCCTTTGCGAAGGAGAAGGAAAAAGCAGAGAAATATTTAACTAATTGGCAAAGGAGCCAGGCTGATTTTATTAACTATAAGAAACGCAATGAACAAGAAAAAAAGGAGATGGCCGAATCTATCAATAGTATGCTTATATCAAATCTGCTACTCATCGTAGATGATATGGAAAGAGCTTTTGTTTCATTGCCATCTCAGCTTATGGAATTTGGCTGGATTGATGGCATCAAGCTCATCTATAATAAGCTTAAAGCGATCTTGGAAGCACAGGGGTTGACTGAGATTAAGGCCAAAGGAGAACTATTCGACCCTCATCTGCATGAAGCAGTAACACGCCGAGAAGGGGAAGAGGGGATAGTCATAGAAGAAATCCAAAAGGGTTACAGGTTGAAGGACAAAGTAATTCGTCCTACTATGGTGATAGTGGGTAAAGGCAAGGAAGAGAAGAAAATAGAACAGGAAAACCAAAAGGAGGAGTGAACATGGGTAGAGCGATAGGAATTGATTTAGGTACTACGCTCAGTGTAGTGGCAGTTATGGAAGGAGGCGAGCCTAAGATTATTCCCAGTGCTGAGGGTGCTAACCTCGTTCCTTCGGTGGTAGCCACAAGTAAAACAGGGGAGAGATTGGTAGGAGAAATAGCCAAGCGCCAAGCAGTAGTTAATCCCGAGAACACCATCTTCAGCATAAAGCGCCTCATCGGGCGCAAGTTTAAGGATTCCACAGTTCAATATGATATAAAGCGCCTACCATATAAGATTGCTGAAGCTCCCAATGGCGATTGCAGAGTGTTAATGGGGGGTAAGGAGTATAGCCCACAGGAAATCTCTGCCATGATATTGCAGAAATTAAAGACCGATGCTGAGGCTTACCTTAGCGAAAAAATCACCGATGCTGTAATCACCGTGCCAGCTTATTTCAATGATAGTCAGCGAAACGCAACTAAAGATGCAGGCGCCATAGCTGGGCTTAATGTTTTGCGCATTATTAATGAGCCTACAGCTTCATCACTGGCCTACGGAATGGACAAGAAAAAGGATGAAACTATCGCTGTCTATGACCTTGGTGGTGGAACCTTCGACATTTCTATCCTTGACATAGGTGAGGGTACCTTCCAGGTTAAGTCAACTAATGGGGATACCCACCTTGGCGGTGATGACATTGACCAAAGGGTTATGGATTGGGTATGTGATGAATTCAAGAAAGAACAAGGCATTGATTTAAGGCAAGACAAGATGGCATTGCAGCGATTGAAGGATGTAGCTGAAAAGGCAAAGAGAGAGTTATCTACGGTAGCTCAAACAGAAATAAGCCTTCCCTTCATTACTGCTGATGCTACTGGCCCGAAACACCTCACCTTGACGCTAACTCGAGCCAAGCTAGAGCAGCTATCAAGTGACTTAATCGAAAGGAGCCTTGGCCCCTGCCGTCAAGCTTTGAGCGATGCTGGTCTGCAAGCAGCTCAAATCAACAATGTAATTTTAGTTGGTGGACAGACAAGGATGCCAAAAGTTCAGGACACTTTAAGGCAATTCTTCGGTAGAGAGCTTGTCAAGGGAGTCAACCCTGATGAAGCAGTAGCCTTGGGTGCTGCGATTCAAGCAGGGGTACTTAAAGGTGAGGTAGGAGAGGTTCTCCTCCTTGATGTTACTCCACTCACTTTGGGTATAGAGACTCTAGGAGCAGTGGCTACGCCTCTCATCCCTCGCAATACAACTATTCCTACTTCTAAGAGTCAGATCTTCAGTACTGCAGGTGATAATCAGCCGAGCGTAGAGATACACGTTCTTCAGGGAGAGCGTCCTATGGCAGCAGACAACCGAACCTTGGGGAGGTTTATGCTTGATGGTATTTTGCCAGCGCAGCGAGGTGTTCCACAGATTGAAGTGACTTTTGACATCGATGCTAATGGCATTCTTAATGTAAGTGCTCTTGACAAAGGCACGGGAAAGGAGCAGAAAATTACCATTACAGCTTCCAGCGGACTTAGCAAAGAAGA
>JAFGBN010000059.1 GCA_016933195.1 Dehalococcoidia bacterium | reverse complement strand
TGCCTATCTTGCTCCCGTAGAGTATATTGAAAAGGAACTTGCTAAAATCCATAGTCCACTGTTACCTATGTGGTCAGCCAGCACACGGTATTGACAAATTATCAGGAGTATGTTACATTAAAGATGTCCCAAGTAGCCGAGCTGAGGTGGGTGACTGAGTAAGTGTGAGCTGAAAGGCACGAAGTAGATGTGAGGTTACTTGGGGCGTTTTTTTATACCGACTATAAGCATTTCTGTTTGCCTCAGGCAACTATCACAGGCTAGCTTAAAGCAGGGTTTGTATGATATGAGCTTGCAGAGCAAAATGAAAGGCTCGCTGTATTTATCGAAATAACTCTCTAGCCGTTTTTTCGCTCGAATTCACCCTTCTCCATTGCCACAAATATGGTAACTAGTATGCCAGATAGCCATAAACAGAATAAAATAATGAGTAAATAGAGCCAGCTAGCGCCAGTCCTCACCTTCTCCTCTCCAAGGCATAAACACCGCCTATTATGGTTACTATTCCCAGTACTATTGGAACTTGCAGCCACAACAGTGACGATGCTGCCCGAAAGACTAGATAGAATGCTACTCAAACCAGGTAAGGCCATGCCGCTCAAATCAGGCAAATCAGTGACTCTCGATTGATGCCATGCATATTATGAGTATTGAACATTGGAGAATCTCTATTAGTGACATAGGACATAGTACCCATTTGTGTATGATTGGTTTTACTTTTTCTGGGATTTCTTCACTTCCCCTTCACCATGTTCAAGGCTTTGGCTAACCAGGATGCAAAAAACTACAAGCCCCATCTACTTGAACGAGATATTAGAGTTGTTCGCATACTTCAACTTTGAGCGGCGTGGATTTTCCCCCAACTACAGGTGGGCCTACGTCCATGGGACAGCAGGCAAGACCGAGTATGCAATCCATTTCCAGCCGAAGTTCAATATAATCGCCAGGCCGAGTAACCGGCTCCTTTATATGATACTCCCCTGCAGCTATGTCATGCTCCGTATTCATAAAGATGTTAAGAGGATCTGGAAGCTGCTCTGGCGCAATGCCATACTTTGCCAAGATCCGAGACTCGATTTCCCAGCAGCCCTCGCGGTCAGGATAGCCCAGGTATTCGTATATTTTCTTATTGCACATGTGAAAATACAGGTCGTGGACGCCTTTCTTCACCGGAGTATCAGCCACGATAGTCGCCATAGGCCGATAGGTAGTGGAGAATATGACGCTACCTTCGGTAACTTTATCCACAGCTCTAACTGGTTCCCCTGGCTTACCAAGGAACTGGCGTGACCTTGTTATTCCGTGGCAATTACATTCCTTTATATTGTCCGCGTTGAAGAAAACTAGGTCGCCTGGTTGCTGGCCCTCGAGGTCGATAATTCGTAAATACTGTCCCTTCTTTACTATTCCTGCCCACCCATTTCCCGGTTGGATTACTTCCTCATATATAAGTTTTCTCTGTTCTGTCGGCATTACCTTCTTACCTCCTTCCAGATTGATATGATAAGCTCAAGCTTGAATCTCTAATGCTCTTTAGCTCATTCCCTGATTATAATATTTATTATGCCATGCCTCATTTTGTCACCCATCTACCTGAGCGAAATTAATTACCACTCGCATATGTTTTCATCCAGTTTTCCACACCTACTGGCCATGGTAGAATTTGGTCACAAACGCTAGAATGACTATGGGATTATCTCAGCAATTCCAGATGTAAAGTGGGCAGACAGTAAGAATCACCGCAGAGTAGGGCGAGTTCCTCCCTTAAGAGAAAATTTGGACACCGTCTATCCCCGCCTGCCAATCCTCATTCTCTTGCCCTAATCACCACAAATGAGCCTTCGCCATAGCCTGACTTTACCGGCTCAACCTTATCAATTTTAGATAAGTCCTTGAAGATGGTCTGGTTAAATTGAAAATTCTTGAAGCTCACCTTCTCCAGAAGGGGAACAAGCTCTTCTACAGAGTAGAAAGTTGCTACTTGATAAAATGGGCTGTCCTTTTTGCGTTCCTCGTATGATCTTCCGACCGGGGTATCCCGATTGATAAAGCCAATAATTAAGCTACCCCCTGGTTTTAATATTCTATAAGCCTCTTTAAACGAGGCCTCCAGATCATCAACAAGGCAGATGGTAGTAACCATTAGAGCAAAATCGAATATTGAATTGCCGAACGGGACTGCCTCCGCTACGCCTCTAACCACATTAATGCCTTTTTGCTGGGCGATTTTTCCCATTTTAGCTGATGGCTCAACTCCAAACTCAATACCCAAAGGGGCAGCAAACCTTCCACTGCCCACTCCAATTTCAATGCCACATCTATTCTCGGGCACCTGTTGCTTTACGGCTTCGAGCTCCGATTCGTAGGCGAATCTATGCTCAGCGAACCAGTTTTCATACTCAATAGCGTGCTTTTCAAAAGGCTCTATTTTTGCCACGGATAGCGACCCCCTTAGTCTAGCTCCTGAGGACACCCTTCGCCGCAGCTAGATTCTGGTAGCTGATGTTTGCGCCATAAGCCAGTGACGCGGCGGCTAGATTCTTGGTGGCATGCAAGGTCCTAGCGAATTTGCGCCGGATGGACCAGCCAGAGTAAATACGACGAGCGCCTTCCAGCGTTACAGCTGAAAATTCTTGTATCGTCATCAAGGCTGGTTTATAGACGACCCCAGTCAGGTCATAATACTCCCAGTCTTTGGGGAAGTTGGCATATAGCAACCGTCCTGCATCCCTTAGCCTGTTAAACAGTCGAGTTCCCGGCAATGGTGTCAAGTAGCTCATCTGCACTGCATCAATCCCGCTGTGCAGGATGTAGTCAGTGCGATGGCGCAGTTTCTCCGGCGTGTCACTATCCATCCCATAGATGAAGCCACCTAGTACAGCAATGCCGTGGCGGTTAATGGAGTGGAAGGCTTCCTTATAGCTGCCCACTCCCTTCTTCAGGTTTAACTTCTTGCCTACTTCCTCAAGTGCGTCAACATCCTCTGCTTCAACTCCAAGGAAAACCATACGGCAACCGCTCTTGGCAGCGTATTCTAGCAGTTCCTCATTGTCGGCAAAGTTTATCGACGCCTGGCACCACCAGTCTTTTTTAATCCCTCGTTCGATCATCCCCTTAAATAGTGCGACAGCTCTTTCCTCGGTCGCCTTCCCATATCCAATGATGTTATCATCGACAAAGAAAACCCTTTTCTGCGGAATGGATTCCAACTCGTCCAGTACCTCACTTACCAACCGTTGGCGATAGCGGTGGCCGTTAAAGACAGTCACGGAGCAGAACTCGCAGTCCATGGGGCAGCCCCTGGAAGTCTGAATGGTACCAAACACATACTCAGGGTTAAAGAGGTCGCGACGTGGCTGAACCATCCCTGCCAAGCCTAGCCATTCTCCCTGGTAGATTTGCTGTATTCCCCCAGCCATGAAATCGGCAATCACCTGACTCCAGACGCTCTCCGCTTCACCAATAACCACAGAGTCAACATAGCGCAGTGCCTCATGAGGAAGCATTGAGGCATGTATGCCACCCATCACGGTGGTGATGTCTTGTTCTTTGTAGATGCTAGCAATCTCATAAGCCCGGGGAGCAGCAGCGGTGAAGGCAGTTAAACCAACAAGGTCAGCTTCCTGGTACTCAAAGGGCTTGAAGTTTTCATCGATTAAGGCCACTTCCCAGTTATCAGGTGTCAAGGCGGCAAGAACCCCCAGCCCCAGTGGTGGGAAACGGGAGCTAAGGCTCACCGCTAGCCCTGCGCGATGGGGATTAACGGGATTGATTAGAAGCAGCTTCCGCTTGCTCATCTTATATCTTAGCCGTCACTCCCAAATTGTTATACTTATGCCGCACCTATGTTACAGTTCCAACTGCACGACTTCAAGTCAGCTAATCAGTATGTTCCTAATTTATACTGCATCAAATGGCTATTATAAATCATCATGAATAGCGGAGGGGGAAATTAGCATCTACTCCTGCCGTTTTACCACTTTATTCAATGTTTGTTCCACAATCCACGCTTATGTTCCCGTGCTTCTTTTTCCATTTGAAGGAAATATGATTGGTACTTGAGGTTCGGAGGATAGGAATACGAATAAGCATAGCCTAACTTGACAAGCTCGGCATTAATCATAGTACCATCAGCCCATACATATCTGAGTAAGCGTCCATATTCATCCTTATCCTCAACATCTTTTTCCAGACGAATTTCTTTACCCTCGACTAGACTGCGATTAGCCTCTGTGGCTTTAAGGTAGTAGGGCTCGCTGATTTCCGGAGTATCAATTCCAATGTACCTCACCCTGTAACCACCTTCAATCTCTATAGTGTCTCCGTCAATAATACGAGTAACAAGGACCGCAGCCTCATTAACCTTACTACATCCTGTGGCTAAAAGGGCCAAAACTATGGCAAGGGCAACTATTAGCCACCCTCTATTCCATAATCCAAATTCGTGATGGGCCATGCAAGACAATTTCTGGGTCGCCCTTGTAGATTTCAATTTTACCCTTTACCCTTACCTTCTTGTTTAAGAAATGAGTTTCAGGATTGGGCGGGAATGTCTTTATGAACTTATCCCTTATAAGCTCACCGGTCTCTATATCTTCCTTCCAAATTATACACTTAAAGTATCCCTCATACGGGTCATGAAAGTCCAGGAAGGTTGGTTCTCCCTTGGATTCTTCAGCATAGTAGGTTCTAGCTATCACTCCTTCCACTGTAACTACATCTTCAGGATGGTTATAACCAATGTCCAAAAGCTTCTCCGTGTCTAATGCATCAATTACTTCCTGTTCTTCCTTTGCTGCCGGGTTAATGGTTAAGTTCACCGCTACTGTCTGAGGAGTATTAATGGCTTCTGAAGCAGAGATAGCGATGACTGCAGCATAGCTGCCAGCATCCATCCCAGATATATCTACTGAAAGGGTTATGTTATCTATTTCCTCTGTAGAGCTACCACTACATAGGTTCAGGATAAGCCAATCGGCGTTGCCACTCGCAGACCAACTCAGCGTCCCACGTCCAGAGTTCCATATACTCAACGTGTGACTTGCCGGGTTAACCCCATCTTGCTGAGCCTCGAAGCTAAGGTTTGACGGGCCAACGGTGATAGCTGTGGGTGATGAAGATATTGGCTCTGCACAGGCAATAACAGAGCTAGCCAATAATAGAAGAGTTAAGCCAAAGAATAGCAGTGAATGCCATCCATGCTTCTTTGCCATCTTTGTTACTTAGGTTGGCTCCTATAAAAACTGGGGCAAATTCTAGATTAAAGCCGCGGTGCTCACCTCTTCACCCCACCTCCGGCACAATTAGCCCATAGTTGCCATCTTTGCGGCGGTATAATAGGTTGACCATGCCAGTATCAGCGTTGATGAAAAGGAAAAAATCGTGTCCCAGAAGCTCCATCTGATTTATAGCCTCATCTTCAGGCATGGGTTTAACCAAGAAATGCTTGCTCTTTACTACCTTTTTAGGCGCTTCAACCCCCTCCGTCTCTTCTACCGCTTCCTGACGAGCCAGGGAAATGCCTCTGCCTTTGTCATATAGCTTGCCCTTGTATCGCTCGATTCGACTGGTTAACGCATCCATTACCCTGTCAATGGCTGTGCGAAGGTCTTCAGCTCTCTCCTGAGCTCTAATTAGCGTGCCTTTGCTATCAAGAGTAACCTGAACGGCGAATCGCTTCTCAGGCAATTTCGTCCTTTCCTCAAAGATCTCCACCTTGCCCTCACCAATTGTAGGTAGGTAACGGTCTAATTTGCTGATCTTTTTGCTAGCATATTCGCGCATTGTTTCAGAGACTCCCGCATCATTCCTGGTTACAATCTGCAATTTCACGTTTTCCTCCTTTAATTGTAAATCTCCCTGGCTAAGGTTAAACCCCATACTGATAGAGCGCCTTTATTTTTCAAAGCTGTAGCGCAGGACTCTAACGTAGCTCCGGAAGTACATACATCATCGATGAGGATAATCTGTTTATCACTTAGCTTATCATTTTGGCATGCAAAGGCATCAGCTACATTCTCTCGCCGTTCCTTCAGACCAGCTGCTTTTACCTGAGGTTGTGACTGTTTAACGCGAATAAGGCAATCCTCAATCACAGGCAAATTTGTGAGCTTACCCAATTCCCTGGCCAGGAGGCTCGATTGATTGTAGCCTCGCTCTCTCAACCGCTGTGGGTGTAGGGGCACGGGAACAAGGACTTCTCCGGGCAGAGGGTTTGACCGCAGGTAATCAGCCAATAGTTCAGCTAAACAGCGTGAGATAGCCCTCAAATTCTGATACTTTAGCTGATGAATGGCCTTACGTACCGCCTCGTCAAAACGAAATGGAGACCGCATCCCATCGACCTCAGTTCGCCTCTGCCTACAGCTTGGACATATAATACCGCTAACTTGAGGCCTGCCACATTTAGGACAAATGAGAGGCCCCAGCTTCGGCAGCTTCCCCCGGCAATCAGAACAAAGAAAGCTTCCGACTTCTCCGCAGCCAACGCAGCGCTGGGGGAAAAAGAAACCAACTATCAGCTCAGCTAATTGACCTAAGCGAAGCAAACCCCTTATTAACGGGCGAATCTTCAGCGTGAGCGAGTATGAAGCGCTCCACTGAGAATGGGCTCATTCAAGTATACTTCACCATTCCTGATTTTAATGTTGTACCCACAATCAGGATTGGTGCATACCCACGCTTTGTACTGAATTGCTGCTCCTTGACTTCCAAAGTCTGAAAGAGGCACCAAGTCCCCTTTACCGCATTTTTGACATTTTGGAAAAGAATCGTTTTCCAAGGTGTCCACCTCCCCGATTAAAATTATTGGTTAACTATATACTAAAAATGATTTGCTGGCAAGAGAAATTCCCCAGATTCTCAAGTTTTTACTTTTCTTTATTAACATTCCTGAGTTGGCAGTATTACTTCAGCCAGACAGGAATAAACCGCCCCTGTGGGTGTCAGCTGGCTTCTCATTAAGTTGATGGCATTGACATCAGCTACGTATTTGCCATCGAAGCTGGTAGACATCACAAGTTCGCCAAAGCTCTTTCTTTGCCCGGGTGGTGCTCCTTGCCTGATGCGAGCCAAAGTCAGATGCGGCGTGAAAGGGCGTTCCTCTCTAGCAAAGCCCAGAGAAGCAAGCGCGGAATCAATGTTCCGCTGTAAGCTTGATAGCCTGTCTACCTCCCCACCAATGCCAACCCAAAAGACACGCGGCTGTTTTAGATTAGGGAAAGCCCCTAAATTTGAGACCTCCAGACGGAAAGGAGAACTCCCCTGAGCAGCTTCCTCCATAGCACTGGTTATCTCAGCAACTCGCTTTAAGGGAATATTTCCCAGAAACTTTAATGTCAAATGAATTCCTTCAACATCCACCCATTTGACGAATGTCTGCTCTTCTCTCTCCAGTTCACCTCTTAGCCTGGCCAGCCCGTTCTTAATTTCCTCAGGCAGCTCGATGGCAATGAAAGAGCGAACTTGCTCTGGATTATATGTTAAGTTCATCCTTTTCAACCCCGGATAGCAATTTCTGAGCATTACCCCCCAAAATCTTACTTCTATCTTCAGGGGCGAGCCCGAGGGACTGGACTTGAGCAATTATTCGACTTGCTGAGATGAGAGGATAATCGCTGCCGAAAAGGACTTTATCACTGCCAATAATCTCGCCTACCTGCTTAAAGATTTGAGGCTGGTAAAGAAAAATGGTGGCCGCAGTATCAAAGAAGACATTAGTCAATGCCTTAGCTACCTCAGGCATTAAAGCATAGAAAGGTAAACCTCCACCCCAGTGAGCACAAACCAGCTTTAAATCAGGAAAGTCCTGTATAAAAGAGTAGAGGATATCAGGGGTGATGCTGCCCTTACCAATATATTGATGCCCTACAGGTTCAGATGAATGAGTCAGTAAAATCATGTCATGCTTTACCATCATATCAGCTACGGGCTTCATAATAGACCTATCCGTGAGATCAAAACCTTGAATATCAGATTTCATTTCCCCAATACCTCTGGCTCCAGCTCTGGCACAGCGCTCCAGCTCAGCCACGGCGCCATCTCTGTCCTTAGGCTGAATACTACAAAAACCGATAAGCCTATCGGGGAAGCGTGATACCGCATCCAGGATATAATCGTTGGTCTCTCTACAAAGCTCATGGCTTACCCAGCCTATGTTAAGAGCAACAGATGAATCAACCCCAGCTTCGTCCATGCTGGCAATCAACTCTTCAGCCGTTGCTATTTTAGCTTTGGGTGAAGAGTAATGCAATGAAAAACAGGGGTCACGCCTGATATATTCATCACGCCTTTCCTTCACCCAGGGGGGAAATATGTGGGTGTGAAAATCTATAATCACCTGGAGTATTATACTGGAATTAAGCTAACCTCCTCAATATGGCTGCAAGCAAATCGCTGATTCCTTCCCGGCGCACAAGGGATACCGAATTCCTTTTCCTTGGCCCAGCCATTTATTCGCCAGCTATGTACTCCGCGACATCTGTGCCACCAGGCAACGAACCCGTCAGAACCGCGTATTGGCCTGCCCCGTGGTCAAACTGAATCCCTGCCTCATCCAAGACCGACTTTTCAACGTAAACAGGCGCCCTGACCCTTAATGCGATAGCGATGGCATCACTCGGGCGAGCGTCAATTTCCACCTGTCTCCAGTCAACATTAATAGTGATGCTGGCATAGAAGGTATGGCTTTCAAGGTCATTAATGACAATATAACCGACGCTTGCCCCCATTCTATCAAGCATAGAGCAGAACAAATCAGCGCTTAGCGGCCGTGGCACCTGGATTTCCTCAAGTACCACCAATATGGCGTTTGCCTCGAGGTGCCCAATCGATATGGGAAGTAGTGTCTCTCCGCCTTTCTCCTTCAAAATCACCACTGGCTGGTGGTCAATTTCACTGACCCCGATATCCTCGACGACCATCTCAACCAGTATATCTTCCCGGGCCACCTTTTGTTCCGGGAGTTCCCTCAGTTTGCAGGCAAAATCGCTGTTGGCTACCCACTTTACCGCATCAGTAGCACCATAGGGTATAAAAACGCAGCTAGCCACAAACACAAGCACAACTGCCAGGCAACTCAGCAGGCAGCATCTCACCTTTCTTAGCCTCCCCATTTTGTCCCCCTTTCATTGCCACTCATGTGGCTGAGGCTTCTCAATCTCTGCTCTAGTTCACACGAGTTTACCCCAACTGGCAATAGCTCAGTTAGCCTTTTAGAGTCTGTTTGGTTATATCGCTTATAATGGGTTGAGGGTAATGCTGAACGAACCGACTTCGAGAAGCAGCGAAGCGCCTTCTAATCAGCATAAAAGGAGATAGCAAGAAGACCAGGGCCAGCATGAACCCCCATAACAGGAGTGAACTCAGTGAGATGAAGCTCAGCACAATTAAATCTTTCGCCAATCTCAGCCTTGAGCTTTCCCCCTTCCTCCAATTCATCAGCATGGTGCACTATAGCATGTACTCTGGACTCTCCTGCTCTCTGTGTCATCACCTCCAGCATGCGCTTTATAGCTTTTGGTCTTGTGCTTGGACGTGACAAAGGTGTTGTCTCCCCTATCGCAGGAGAATGCTCAACAATAGGCTTCATATTCAATAGTGACCCAGCCCAGGCTGCCGCTCTGCCAATACGACCGGTCCTGGCAAGGTAGAACAGGGTATCCAGCATGGCGAGGAAATTTACCTTATCCATCATGCTCCGCGCAGCCTCAATAGCCTGAGCCAGCTCTCCATCCCGGCTGGCAATACGAGCAGCTTCAAGGACGATAAACCCTAACGCACCAGCTACAGCCCGGCTGTCAATCACCTCGATAGCGGTGCTTGGAATTTTCTCTTTAGCCATCTCCTTAGCTAACAACGCCGTGTCGAAGGTTTTGCTTTGCAAGCCAGTTAGCGTGATACAAAGTATACTTTCCGCTTTCTGGCTTAACTGGCGATAGGCATTCAGGAAATCTCCTGCTGATGGGACTGAGGTGCTGGGCAGATTCTTTCTTCTTCGCATAATCTTATACACTTCGCCGGGGCTCATATCAATTCCATCGCGGTAGCTTTTACCTTCGTAGAGTATCATGAGCGGCACCAGAGAAATATCATACTTCTCCAGGAGGTCTTGCGGCAGGCAACATGTACTATCAGTAAGGATTGCAACCTTTTTCACAGATACATACCCTTAAATTCTTGGCTCTGGCCATCTTGCCTCAGAATATAGCGCCCTGTCAATCAATTCCCTTCTTTTGTGCTAAACCAGAGCCGTTTCGCGACTCTTTTGAATTACCGGCGAACCCAATTTCAAAGCTAATTTCCCCCGCTCTCCAAAAAATCCCCCAAAAAACCAGTTCCTTTGAGCACCTGATTCGTGAAAAAAAGGAGGGGAGTGCTAATGGCAACACATTTCGTGGTCTGAGTGATAACTGCTTGAAGGACAATCGAAGGCCTATCAAGAGATTAACTGGAGCAGTGCGCTGCGCTGAGCCAACAAAACGATCTGGCTACATTTTATGATTGCAGTTTACTCGGTCTTGTTTAACCTGCTGTGTTAAACGATAACTCATTTTGTTACATCAGTTCCCAAGGCTTTCGATATCAGGTGGACCGTGGCGCCATTGCATCCTCTAACATTTGGTGAAATAGCCAGCTGACCATTGACACAGGCAGCTCGACTGCATAAAGTGCTCCCTAACGAGTTGCTCTAATAAAGGGCATAGCATTTATGAGTACTGCAGGAGATAAACATGAGGCAAATACCAAGTCAGAAATCATGCAGGGGCTCATCGCCGCTTGGCCTATTTGCCTAGGATACATTCCCCTGGGGCTGGCTTTTGGGGTAGTTGCTCAGAAAGCCGGCTTATATCCGCTCGAAATTGGCTTTATGTCTCTTCTTGTTTTTGCGGGCAGCTCACAGTTTATTGCCGTATCAATGTTGTCGAGCGGCGCAGGAGCCGCGTCAATCATATTTACCACATTCGCCGTCAATTTGAGGCACTTTCTGATGAGTTCATCATTGGCTCTCCACCTAGGTAGTGTTAAGAAGAGAATCCTCCCCCTGTTTGCCTACGGGGTTACCGACGAAAGCTTTGCGGTCAATCTTTCCAAGTTCAAGAGTGAGAATTGGGACATAAGACGAGGATTCATCGTAAACCACATATCAAACTTCACGTGGGTGACAAGCACGGTGGTAGGCGGATACTGTGGACAGTTCATACCGGCAGAGGCCTTTGGTGTCGACTATGCTCTCATTGCCATGTTCATCGGCCTTCTGGCGTTTCAGCTCAGAGGGCGCAAATACGTGATCACAGCGGTTATCGCTGGTGCTCTCGCAATAATTTTCTCGCTGATACTACCAGGCAATTTCCATATTGTTCTGGCGTCAGTTCTGGCAACAACATTAGGCGTTGTGTTCACAAGGAGGGCTAAAGGAGCTCAGGTCAGTGTTTGAGAACGAATACATTATTATTGTCCTTGGTATGAGTCTGGTTACTTATTTGGCAAGGTTCATTCCACTGGTTGTTCTGGCAAGACGCAACCTGCCTGACTGGCTTGTCGAAGGGCTCGATTTGATTCCGGCAGCTATACTTAGTGCCCTTCTCTTGCCATTGTTGATAACGACAGGTGAGCCAAGGCGCATCGAGTTGTTTCGGCCTGAGCTGCTGGTAGCCATTCCAGTCTTCCTCTTTGCCTTAAAGACGAAGTCGCTGAGCGGCACTGTGATTCTGGGTATGCTTCTTTTCTGGGTTATCGGCAAGGTGATGTAGAACTATGGCAATGCCATCTGCTTTCCCTATTCACTGCACTTTGTAGCGTATTCTGTGATTTGCTATCAAAAAATAGGCTAACCAAATGCAAAGAATGCTTTGAGAACTACAGCTGGAGTTCTATCTATTGAATACCACGGCCTCCCGGCGGCCCCTGTGCTAAAGCCCAGGGGGAACAGAAGACCATCGAATTCAGCTCAAGCAGCCTGAGCTACCGTAACCAACCGGACTCAAAGCTCAGGTATAGTTGCTTCAAGTCCACCCACATCATATCCAGTGAAGTTTTGCCAAAATCTATCTCCGCAGGACCAGATGCCAGGGAGGAAACCTCACTCTGAAACCGCTAGCGAAGAGCTCTCCTGTGCCTTCCCAGTCTAATCTTCTCTCTTCACTTCGACTTTTATATCTCTTATCAGTCTCACTCCGAGTCCGCCGATCTTGCCACCCGCTGTGATGACGAACACCATAAACATAAGCCATAGCACCATGTTCACGACCTGGCTTATTTCCGTGCCTGATACCACCTCGACCTCTGCCGGTGACATTCCTTCACCAGCCGGCAGTGGTATGGTGATGCTGTTCATTTCAAATATAGCTGGAGGAGCTCCTGAACCTGTGAAGACATTGAACATGGAACAAACCGGGAAGATTATTAAGCCCAGACCCACTGCAAGCAAGGCGTAACCGACAGTTTTGTCAGTCTTGATTCGCATTTTGCCTCCTTGGGTCAGTATTTTCTCTACTTCGATAGTTTTCGAGCAAACTGACCTTGCTAAAATGATACATCCCCGCGGCAGTTTTCGGCAATCATCGTACTAATTTCTCTCTTCAGCCTTCTCAGCGTATTAAGACGAGTGGAAACGTAGACCTGGAGCTGCTTTGTGCCAGTAAACAATCTGGACTTTCGTTACCCAGCTGAACAAACCAAGCTACGGTGCAAGCAAGTGTCAAAGGAAAATGATAAAATCATCCATGGATATAGTGGAAGTGGAGTGGAATGATTCTGCCATACTATTATTATCCCTTGGTGTACATAGTGATAATTAAATGTTGCGCTGCCCATGATTCTCAGAGAAGTCTACTCAAGAAGCATTTTGTCCAGGTCAAGAGTTTTTGACTATACGGTCAATCCCTACACTGGTTGTCAGCACGGTTGTACCTACTGCTATGCTCGCTTTATGAAGAGAACCACAGGGCATAAGGAACCATGAGGTGAATTTGTTGACGTTAAAATTAATGCACCTGATCTACTGCAGCAACAGATAGATAAGAAGCCACCAGGTAGAGTGTGGATAAGCGGAGTATGCGATCCCTATCAACCTGTAGAGACAAAATATGAGCTGACAAGAAAATGCCTTGAAATATTGGTTGAACATGACTGGCCAACCACAATTCAGACGAAATCTGCGCTTGTGTTACGCGACATGGAATTGCTTAAAGGAGCCAACAAGATTGAAGTCGGGCTAACGGTAACTACGGGAGATGACAGCATAAGACGGCTCTTTGAACCCAACGCACCATCAATTAACGCAAGAATCAGGACACTAGAAGAGCTACATTCCGCGGGCATTAGAACTTTTGCAATGATTGCGCCAATGCTTCCCAAGGCCGAAGAACTTGTTGCTGTGCTTGGGAGAAAGGTGGATTACATACTAATTGACAAAATGAACTACCATTATGGCGATTGGGTGTACAGGAAATATAAGTTAGAGAGCACTATGAACGGTGATTTCTTCTATCGGAAAAGTAAGGAACTTGCCTCTGCCTTTGAAGGACAGGGCATCAAGTGCCAAGTGCTGTTTTAACAATACCCAGTGCGGTTCAGATGGTTTTGGTCTTGGCCAGATTGCCAAACAAGATACCAGC
The DNA here is from genome assembly GCA_016933195.1 of Dehalococcoidia bacterium. Classification (GTDB taxonomy): domain Bacteria; phylum Chloroflexota; class Dehalococcoidia; order GIF9; family AB-539-J10; genus JAFGBN01. The sequence goes on along the minus strand of JAFGBN010000059.1, from coordinate 4,945 downwards.
GGTGTAAGGACAGGCAACAAACCGTCCTTTTGTTGGTTTTGTTAGTTATCTTTTCATTCTCGTAATTACTTTTAAGTTGACCTCCATAAAAATCCACAAAGGGAGGAGTAAGTACCTTTAACGACGCCCAAGGATTTCGGTTAATCATAGATAGCTTATGGGTTGGGGGGCTCATAGTGTACTTACTACTGTTTGAAACGATTGGCCGCAAACCGAGTCTGCTTGATGAACGAGATAGGTTAATAATGGCTAAGACTCCGAGGGTCCAGTGGCTGACAGTGATATTTTCGCTGGTGGCCTGGGTCATAGCACTGACCGAAAGTTACCACGATGCAGGGCAGATACCAGTCATTTTCCTATACCTTATATTCATGTCCATCATTAACGTGAGCTCAGTAGCCCAGTCTGTCGGAATTCTGATTGGTTACCGGAGAATGGAAAGCAATGGGTAGCTACGTGATAAAAAACTGGATCAGAAGACTCCGCTTTGACCATAATGAAATGACACAGCAGGAACTAGCCAACCTTGCTAGATGTACCCGACAGACGATAATTGCCATTGAGCAAGGGAAATATGCACCTTCTCTTGAGCTTGCCTTTCGAATCGCCAGGGCTTTCGAGGTAAACGTAGAGGGCTTCTTTCAATACGAGGAGAACAAATAACAAAAGGACAGCATTCAACAGTACGCTATGTTGTTAACCAGCCTATCCAAAACTTACAGGCAGATAATGGGAGTGAGTTTGCTTTAGAGTTTGAGAGAGCCATCACTAAATTAGATATTCAAAGGTACTTTTAAAGAACCAGCACTCTTAAGGACAACTCGGAGATAGAAAGATTTAACCGGACTTTGGAGTACGAGTCTCTACAACTCTAATCTATCTTTAGACCCTGAAGAGTTCAATCCCCGGCTAACTGAATGGCTTATTGAGTATAACTTTAACCGTCCGCACCAGTCCCTTGGCTATCTTGCTCCCATAGAACATATTGAAAAAGGACTTGCTAAAATTCACAGCCCACTGTTACCTATGTGGTCAGCCAGCACACATCCAGAACTGCCAATCAAAGCGGTCGACTCTGCAGTAGGCGAGCTACTCCAGCTGCTTGGCTGGAAACGCAAGAAGAGGCAGAAGACTAGCGAGACATAGTATAATCTTGAGTAGAGACGCAGCAGCGGAGTTTCATATGTTTTACTTATACTCAGTATTCCCTCCTATGGAAAAGGTAGACGATGAGGCATGAATCTATCCAAATTGCTTGAGCCTAAGCCTACTATCTCCAGCCAAGATATGGCCACAGGATTAAAGTGGCTAACCTGGGAGGGAGCATTTTCCTTAGGCTTTAACAGCATCACTACGAGCGGCTTCTTGGCTGCGTTTGCGTTAGCGCTGGGCGCAAATAACCTCCAGATAGGTATTCTGGCAGCCATACCGTTCCTGGCGCAAATCGTCCAAATACCTGCAATCTGGCTGGTCGAAAAATTTCGGCGTCGCAAAGCAATCGCTGTGCTTAGCTGGTTCCCTGCACAGCTTTTGTGGTTTCCGATCGCACTAATCCCGTTTTTCATAGGAATCCCAAGCGCTATGGCAATATCCCTGCTCCTGTGGCTAATGACAGCTCGTGGTTTACTCAATGCTGTTTGTAACGCTGCATGGAACGGCTGGATACGTGACCTGGTTCCCCAGAGAATACTGGGCAGATTTTTCTCAAGGCGGCTCACATTTGCCACCGTGACCGCAATAGTCTTAAGCCTTGGGGCAGCTTTATTCGTGGACTACTGGCGTGGTCATGTTCCAAGCGGGGAGTTGATCTTAGGTTACACCTATGTTCTCCTGTTTGGCGCGCTGTTTCTCGGACTGGCCAGCCCTATGTTCATGACACTCATGCCAGAACCACTGATGCAACCCATACTTGGCTCCCAGCCTCCTCTGAGACAAAGGTTGTCTGCACCAATTAAAGATACAAACTTCAGGCGACTGATACAGTTTTTGTTCTCCTGGGGATTCGCCTCAAACCTGGCTATTCCGTTCTTCTCCGTCTACATGCTGAAGCGACTGGGACTACCTCTTACATGGGTCATTGCGCTAAGCATTCTGAGCCAGCTTCTCAATATATTTTTCCTGCGTGTCTGGGGGCGTTTCGTTGACAGGTTTGGCAACAAGGTAGTCCTCTCAGTTTGTGCTTCTCTATACCTGCTAGTCATACTGGGCTGGATATTTACCACCATGCCAGAACGATACTTTCTGACCATGCCACTCCTCGTGATCTTGCATGCATTCGCTGGAATCGCAAACGCCGGAGTAACTCTTACCGTAGGCACCATTGGTTTGAAGCTGGCACCACGGGGTGAGACCACATCCTACCTAGCTGGGGTGTCTCTGGCTACCAATCTTGGGGCGGGGTTGGGACCACTGTGTGGAGGTCTTCTGGCCGATTTCTTTAGCGTACGCCAACTCAACCTGACCTTAACCTGGGTTGACCCGCTGGGCTCTATTCAGCTTCCAGCTCTTAGCATAATCGGTTTCGATTTCCTTTTTGTAATTGCTTTCGTTTTGGGTGTGATTGCTTTAGGCACTCTAGCCACTATTCGGGAGGAAGGTGAGGTGGGACGCGAAGTGATTCTTGAGTCGCTCTTTTTCCCAATGCGGGAGCTATCGCGTCCCATGAGTTCAGTACCAGCACATAACCTTGTTGCCAACTTCCCCTTCGGCTTTCTAAAGAAGCGAGCACCAATTCCCGGGATGGATGTAGCTCTGGGCGTCACCGCTTACCAGATAGCTGAAATGAGCAGAGCAGCTACTGTGGCCGCGGTAAGTGGCAAAAGGCTAACCAAGAGATTAGTCAAGAGCCTAGACACTGGCTTGGCTAGCATATGGAAGAGTAGAGAAGAGGCGAAGACACATGGCATCGATATTACGCGTCAGGCCGCGCGTGGTGCAGTACACGCCACCCATGACACCTCTTTGGCTGTGGAAAAGCTGGTCGTTCCAGTGACAACGGGTGTAGTAAAGGTTGCTATCCGAGCCGGCGTGGCCCCGCTTAACGGCATTTCAGGAGCTAGTCAGGGAATTATACAGGGGGCGGCTGAAACAGGCGCCGACCTTGGTGCAGTTTCAGTCCAGACGATAGAAGCCGCTAGAAAAGCAGCTATGGAGTCGGGGCTATCTGAGGAACCGGCCGTGGCTAAGGCCACTGAGGGTATGCTGTACGCTGCAGAAGCCCTAGGAGCCGACGCCGTTGCCCGAGTGAAAGAGGCTTTGCGCATTGAAGCCTCACCAGAGGAGAGCAAAGGACTCGAACGGGATATCTAGCACTTTAAGCAATGCGAATTTGTTAATGCACAGACTATGCGATAATATTTCAAAATCAGTGAGAGAACAAGGAGGTGAAGCCGTGATAAAGTCTGTTTTTTATCTTGCCCCGGATGGAAAGCTCCCCCAGCAGGTCAGCACAGATGACATAGGCAGTCTTGTGGCTACGGGCAAGGGGCTGCTGTGGGTAGATATAGAGGACGCCTCGGACGAAGATGCAAAGTTGCTATCCGATGTGTTCTGTTTTCATCCACTTGCAGTGGCAGACTGTATTAGTAAGAATATACACCCACCCAAGATAGATGATTTTGATGACTACCTGTTTATCATCGTGCACGGCATCAACCACAACATCGAGTCTGATGTCGAAGAGACCACAGAACTAGCTCTCTTCCTAAATAGAAACTACGTCGTCACCAGCCATAGTGTGCCCTTGAGAACAGTTACGTCTATGTTTAATCGCATTCAAGCTGATGTGCGCCCCATGCGTAGAGGAGCTGATTTTTTGGCTCATGACCTAATTGATGCTCTGGTAGACAACATCATGCCCACTATCGAGGAGATGGATGATAAGAGCGATAAGCTCGAGGCTGAGGCACTTCACGACCCGAAGAGACAAACACTTACATCGATTATGCATCTCAAGCGCAGCATACTGGCGTTGACGCGGGTCATATTGCCTCAGCGTGAAATAGTAAACAGCCTCAGCCGAGGCGATCATCCCCTGATAAGCGAGGCGGCTCAAATCTATTACCGCAATATTTATGACCATTTGGTACGTATTGAGATTCTCACCCAGGGCCTCAGAGACATGGCTGAGAGTGTGCTGAGCACCTATCTCTCTTCAGTATCCAACCGCATGAATGAGGTAATGAAGGTACTTTCCATAGTGGCTGCTATCTTCCTGCCCCTGGCCCTGCTGGCCGGAATCTACGGGATGAATTTCGCAAATATGCCGGAACTGCAATGGCGATATGGATACTTCACCATATTGATTGCGATGGCAGTAATAGCTATCTCTCTCGTAGTTTATTTCAGGAGGAGAAAATGGCTTTAGCGGAACTGGAGATGGGACATTTTGTCATTTTAGGTGGGGAATGAAGCGATGAGATACCTGTAACTTTCAATGCAGACAATGCACTCGACGAGCTAGCAAAACATGAATTGGAGGTGTTGAATATGGCTTATGTAGGCATCTTGCTGATAACCATAGTAGTTTCCTTCATCGTTGTCCAGATTGGAGGCCTTGCCCTCGAGTTAACCGGCATAGAGCCCGACGTGGCTAGATTTCAGGCGCTCTCTGCTTTCTCAGGAACAGGCTTCACTACGAGGGAGGCTGAACGCGTGGTGGGACATAGAACGAGACGCCGTATCGTAACTGTTCTCATTATCCTGGGAAATGCTGGCCTTGTCACGGTAATTGCCATGCTAGTGGCATCTTTCACTCAGGTAACCGGTTACCTGTGGCTTTTTGTTCGCCTTGCTATCATAGTTGGCGGCATATTTGGCTTCTATCAGCTCATCATAAGAAGCAGGGTTGGCCATCGGATTCTTCATTGGGTTCGGACACCACTGGTGAACCGAATTATCAGGGAAATGCCGGCAGTTGAGGAAATATTCCATGTGGGAAAAGATT
>JAFGBN010000058.1 GCA_016933195.1 Dehalococcoidia bacterium | reverse complement strand
TTTTGCTGCCAGACATGCTCTGCTGAGGGTAACTTGACCAGCTTAAGCCTTTAGAAGCTGAGGAGCACTGAGATGGCTATCAAGTTTGCTTCAGGTCTGGAATAAGCTCCTGTGGCAAAGATGTCCGGTAGTATCCTGCCTATGACCTTTTTCCTATGCTGAGTATTACTAAATACTATTAAATACTATCTCAAAGCTATTGACAGGTTAAAGCTAGGACTATATTATGTTTCTAAGTTTGGAGCCACGGATGTTATTCTGAGCCTGAGGGAGAGAAATATTTCCGGGAACGTTTGCTTTTAAGAGTGTGGAGTCCCGTGCTTGACTTCTCTAATCAAGAGAGAGGAATATGATGAGGGTGACAAAAGGAATTAAAAAGAAAGGAGGGATAAACAGATGAAATATGTGAGGAGTTTGATGCAGAAGGCATACCGGGGGCAGGGTGGTTTTACCTTAGTCGAGCTGCTGGTGGTGGTGGCCATTCTGGGCGTCATAGCCGCTGTGGTGGTGCTGAATGTCGGAGGCTTCATGGGTAGTGGCCAGACGGACGCAGCTAATACCGAAGCTCACCAGGTCCAGACTGCTATCATAGCCTATATGGCGTATAACCATTCGTCCACTGCACCAGGGACTACAGTTAGCGCTGCTACTCCGGGCATTGCAGATGACTATCTGGTGGACCCGGGAAAACTGCAGGCGACTTACACTTATGACACGGATGGCGCTATAACTGCTGCAGTGGCTACCACTGGTGGTAAATGGGACGGCTGCGTTTTCGTAAACGGCCAGTGGACTTGCTAGCTAGGGGCAAAGACTTAATTTCCCTTCTTGCCTGAACCTTCTCTCTAGGGGAGGGTTCAGCGCTTCTCCTTTTCTATCCCCCTCTCTTGATGGGAGGGGGGTGGAAAAGGAGTGAAAAGGATGTATGACGTCAAAGTGACGCACCATGTTTTTGGCCAAAGCGGATTAGCGTGATGAAAGTGATTATGTTAGCTGCCGGAAAAGGTACCCGGTACTGTCTGGGGGTGTGATTTCAAATGACTCCCGAGCTTTCGCTGATAGTTCCTACATATAACGAGGCGGATAATATTGAGGCTCTTGTCTCTAGAGTGCATGAGACACTTGCGTCCTGTTGTCGCTACGAGCTTATTGTGGTTGATGATGATAGCCCGGATGGCACAGCGGAAGCGGCGCGCTATCTCAGCTCCCAATATCCAGTAAAAGTCATCGTTCGCCGTGGAGAAAGAGGGCTGGCTTCGGCAATAGCCGAGGGTTTCGGTCATGCCCACGGAGATGTGTTAGGGGTGATGGACGCTGACCTCAAGCATCCGCCAGAGAAGATTCCTGATTTATTGCGATACATTCGCAATGGTGCGGATGTGGCAATTGGCAGCCGATATGAACCAGGCGGCGGTACAGAAAAGTGGACATGGCAGAGACAATTAGTCTCCAGGGTCGCCAGGTCGCTGGCTCACCTGCTCTTACCGTCATCTAAGAAGGTTAGCGACCCCCTTTCTGGCTTCTTTCTGCTCAGGAGAAAAGTTATACAAGGCATTGAGCTCAACCCTACTGGTTATAAGATACTGTTGGAGGTCCTGGTGCGGGGCAAGGCGAGGCAGGTGGCTTGTATTCCCTACACTTTCAGAGGGAGGGAAGCAGGGGATAGCAAGTATGGCATTCGCGAGCAGGTCAACTATTTACGGCATCTTCTGCGTTTGCTGCCGGCAGATGGCGGCGTGAGGCGGTTCATTAAATTCTGTCTGGTGGGGTCGAGCGGCGTGCTGGTCAATATGGGGCTGCTGTGGCTATTGACCGAAGTTGCGGGGCTGTTCTACCTTGCCTCTGCTGCGATCGCTATCGGGGCATCAATTATTAACAACTTTGTCCTGAACGATAGCTGGACTTTCAGGGATAGAAGGACTCCTGGCATGGCCGCGAGGCTGATGCGGTTCCTCAAGTTCAACCTGGTGAGCGCCGTCGGCATCGGCATCAATATGGGGATATTATGGTCTTGCACTGAACTTCTGGGTGTTTATTACCTGCTCTCAAATCTGTTTGGCATCGGCGCGGCGATGCTGTGGAATTTCACTGCCAATGCATCGTGGACCTGGAAGCCAGGGAGCGTGACCAGTAGCAGACATCGAATTGCACAGAAGCTTTCCACCAGAGTGGGGGCATGACTAATATTATGCTAGCATGTGCAGTGGCATCTCTGGCCGTTGCTTTGTCCTTATACGCAGGAAGCAGGGAAAAGCTTCTAGGAGAAGTCAGTGATTGTTAGAGCTAAAGCTCCTCTCAGGATAAGCTTTGCTGGTGGGGGGACCGATGTTGACCCTTACCCACAGGAGCGTGGTGGCTGTGTTCTCAGTTGTACCATTGATAGGTATTCGTACTGCACTATAACCTCGGGGGCTCATAGCGCCATAAATGTTAAATCGCTGGATTACGACATTATCACCAGTTTTGGTGTGGGCGGAGAATTCCATTCAAATGGGAAATTGGACCTGGTCAGAGCCTCACTCAAGGTTGTTGGCGTTAGACAGGGGATGGATGTCTTCCTGCACAGCGATGTACCTCCCGCTGCAGGGCTAGGCGCCTCATCATCGGTGACAGTGGCCCTGGTGGGCGCGCTTACACGTTGGAAGGAGCTTCGTTTAACTGACTACGATATTGCTGAATTAGCTTACCGTATCGAGAGGGAAGAGGTTGGGATTAGGGGTGGCAGGCAAGACCAGTATGCTGCCACATTTGGCGGTTTCAACTTCATTGAGTTTGGTGGTGATGAGACGGTGGTCGCTCCACTTAATATCAAGCAAGATACCCTGAATGAGCTGCAATACCGACTTATGCTGTGCTATACGGGAAAACGACGGCTCTCCGCTGGCATTATCGAGGACCAGGTAAACCGCTATCTACAGAAAAGAGAGGAAGTTGTCTTGGCTCTGGACAAGACCAAACAACTGGCGATTGAAATAAGGAATGCCCTGCTCATGGGAAAAATAGACGAGATTGGCAGCCTTCTCCACCAAGGATGGCTGGCAAAGAAGAAATTCTCAAGCAGGATGACTGACCCTCATATTGATGAGCTTTATGAGACTGCTACTAAAAACGGTGCTTTGGGAGGTAAGCTCCTTGGGGCTGGTGGTGGGGGTTATTTCTTATTCTTATGCCACTTTGACAAATGGCACAGGGTGGCACAGGAGCTGGAACGATGCGGCGGGAAGGTAACAAGTTTTGCCTTCGATTTTCACGGGCTGCAAACGTGGGATGTGAACAATAATTCTAAAATGGCTTGATAATGGACCAAGAAACAGCTATTAGGAATCAGATTGAAGAGGGTATAGCTCTTAAAAGATACCTGCAAGGTGAGGTGAGACTATTAATCAAGATTGCCGAGGAATTAGCACAGGCGTTTCGCAGAGGGAACAGAGCGTTTCTGTTTGGCAATGGTGGTAGTGCCGCTGACGCTCAGCATATTACTGCGGAACTGGCTGGGAAATTCCGCCTCGAGCGTGAGGCCCTGCCTGCCATATCTCTAACTACAAATAGTTCATCTTTAACCGCTATCGCTAACGATTATGGCTATGATAGGGTATTCGTCAGGCAACTTGAGGGACTGATGGTCGGGGGAGATGTGGTCATCGGTATCAGTACAAGCGGCAACTCTCGCAGTGTGCTTCTGGCAATGGAGGAAGCCAAGCGGCGAGGTGCAGTTACCATTGCTTTTACCGGCAAAGCCGGCAGGCTTAGAGAAATGGCGGAATATGCTCTTTCTCTGCCTTCCAATGACACAGCGCGTATACAAGAAGCACATATCACTGCCGGGCATATCATCTGCTATCTGGTAGAGGAGGCTCTCTTTGGAGCTGGTAGGGACGAATAGAGCAGTTTTTCTCGACCGTGATGGCACGATAGCCAGAGATGTTCCTTACTGCAGCCGTCTGGAGGACTTTGAACTGCTTGAGGGAGTGGGGGAGGGAATAAGGATGTTGAGTGAGGCTGGATTTAAAGTTATAGTAGTTACCAATCAGTCGGGTATTGCCAGGGGCTATTTTACCGAGGCGATGCTGGATAGAATTCATCAGAAAATGAAGAGTGACTCAGCGAGCTATGGTGCTCATATTGATGCCATTTATTATTGTCCCCACCATCCTGATGAAGGTTGTGATTGCCGTAAGCCAAAGCCGACTCTCATCCTGCGAGCAGCAAGAGAGCACAATATTGATTTAACTGAATCCTTTTCTATCGGCGATAAGCTTCAAGATATTGAAGCAGGGCATGCTGCCGGCTGCAGGACAGTGTTAATCATACCTGTCGGTGATGAAGCAACTCCGCCTGAAGAATATTCCATGAGGCCGGATTTCAAAGCGGAGAACTTCAAACAGGCCTGCGACTGGGTAGTGATTAATACAGTGAGGACTGTGCCATCGGCTGGAAGCTTGCCGTCTCTAAACGGTAACCCTTGAGAGGTATTCCAAGTTACTGAAGCCACGCATGAAAACATTGGTCTTGCTCCCCACCTATAACGAGAAGGAAAATATTGAACCGATGGCACATGCTATTCTCCAGTTGGAGCACCGCCCCGAGATGGAACAGATTGGCATTGAGGGAATACATATTGTAATTGTAGATGACGATTCTCCTGATGGCACAGGTGAGTTGGCTGAGAAGTTGAGGGAGGAAGCCCCCAGCAATATTCATGTGATTCATCGTAAGGAGCGAGGTAGGGGCACAGCTGGTATTGCCGGGTTCAAGTATGCCCTGGCGCAGGACTTTGATTATATTATCGAAATGGATGCCGATTTCAGTCACAACCCGGATGATATCCCCCGATTTCTCGATGAAGCCAGAAACTGCGATGTTGTCATCGGTTCCAGGTTTGCTTCTGGTGGTTGGTGTGGTAAGAGGAGTTTCATTAGAAAGCTGGTGAGTCGGGGTGCCGGCTTATATGCACGGCTTATCCTGGGTCTTAATATCCGAGACTGGCATGGTGGTTACAAATGCTATAGCAGACGTGCCTTGGCTTCTCTCAATTTCGGCGACTTCTTTTCCCGGGGATATTCGATTGGCATGGAGACCCTTTATCGTTTAGCCAAGTCCAGCTGGAGTTACAAAGAGATTCCCATAGTGTTTCAAGAAAGAGCTCAGGGAAAATCCAAATTCAGTGTCAAAGAAGTACTAACTTATGCTAAAGTGGCACTACAATTGCGATGGGGAAAGAGACGAAATCCAAATTAGATATTTGGCTCAGTCTGCCAAGGCGCTTTTTGTCCCGGCTCTCTAAAGTCAGTAGAGACAGAGAAATACTGATTCTGCTTGGAGTATTAGCCCTCGGAGCCTATCTCAGGTTGTGGCAAATCCAGCATTTATTCAATGCCATACATGATTATGATGAGGCTGTTTATGCCCTCGGTGCCCGCTTTATTACGCAGGGATATCTGCCATACCAGGACTTCATGGTAGTCCATCCTCCTCTATACCATCTGGTGCTGGCTTCAATCTACAAGGTATTCGGGTACAGCTTCTTTGCCGGGAAATATCTGTCTGTAGCTCTATCCCTCGCCTGTATTATCCTCATCTACCTCATAGGTAAGAAGATGTATCACCCCAGGGCCGGGCTTGCCGCTGCAGCCCTGTTTGCCGTATCTACCATGATGGTCTATCTGGGACGCCGCTCTGTTCAGGAGACGCTGGGCATATTCTTTATACTTCTAGCAGTTTATTTCGCTATTGATTTTATCTTTAATAGGAAGGCAAATAGAGCTCTCCTCTGCGGGCTGTTCCTGGGATTAGCGATAGCTACGAAATATGTCTTTATCCCGGCGGCGGTTGCCATCATCGCGGCAGCCATTTTGCTATCCATGAATGAAGGCTTCTGGCAGTCAATCAAGAAACTGGGCCGATGGGAACTCTGGGTCATGTATGCCTGCTTTGCCGGCATCTTCTATGCTTTTCTGCTGCTCCTGAGGTATGTATTCTGGCTGGATGTGGCAGTTCCCTTTATAGACCCCACGTACCTGACAGCCGGAGATGTGATGGTTGTCATACTCGTCTTTGTGGTTCCCTTCTTCATTTCAGCGGTAATGCTGAAGAAGGAACTACCTTTTAAGAAATGGTGGCTGGAGCTGTGGGGTCTCAGGCGCAACAAGGGGTTATGGCTGCTGGTTGGCGGGACAGTCCTGGGGTTTATATGTGTCACAGGCTTCTTCTGGATTAGAACCCCGCAGGAGTTTTTTTCCCAGACTGTCTTGTTGCAAACAGACCGGCCTTTAACCGAATTCCCTTCACTGGTAGCACTTATTCGAATAGCCCCCTCGGCTTTTAGTTTCCTGAAGATGGCTTTCCTACCTATTCTCCTCGTGATACCGTTCATCCTGATTATACTAAATAAGGAAGACTTCTCCAAGAGCGACTGCTTCCTGGTGGTGACCTTAGTTGTCTCTCTGTTATTGTGCCAGGGGTTCTTTTATCTGCCGCGATACTATATTGCACTGTATCCTTTTCTCTTTCTGGGTATCTCATGGCTGGTACCCTCAGTGAATATGAAGTTGCTCACCGCCAAACTGAAGGCTGGCCTGCTGGTGGTGTTAGCTACTCTCCTCGTTTTCTTAGGTGTCACCATAGTGCTGCTTAATAACTACACCGGGTATGATATCAACTGGTCCTGGTTTGCCTCTAATGAGGAACAGGTGTGTAGAGAGACTGTAGACTACCTTGAGGCAGCAGGGGCAAAGAAAGTATATGCTCCTAATCCTATCTATCTGGCCATGTCACCGAATCTCAATGGCACTCTTGCTATTAACACCTTCGCTCTTTTATGGCTGGAGAAAAAGCCGCCAGGTGAAATAGTCACTGACTTGATGAATGAGGGGGTGGACTACGTGGTCCTGGATGCATGGACGAGATATTGGGGGTATCCTTATAGGGAGGAAATCGCGGAGCTAGTAGAAGAGGTGCACCTCAACGGCAGGCTGGTTAAAGTCGTGGAGCCCGATTCTCGCTGTAGCACTGAAATCTATTTGCTGGGCGCTAAAGCTGAGGGCATATTCAACGGGGACTTTGAGCACTGGGTGAGAGGTGAAGAGATGAAGAGTCCGCTGGGCTGGGACCCCGTGCTTATTAAGGGGGAAGGTGATGAGGCTGATATGGGCGAAGCATATGTTGGCGATAAGAAGTGCCTGAGGCTGGCGATATACGAGGATGGGGAGCAGGATGGTGAGCTTGAATGGACACACGCGGGAATTGTCCAGGAGATGCCGTTTCCTGAGGGCCAGATTACAGTGGGGGTCTTTCCTGAAGTCAATACCGAGATATTAGGGCGGACCACGCTTGGGGCAGGCATTCACTTCATGGATGAAGATGGGCATTCGGTAGTGATAGGCTTTTCCGACGAAACAGATACCGAGGAGATATTTCAATGTGAAGAATGTGGCTTGATGTTTGTAATCAAGCCAGCTCAATTATACCAGTGGTCGGAACAAGGTATAGATTTGCCAGCATATTGGAGCCGGGCAGGCTGGCTGCAACCCGAGAAAATCAATATGCTGATGACTATTTCAACCCGCTATGACAGTCCGGGGGACTACGTTTTCTATGTTGCCGGGATAGAGGCGGATGTTGATTGAGTAGAGACGATTACATAGCCGGGCCGATGACATCGATGACCTGAATCAGGATGAGCAGGGGCAGGACTATCCTCCCTCGGTGTGTCGAGGGTGGCAGCGATTGCAGTGCCGTGTTCCCACGAAGTCCAGGTGGCTGTTATCGCCACGATTTCTCAGGTTTTGTGCTGTTGGCTTATCTGGGATTGGGGTAAACACGGGGCTTCTCTATGCTCTGACCGAGGGATGCGGGCTGTTCTATTTGTTCTCCAGCCCTATTACTATCGAATGCTCTTTTATATCCGATTTTCCTTAATGACCTGTGGACATGGAAGGGTGTTGGCGCTCATGGAGTTACCGGGCGCCTTAAGAGGCTGGTGAAGTTCCACCTTGTGTATGGTGTAGGGCTAGCGATTAACCTGGGCTTATTGTATGTTATCACTGAGCGCTTGGGGGTGTACTATCTCCTGGCCAATTTGGCAGCTATCGCGGTTGCCACTCTATGGAATTTTTGGGGCAGCGCTAAGTGGACCTGGGCTAGAGTTCAGGCCCAGTGATTCCCATGCAATGTGAGGCTCTCTTGCGTGAGATTGCCAAGCTTCATCGCAGGAACAACTTTTTTAATCATGCCATTTCAGCCATTCCTCTCGACTGATATGACCACGAGCCAAAATCTCTTTTAGCAAAGGCACGCCAATGTCTTCAGCATGAGGATTAGGGATAGTTAATCTCAAGTCTCCCTTAGTAACGAAGTAGTGCTTCCCACCACGGTAGGGACCCTGAAATCCTAGATGATGTAGCCTCCGCACCAGACTATTCCACGATACCGGAGTAAGACGCCTAGCCACTCAAATGTCCTGCTTCCACCGATATGTTCAAATCAATATCGCCTAAAGGAACAATACGATGCCCTAGCTTTAAACCCAACAGTAGCCAATCTTCAACTGTTGATTCTAATTCTCGCCGGCATTCTTCTAAGCTTGCCGCACTGGCCCAAACACCAGGCAGTTCCTCAATCCATCCATAGTAAGTTCCGTCTTCGAGAATCTTATACTTTGCCCGATGCATCGCCTCTTGCAAGTAGTCAGTGAGCATTGAACCCCTCCACAAATTCTTAATTTTCCTGATTAGTATACCTTGCCATAGGGAAGCTGTAAAATAGCTCATCACCTGATAACTGCTCGTTCATACCCAAAAGCCAATTTACCAGAACTAAAACCCAAAGCCTGTCGGTGAAGGCAGCTTTGCCGCCGGGCATTGCCAAAAAAGCCAGTCTATCAGGGCGAGGCTTAATATCCCCCCCTCCTTTATCCTCTCCCTCCAGGGGAGAGGGATAGGGTGAGGGTGAAAGAAAGCCAGAGTCTGGCAGTGATGTAACTTTGCTGCCAGGCTTTCTCTTCTGCGGGGTGGTTCCCCTGTGCTATTGTGAGGAATACAAGCAGTTGCGAGACATAGAATGGCCTGTCACCGGATTAGTCCGCTTGCCCTGAGCAAGATGAGGTTCTTCCCCTTCACTTAGTTCAGTGTCAGAATGACAGGACGCGAAGAGTTCGTAACAAGGATTGCCGCGCTTCGGCCCGTAGCTATCAAAGGGTAGTTAGGGGAAAAGTTTATAGATATCATCTCTGCTTTTGACTCTATAGAAGATAACATGATTAGCCTTTTTCACCTCACATCCTATTCTGTAATTACCTACTCTTATCCGATAATAGTTGTGATAGCCTTTCATCTTCTTTATATTTGGTGCGGTGAGAAGGTCTCATAGTATGCAGTGGCATCGTTGATGGGCAGAGCGTCCTCATCCTTAACCTCTTCCATATATTTCCCAAGTCCGTAACTCTCTAGAGTTTCCTCTATCCTTTCAAACGTTTCTATATCTATTAACACTGCCTTTTTCCTATTGTCATCTGTGATGACATATTCTTTCTTTATGTCTAACATCTCCAAATATCTCCTGTTCCCTTGAATTATAGCAGCAATTGCCCACTTATGGCTAACTTGTTAAGCATTCTTATTATTCTTCGGCTGTAGCTAATAAAAGACGAAGTTACAATTAACAATTTGTCCGGGCGAGGTGCTAATTACTCCCTGGTCATCAGTTTCTGGGATGAAAGGCGGTGATGCAGCCTGGCGTGAACCTTAGTTTATGGGGCTAAAGCCAATTTCGAAGTACCGGATAAATTTACCCAGACCAGGAATAGCTGGCACAGGCAATGCTTAGGCAGGCATCTTTTCCATGGTTTTCTCTACCTCATCTTTATCATTGCAGAACCTTATCAGGCTCTCGCCAGTGATAATTCCTCTGAAGTAGAGGTTAGTCAGGGATTGGTCCAGAGTCTGCATGCCTTCTTGATTGCTGGTACGGATGATATTGGGGAGTTGATAAATTTTTCCCTCGCGAACAAGGTTTTTCACCGCCGTGCTGCCGAGCATTATTTCCACAGCAGCTATTCTTCCTGAGATATCGGCCCGCGGCACTAAGGTCTGAGATAGGACGCCGATAATCAGGGAGGCCAGTCTTGCCTGGGCCAGGTAACGCTCATGGGGTGGAAATAAGTCTATGACTCTTTCCATGGCCTGGGCTGCGCTGGGAGCATGGCCAGTAGTAAGCACCAGATGTCCTGTCTCCGCCACGTTGAGCACAGCGGCAGCGGTCTCCAAATCTCTCATCTCACCGACCAGGATGACATCCGGGTCTTGCCTTAGTACATGCTTCAGGGCTTTGCCGAAGGACAAGGTGTCTGTGCCCAGCTCTCGCTGGGTAATGGCTGATTTGAAGTTAGGATGGTTATATTCTACGGGGTCTTCAATGGTAACCACATGGCAGGCTCTATTGGCATTGATGTGATGAATCATGGCTGCCAGGGTGGTGGTTTTACCGCTTCCGGTAGGTCCGGAGACTATCACCAGGCCTCTGGGTCTCAAGGCTAATTCCTTGCATAGCTGAGGCAGTTCCAGCTCGTCTATAGTGGGAATTACAGGTGATAGAAGACGCAGGGCAAAGCTGATAGCTCCACGCTGCTGGGCAACATTGCAGCGAATCCTGCCCACGCCAGGGAGAGTATAGCCGAAATCAAGCTCCAGGGAATGTTGAAATTCCTCCCTTTGCTCCGGTGTGGTTAGCTGCATAAAGGCCTGGCTTATTTCCTCGGGAGACACTGGCGGCATTCCATCTGCAGAGCCCAGTGTGCCATCTATGCGCAGCATAGGCGGCGCATTGACTACCAGATGCAGGTCGGAGGCGCCGTTTTCATTAGCTAGCCGCAGCAAATCGATAATATTTTCCATTGCTTTACTTTATAAGCTTAACATAAGCTCTACGTATTTCAATAGCCTTTTAGTCATGAGCAGGGGCATATTTTAGTACTAGGTGCCATGCGGGGAATCCCGCCTCCTAATCATCAAGCCCTGAGCGACATAAAAATTCAAACACAAAAAAACAAGATTTGCAAGCAAAATGCAAAAAAGCCTGATTCTTAAGTTTTTCTCTGACGTTTCGCATTTTAATTTTTGCCCTTTGCTCTTTCAGTATTTCGGATTTCTAAGTTCGCAGGGCGCTGAGTAATTATCCTTGTTTGGTAAGCGTCAGGGTGAAGCGCATGAGATAGTCCTCCTGCTCCATGTCAGTGATGACCACCAGCGCAAACCTGTTGGTGTCTCTCAAGTCTTTGGCGTAGCGAAAGATGTCATCCTCACCATCAGCCAGGCCTTTTATCGCCAGGGTATCGCCATTGTGAGCTACACTTCCTAAGTCCACCGCTGCAGGCAAGCAATTATTTATCTGGCTTAAATCGCCATTGACTTCATCACGCCCGGCAGCAAAATTGCTAAACGTGGTAGTGAAGGCATCGGTAGTCGCCTCAATCGAGGAAACTTGCTCCTGAAGTGGGGCTATCGCGTTGCTTATATCGGTGGTTTGGGTAATCTGTGAAGTGGCCCTCTGGTTCGTGACTGCCAGCTCATGGCGCAGGGCAGTGGTATGAGCGAACTTGGGGATAGTAAGAAAAAGACCCAGAGCCACCAGGGCAATACCAGCTATGATAGTGGGAATAAAGAGAACCTCGGATACGGGACGTGGTTTGGGAATGTAGACCTCTGGAAGGGCATTGAGGTTGACCAGAGAATAAGCGGCTCCTTTCTCTGGAGCCAGCTCTTTGAGAGCCAGGCCGAGGTTAGTGGTGTACTGGTTTGAGGGGAAGCCTTCGGGTGATTCCATGGGTGGGAGTAATGTCTGAATGGGACGGCGTGCTCTGCCTGCCAGGAGGCTCCAGACATCCTCCTGTTCGGCAAGCTCCCCGCTCACCAACAAAGGCACAGCATTGTCAATGGGCTTATCCCTGTGACCGGAATTATAAAAGGTGATGGCTCTATCCAGTTCCCCTGTGATAGTGGGGATTTTCTCCTCCGGTGAAGCTTCCTGAGGCAAGGACAGGCTGCGCGCAACGTGGGGAATTCCTTCTGCCATTACTACGACATCGAAACTGCCGGGCTGGAGGTCAATGATAATGGCTCTGGACTCCGTGATGGTTCTGGCCAGGGCCAGAGGCTTCAAGTCTATGAGATAGGGGTTCAATCCTGCTTTGCGTAGCGCTGAGATTAGGGCATCGGCGGAATTCCTTGGTAAGGCTGCCAGATAAACCAGAGTCTCTCCCTTCAATGAGGGAAGAGCTTGCCATGAGAGATAAAGTTGTTCTAAGGGGACTCCTAGAACTCTGCTCGCTTCCCTCCTTACTGCCTCAGGTAATAAGTCCTTGGGTAGTTCGGGAAGCGTGAGTGAGCGGTAAAGGCAGTTGATGCCGCTGATGGCAGCGATAACCTTTCTGTCTCCTGTATGCTCAGCTCGCTGAAGCTCTCTCACTTTCCTGGCTATGGCATCCTCATCTAAGATAAGCCCGTCCTTAACCAGGCCTGGTTCCAGAGGCATGGTTGCCCAGCTTCGTACTTTCCTACCCCGGGCTACCAGCACCCGGATAGCTGAGTCATCTATGTATATTGTGGTGGACATCGTTATTCGCCTTCATAAAAATAGATTTTTAGTCGCAATTCCATTGACGGCATTTCTTGACCCTCTTCTTCCTCCGCTTCGGGAGGCACAGTTATCTCCACCGATTCTGTAGCGGCAGTAGAGAATCCGTCACTTATCTTATTACTGAAGTTGAGCAATGAAACTATCTCTCTAGCAGATGCTTTGGCAGTGATGTCAATAAGGAAGACATGGTAAGTAATTCCGTTTATCTCTTCTTCTTGAGGCGGTGAGCAGCCGAGCTCGGTTATGGTCACAGCGGCACTGTCGGCAGCCTGGAACAATATCTCGCTGATTTCTATGGATTGAGTACGAGTGCGTTGGCGGAATTTGTCCTTGGCACTGGCAATTCGTGAATTAGCTTCGCTTAAGCTGGCTTCCAGCTCATTCTTTTGCGTTGTATATTCGGCCGCTTCCTGGCTGTATTTCAGGAAGCTCTGTTGAGCTTGGGCGATATTGGCTGTCAGCTCATCTTGTGTTGCCTTGTGGCGGGAATACATGACACCAAGAGTGATGAGAATAATAGCCAGTATGCCAATGGTCAAAATCCACCGACTTGTTCTACTTATCTTCAAGAGCTTTAGTCCTTCCTAAGCCTTGCCACAATATGCAAGGTTAGCTCAATAAAGAGGGGTTTGCAAGTACGTTATTTTAGCTCCTCTTTATACTCTTTTCCTGAACTCATGGCAACCTTCATATTAGCTTCTTGAAGTCATTGATGCTGACTTTATATCTTATAGCATATATTACAACTTACATTATGTCTAGAGTAGCATAACCATGTGATATGGTACCTGGAAGCATTTAGTCCTCTCCCGTCAAGGGAGGAGAGGGTGGGGTCTCGCCTTGTCTGCCATTGCTCAGGTGTTCTCCTCAAGGACTAACCGTCTTATCTGTCCTGATTGGCCTTGCCGGACGATGCCTATTTGTATGCACCTCCCCTCGTGGATATTCTGAACACGAGTACGGTTCTATCAAATTTTCTTAATAATACTCTATACTTACCTATCCTGACTCTATAAACATCCCTCTCGCCTTCTATAGATTTCAAATCTAACTCTAAGGTTTCGGACAATCTGTAGAGAGCAATATCAACCAGGGTCTTGTATTCCTTAGGCAGCTTTTTATACTGCTTGGATGCATCCTTGGAAAACTTTACTTCAAGTCTTTCCAACTGATAACTTCGCCTTTCTCATACTCTTTTAGAGCTTTCTTGTATGATGCCTCTTCCTCAGCAGTTAGTGGGGAGATATCACTTCGGACCAAAGTCTTTGAAAATATGTCCACCAGAGTATCTTGGGGCAATGCTTTAAGCATCTCTATGATACTGTTCTCAGGTATCAAGATGGTCTTTGCCATTTTCTACCTCCGTTCGCATTTAGATTATACTATTTTCTTTCGTTAGCTGTCGCCTTAACCAGATAAACCAGCATCTAAGAGACTGGTGGTCAGTTCTATTGTATCCCTTTTGTCATGGGCAGGCACGAAGTGCCGAGGGAATCGCAAGTGAGCAGGGGAATTGTCTTACAGAGCCTGCTCTGAGTGATGTAAGATTAGAGCGTTCGCTTTGGCTGGCAGTGATATCATCACCCTTGCCTTACTCCTCTCCCTCGACGAGAGAGGAGATTGAGAGGGTGTCCTTGCTCACCGGTTCAATTGGCTTTGCTGGATCATGAAAGTTTATTTCGGTATAGGGAAGGGCATCTCGTTTATTCAGTCATTGCTCTTGTTTTTTCTATTTCCTTTTGCTATCCTGACAGTAGAGGTGGTAATGTCCACAATTCAAGCAATTTATGAGAACGGAGTTCTTAAACCTTTGCAAAAGTTAGACATTCCCGAACGACAAAAGGTTGAAATTATTATTTTAGCTGATGACTTGCCCTCTTCCCTTATTGCTGAGGTAGCTGAGCAGAGTAGCAGTTACACTTTCCTCAGTTATCCTGGCGAAGATGTTTATACTGGCGAAGACGGGGAAGGAGTTGGCTAACCCGTTAGGAATCCACCTCAAGCGTGGTGATATTGTGCTTGTCCCCTTTCCTTTTACCGACTTGACTACTGAAAAATTGCGACCAGCGGTCATAATCTCTGCCGAGCCGCAGGAATCTGATATTGTTATTGCCTTTATTTCCTCTATAGTGCCGTCCGGAGAATTGCCTATGGCCGATTTTCTGCTAGCGCCAAATCACCCTGATTTCTACCAAACTGGTCTAAAGAAGGCTTCGGTATTCAAAATGAAGAAACTCTTGACTATTGAAAGAACCAGGCTTATTCGCCGCCTTGGTAAAATCAGCCCTGGCATACAAAAAGAACTCGATGAGCGACTGAAAGAAGCCCTTAGCTTATAAATCTTGTAGATTTAGTAAAGCTATAGATAAACCTATTTCCCCTTTCTCCTGTTATTTCGAGTCCCCCTTTGTCATTGTGGCCTCCCCTATTGTCATTGCCAGGCACAAAGTGCCGAAGCAATCTCTTATTTGGTTTTACTTTTTCTGAGATTGCCACGCCGGAGCCTGCCCTGAGTGACCTAGATTCTTCGCGGAGTTTATCCTGAGCGAGATTCTTCGGTCGCTTCTCTCCCTCAGAATGACAGGAAATGAAGGAGCGCGCAAGAACCAACCGAGTTATCCCCCAGATTGGCTTTGCTGGGTTATGCAAGTCTAGCTCAGTGCAGGGAGAGGCATCGTGTATTGCTCATATTCTGTCATGATGTTCAACTCAGGTGCGTGCTCTAGGGACGAGAATATCCAGTTGTCGGCATATCTTTCTGGCTAGGAGAATTTCTATCTCTCGATGACGAGGAACGGTGACAATGTGGCCGTTCTCTGGATTTAGATAAACTTGAGTGTTTGCTACCTTCTCGCTGGAGAACACAACCTTCCCTTGCCAGATGGTTGACAAGGTCGCGGCGTTTCACAACATTACACCTGAACTTGTATCTTTCTCCTCAGGATTTCCCCAGCCGCCCCACTGCTCCTCATTTCCCGCTGAGTCTCCAGTATGAGCTGAACTGCTTCTTTCAGGTTTTCTTGAACTTCTTTGATTGTTCTTCCCTGGCTAAAAGCTCCTGGGACCGCATCCACCCACCCAATATACCATCTGTCACGCTTCTCAATAGTAGCTTCAAATGTCTGTTCCATCCCGTAACCTCCTTAGCCAGCAAACATTAGTATATAGCAACTAGAAGCGCAAAATCTACCTTGGCTTTGCTCCTTTGCGGCCTAAAGGTCGCAGTAGTTCGTAGATTTACCCCTGATTGGCTTTGCAGGCTTAGTTAGGTATAGGGAGGTGCAACAGAGTCTGGTTATGGTAGCTTTGTTAGTTTATTTGCCGGGGTAGTGCGTGGGGCTGTTTCTGTGTGTTCGGTCTTGATTGCCCTACGGATTAATATTGTATGTTTTGAGTTCCAATCCACCTGGAAGAGCACCGGGGAATTCGATGGGGTTCTCTCTCGGGATATAGGTAAAAGAGCCTTCTTTATCCGCTTGAATGTTCGCTCCCACCACGCCTCCGATTACGGTAGCCGATTTGTCAAACGCAATTGTTCCGTTGGGAGCATATATCAGCGCCTCTATTATGGCTTCCTTCTTAAAAGTAATGTTGCCATTGAGAGACATTATGATAGAGTCACCTGCGGTACCGTAATCTGCGAGCTTGCTCATGTAGATATCGCCTGTGGCAATTATGGAACCTGACCCTGTAACTGTATAGTCCTTTTGCGCTCTGATACTGCCTTCAACGTAGATTGTTCCCGTAAGGGTGATTATGATTTCTTCCGTGACATAAAGGTCCCCATCAATATATTTTGGCCCTAGTTCGATATCAGAGTCTACCGTCAGGCCCGGCAGTGTCCCTCCAAGCAACGCCTCCTCCTTGAGTGCTTGAGCAAATGCTTCATCCTGTTCTTGAGTGGGGAATGCATCTGGCCCAACCTCTATCACCTCTCCATCATTATGCGTGAAACCACTGCTATAGGTAAATGTTCCGCCACAATAGATGTCGCCTGTGACCGTAGAGTCCTTGCCCAACGATATGTCACCTTTGCTGGAAAGGGCGCCACTGAAGATATCAAGATTGCCTCCAGGGATAGCTTCCACATATGATTCAATTTTGCTAATGCCTCCGCCGTTACTGGTAGCCGTGGAGGTGATTTTGTAGATATTCTCACCTTGATCTTCTATGTAAACATCTACATCTTTTGTATTTATTTCGTAGATATTATCCCGTGTCCAGTTAGTATAGGGCCCCGCTGACCCTCCGTTCTGCCGCAACTCAGGTAACCAGTAAATGGCGTCTTCCACCCCCGAATCGGCGGCGTAAAGCTCCATCGTTTTCGTCTCGGTAGCCTGGTGTCCCTTGAGGCTGGTGGAGGCATAGTCCAGGGTGGGAGCCATGAGGAGCCCGCCTATAACCAGAAGAATCAATACTATAGGCAAGACCTGCCCTTTCTGCTCCTTGATTATGTTCCTCAATATTCCTTTTGCCATGTGAATCATTATCATCCAACTTTGCTACTGCATCTGATAATGTGGTTCTCTTTTGGGCACTTTATCATCAATTTCATTTTACCATGCTCTAGCTTTACGTCAATTGCATTATCTTTACTTTGCCTCCAAGGTTTAGGAAACAGGGTCAGGACGAGGCTTCACCTCAAATGTCCTCGCTTCTATTTCTTCACCTATCTGAGCAGTGATGGTCGCAGTCAGCAACAAAGTTGTCTCATCCCAGTCACACCAGGTTACGCCTTCCTGTTTGGGCTGTATGTATTCGGCAATCAGTTGCCCATCCCGCAACAGCTTTCCATCCTGGAGAGTGTACATAACCGTGTGAGTGGTATCGCCAGTGGCATCTTTCCAGATTGTCAACTGAAGGAAGTCCGGGTCATCAAGTTGACTGCTGTCAACTATAGTGTCACTGCCTGGCTTTGCCATCTGGACATCTTGGTTAATCCAGTAGCCGGCGTTGTGTATCTGGTTTATGGCGGTGTTGAGGTCATTGCTTAACGTGGTGCCGGTGAGTACTTGATGTATGGCCATAGTGGCGGCTGCGGAAATCATGCCTATCAAGGCAACGACTATTATCATCTCAATTAGGGTGAACCCTTTTTGGTGTTTATATTTGTTGGAGGGTGTCACTCTGAGCGGAGCGAAGAGTCTCCGACAGGTTCTTCGTCCACGGAGTTCAGAATGACAAAGAAGGTTTCTTAGCATTGAAGGCTGTCTCGCTTTCATTTACTTATAAGGTTGCCACGCTTCCTTTTCGTTCGCAAAGTCTATCCTGAGCGAGATTCTTCGATCGCTTCTCTCCTTCAGAATGAAGGGAAGCGAAGAACTCATGGCTTCGGCTACTTGCAATAACTTCATCACCCTTACTTTAATTCTCTCCCATCAAGAGGAGGGGATTGCAGCGTTGCTTCGCTCCCCCCCTCAAGGAGAAATGGCATCAGCGGTCTACTTTATAGTCCTCCAGTGTGAGCACCGATGTAGTGTCATGATAAATTACGACTGCTATCTTTTGAATACCCCCATCCTCGGACGAAGGTTGGTTATTTTCTGAATCCCAGGGGATGCCTGTTATCTCATCGACGATATTGCTGTCACGGTCGGCACTCTTGATGTAGTAGTCAGGGTATGATGAGAGACTAATCTTATCATAGGTTACCTCACCCTCTGAAGGAGCAGTTTCATATTCCTGGCTCTTGAGATACTCCATCTGACTTTGCGCTAAGCTTTGAGCAGTAGCTTGCTCTCCAGCGGTGGAGGTGGCTTTGAGAGTGGTGGATACGCCGACAAGGAAGGTAATAGCGACTAAACCCAGGATAGCCAGCGCCATTATTATCTCACTAAGGGTCATGCCCGCTGAGTTCTCCTTAAGGACTTTACAAACTTTCTTTAGCCGTGACATAACTAACCCGTTTTTCAAGCTTTTGCTTTCTGTTATTCCTCATTTCAGTCTAAGCGTGTCTTTTTCGCATGGGTGGTCCCCTCATCCGTGTATCAGGTAGCCTATGGTGCCGCCGGTGATAATATCACTGCGGAAGGAGAGGACAATGTATATGAGATTGAAACCGTCGCTGCCGGTGGGCAGGTCTACCTGCGCCTGGGTGTCCCCCGGTTCCAGAATGCCGTCGGTCCATTCAATGTAGAAAGTGTCAACGTCTATGCCGTCCTCACTCAACCCGGGCGATTGGGAGTTCCACATATTCCCGTCGGGGTTGATAGGAGGCTCCGATATTCTGTCACCGTTTATCTCTACATGTTCGCCGGTTATACCTATATCACCTTCGCCTGCGAATATGGTGAGCTTGGCTGCCATTTCTTCACCTTCGATAGGCTCAGGTACCAGGAAGCCACTGATTTGGCCACCGGGCTCGCCATCTCCGTCGAAGTCAGGGTTGGGATAGCCGCTGGGCTCCCAGGCTTCGGTGAACTCGAAATCTGGGTCGTAGATGTCATAGAGGTAGAGTTGATGCCCTTTAGTCTGAGGGCTGGTGTAGAGGAGTATGAGCGACCAGCCAGCATGCGAGTACTGGTAAATCAGGCTGTGCTCCAGCGCGGGCGTGCCCAGGGGGTAGCCGGTATCTTCGCTGCCGGGATAAAGGTCAAAGGAATAGCCCGGGTCGACCTCGTTCTCCGCGACCACATGTCCCAGAATATATGTGCCTGCTCCATTTTCGCCCAGGTCTTCTTCTTCAATCCAGTCGGTGACAAGGTCTGTCACGTCCTTGAGACAGCAGTATGACCAGGTCCCTTCCCAGGTCGTGCCGGTGGTTGGCTCTATTTCCCAGTAGTCGGCTTCTATGGTCACGGTGTTGGAGGGCTCAATGCCGAAACGAACGGTATTGACCCTGGCGGTATCCTCGACCAGCGTGGTCAGTTTCTCGGGAGTGGGGTCGTCGGGATATTCAAGGCTGCCTCCGGCGGAGCCTTCGGTACTGATGCTGACGTTGTCGACATAGACGTACTCGTTAGAGCCACTATAGGTGGATATGCCGAACCTGATTCTGGCATTTTCTGTGCGGTAGGTGGTGCTATCCGGGATTTGATAACTATAGGTGTCTGGCGAAGTGCCAATGTCGTTGCAAAAGGCTGATTGCCAGCTGCTCCAGGTGCTACCTCCGTCACCTGAGTAGGAGTAGTAGAGACAGTCGTCTGTATCCTGAGCTCCTGAATCCCAGTTCCAGCTTCGCCAGGAGACCGTGACCTCTTTCCCCGATGTGTCGCTGAGGTCCACCAGACCTTCCTTGGTGGTCAGGATTCTGTCGTTGGACCCGTGGTCGCCATCGTGGTGTGCGTAGAATGCTGTATATGACCCAGATTCGTGCCAGTCGTCCCCATAGTCCCAGTTAGAAGCAGGGGAGTACAGGTCCGTGCAGTCATCTTCGAATATCACTATGTCGCCGCCTTCGGGGTCATAACCGTGGTAGTCTATCCAGCCGGTCCAGTAGAGGAAAGCCGCCTCCACCATCCCCTGTGAGGGTATTCCCTCTAGGCCGTCCTCATCGGTCTCGACGGTAGCACTGGCTTCCTTGTGGAGTCTGTTGCGGTAATTGACGTCGCCTGTTGGGCTTAGCAGGCTATTGCCGGTGGCGAAGTAGTCTGCCTGCATGGCATTGCTCATCTTTCTTATCTCGCTCTTGGCGGTGTAGGCCTCAACGACGCTCTGACTACCGGTCTCGGTGTCGCTGCCGGTGGACTCGATGCTGTACATTCTGGTGTCGGCATCCCAGGTGTAAGAGATGTCGTCCAACCCGTCGGTGCTTATCCATGATACGGCGGAGTTGGGCCTGCGGTTGGGCGGAGAGGTGAACTGAAAGCTGATTTTGGCTACCAGGGGGTAACCCTCTAGGTCAACGCTGGGAAATTCTGTGAACAGGGCACCGCTACCGAAGTCCCAGACAATAGCCTGGCCGCCCTTGTAGGGCTCGGGGTCTTCGGGCTCCCAGTCGTAAGGGTCCTGCTCGAGGTTGCTGGACCCTTCGACGTAGATGAAGCCGGCTGGCAGCCAGATGCCCAGGGTGGTGATTTCAAGGTCATCCCAGATATCCTCCCAGTCTTCCAGATTCTGGTAATTGTACACTATCTTGAGCTGGTACTCTGAATCAGTGATGGCCCTGCCGGTCAGCACCAGCGTGCCGTCGTCGATGATGGCTTGTGCCTCGGCAGGAGTAGGCTCAGATATATAGCCCTCGGGAAGCCAGATATTCTGTATGGTGACATCTACCGACTTCTCGTTGATGGTGTTGTCGAACGAGTAGGAATATTCCTCAGCGTAGTCATAGGGGTTGTAAGTCCCAAACAGGTCTTCCATCTTGTCGTTCTTGATTTGCCACAGCGCGTCCTCCACGCCGGAATCGGCGGCATAAAATTCCTGCAGCTTGGCTTCGTGAATTTGGCCTGCCTTGAGACCAGTCTGTACCAGGCCAAGAAGTGGTGGAATCGTGAGAGAACCCAAAACCAGCAGCAGCAAGACCGCAATCAGAGCGCCCTGCCCTGATTCACCCTTCTTTATTCGGGCCAACATAGCTTTCGTTTTAGTTATCATCTAACTTATGCTATTACAGCGTTACACTTATTTCTTACGCCAGGGGTCGAGGTTTAATCTCATAGGTCCTGGTGGCGCTTTGCTCGCCCAGCGTCGCTGTTACACAGAAGGTAAGCACACTGCCATCCCACTCGCAACTGGTCCGTGATGAATCAAAATCTTGGCCTGGCACGAAAGTGGTTGTCCCGCCACCGTTGATGGTCTCCTGCCGACAGAGTTCCGTTCCATCTAGAGAATACTCAACCTCGTGAACTTCATCATCGTCCCAGTCGGTCCAGCTAAGTGTGAAGGGAAAGCCGGGGTAAGCGGGAACGCTGATGTCTTGTGCCTGGATACCATCGTTGGTGACCCAGTATCCGGCAGTCTGCACCTGCCTGTAAGCAAGAATATAGTTGCTGGCACGCGTACTATTCAACACCTGAAAAATTGCCCCCGTGGCGGCATATACAACAAGGGCTGCTATGGGTAGAGATATCAAAAGCTCAAGTAAGGTAAAGCCCCCTTCGTTTTTATGTAGCCAGTTCATCTGCTCACCTTATAAGTGCTGGTGGTAAGCACAAGGTGTCCCTGATGATAGACCTCCACCGTCATTTCGAGCATGCCCTTGTCTCCAGATGGTAGTACTTCGTGGCTGTCGGGGTCGATAGGCACACCACTGACGTCTATTGTGTAGCCAGCATAATGCTCATCAAGGGCACGAGATGGATCCCACTCGGGAGGGTCATCTGGAAGCTCGTATGGGAAGAGGAGCGATGGAGGCTCATCGGAATTGTAGAAGGAGTCATAACTAATGTTCCTGAGATACTCCAGCTCACTCCTGGCCAGACTCTCAGCAGTAGTCTGTTCACTGGCGACGATGTCGGACTTGAAGGCAGTGAATAGCCCGTTGAGAAAGGCTACGGCAATCATTCCCAATATGGCCACGGCGATTAGCGCCTCAACAAGCCCCACGCCTTTGGAGTTGTCCTGAAGGACTTTACAAAGCTTCTTTGGCCGTGGCATAGTTCACCAGCTTCTCAAGTTTCTGCTTTCCGTTATTCCTCGTATATCAGTCTAATGTCTCCTTCTGGAATATGCAAGTAACATGGTAAAGACAGAGCCGGTCTAAGCAAATATCTTTCTAGCTCTGCTTCCACCCTCTATGATTGAACCCATACGCATGTGGTTCATAACCTCCTCGCTCAGACATTCACTGAGCCGTAGATGGAGTACATAGCCGAGACCAGGGATATGGCAATGAAACCAATTATTAAGGCGATAATTACAGTCGTAGCTGGAGTAATAACGGCAACGAGAGCTTTGGTTTTATCATCCGCCTCGGTCTCGTAGCTTTGGGCTACAGTGGTTAGTGCGCTATCCAGGTTACCAGTGCCCTCACCCACAGCGGTCATCTGTACCATGAGGGGCATGAAAAGCTTATTCTTAGCCATGGGGCCAGATAAGCCGGCACCGGCAATCATGTCCTGCTGGACTTCACTCAACGCTGCTTCCATAGCTTTATTATTGGTGCCCTGAATGACCAGGGTCATTGCCTCGGGCAGCGGTAAACCGCTGCTAAACAGCAATGCCAGGCTGCGGCAACAGCGGGAAAGCTCATTGAGTAGGTTGATATGCCCGAAGCGGGGCAAGGTTAGCATTAACTTACCCCATTGGTACCTGCCCGCCGGTGTCCTGGTATAAGCGTATCCTGCCGCTATGATGACCACTATAACCAGCAGAATCCAGAGGCCGTAACTCCGCAGCCAATCGGTGAGGGCGATAAGCGCTCTGGTTGTTGCAGGCAACTCGACGTTAAAAGACGCGTAAAAGCTGGTGAAGGCAGGGAAAACGAACCCCACCATTACCCCGACGACTCCGATAGTCAGGATAAAAAGGATAACGGGGTAAATTAAGGCGTTCTTTACCTTTTTTTGCGTGGTAAGGTTCCTTTCCATGTAGTCAGCGGCTCGCCTTAATACCACTTCTAGATTCCCTGTTTTTTCCCCCACTGCTGCCAGCCGATGATAGGTTTGGGGAAAAGCATGGGGGTGCTTGCTCAGAGCTTGGGAGAAAGGGCTACCGCTACGAATATCCTCAACCACGCCAGCAATTATCTTCTTCAAGCTGCGGCTGGTCACCTGAGCCTGCAATAGCTCCAGCGCAGTGACGATATCGGTGCCTGACTCCAGCAACAAAGCTAGCTGGCGAGTGAACATTATCACTTCCATCGGGTTTATCGGGGAGAAGCGGGCAGAAAAGCCCGCACCTTTGACAAATGGCGTAATCTCTTTGAGGCTGAGTACCTTGCAGCCGCTGTAAGCCAGCATATCGGTGGCAGCTTCCTCACTGGAAGCGGAAAGCCTCCCTTTTACTATTCTCTTATCCTCGGTGTAGCCCGTATATTGATAATCCATGACCACCTCACCTAAATAACTAATACCTAAACTCTAAATCCTAAACAATATCAAAGGTCAAAGATAAAAAATCAAAATTACAATTCAAAATGCAAAAGTGCCTCATTTTCTCCCTTTCAAGGTCAGAACACTGGTGGCAAGTATATTGGCAATCTCCGTGGTCTCTTTTAGAAGTCTATTGACGGTCTCTTTGTCGCCTCGGCTGGAATCTCTGAGCAATCCTAACCAGAACTTGCACTCATTTGCCGATTTCAATGAATAATTGAAGAAATTGGTATAGTCTTTCCTTGGAGAAGCTGCCTGAGCCTCAATCACGTTGGCACCAATGCTGGTAGTGCTCCGCAACAACTGGTCGCTGATAATCCTCGAAGTTTGTTCCATTGGCAATTGCTCCATGAATGCTATTACATCCAATGCAAGTTTGTACACGCGGCCCTTAAATTCATTTTTGAATCTTGCTTTGTCATTTTGCATTTTGGTTTTTGCAATTTGATTCTCATTTAGGGTTTCGTGCTTAGGGCTTATTATATTCTGCATTTCCAGTCGTGCTCTTTTGTTGTCTCTCTTGCATTTTGGTCGTATTTATCATGCTACTCTGTAAAGTAAGCGTTACGCAGGACCTCGGATACGGTGGTGATGCCGTCCTTTACTTTGAGCATGCCGTCCTTAATTAAGGGCACCATTCCCTCTTCAATCGCCTGCTGTCGAATCTCGGCAGTGCTGGCACGATTAAGTATTTGCATCCTTGTCCTGTCGCTAAGGCGCAAAATTTCGAAAAGTCCTGTTCTTCCCCGATATCCGGTATAGCTGCATAGCTCACAGCCAGTGCCGTAGAGAAACTCAGTCCGCTTTTCTTCCATCTCATCGGCGTAAGCCGATTGCTCCACTAAGGAAGCCTCTGAATAGGTGGAGCAATCGGGGCAGATACGGCGTACCATACGCTGAGCTACCACGCCGATAACTGCCGACGATACCAGGAAGGGTTCTATACCCAGGTCGAGTAGGCGGAAGATAACGCCTATGGCATCATTGGCGTGGATGGAAGAGAGGACTAAATGGCCTGTCAAAGCTGATTGAACAGCTATCCGGGCGGTCTCGGCATCGCGAATCTCACCTACAAGTATGACGTCAGGGTCGAGACGCAATATGCTGCGTAGCCCGCTGGCAAAGGTAACTCCTGCCCTGGCATTGACCTGAATCTGGTTCATATTGGCAAAGTGGTACTCCACGGGGTCCTCAATGGTGATTATGTTTCGGGATATCTTATCCAGCCTGTTTACTGAGGCGTAAAGGGTAGTGGTCTTGCCTGCTCCTGTGGGACCGCTGATTAGAATCATACCGAAAGGAACCTTGAGCATATCTTCATATTTAGCCAAAGCATGGGGAGAAAAACCTAACTCTGCCATGTCTATGACCGCCAGTGACTTATCCAGAAGGCGTAGCACCGTGGTTTCACCACGCACGGTGGGGGAGGTGGCCACACGAACATCTAAAGGCTTGCCTTTAGATTCAATAGAAAACTGTCCGTCCTGAGGGCGAAGATGGTCGGCAATATTCATATCAGCCATTATTTTCACTCGGGAGGTAAGGGGGAGATGTATTTTCAGGGGAAGGGACATGACATCCTGAAGGGCGCCATCAATGCGATAGCGGATTCTTAGTCTATCTTCATCTGGCTCAATGTGAACGTCAGAGGCTCTGGCTTTACTTGCCTCATCTATTATGATGCGCAAAGCGCTGGCTACTGGAGCATCCTCACTGGCTTCAATCAGTGTTTGTACGTCAGCTGGCTCTGTTCCCGGAATACGGGATATTTGTTCTTCGATTTGCCCGAAGCTTTTATAGTTGAAGTCAATGGCTTCCCGAATTTGTTTCATACTAGCAGCTACGGGTTCTATTCTCATGCGGCTCTGTAATGCCAGGGCTTCCAGGGCAAAGATGTCGGTGGGGTCTGCCATAGCCACCTGTAGGGCATTGTTCATAATGGCTATTGGCATGGCATTAAATCTTCTTGCCATAGCTTCAGGAATCAACTGTAAGGCTTCAGGTTGAGACCTGCGCCTGAACAGTTTTTCCTCAGGCACCTGAGCCAGCACTTTCTCAAGTGCGTTTTGAAGGCCAAGCGCTTCAGCTTTGCCGGGGGCTTCAACAATAGTTTCCCCGGAGGCCTCCTCTTTGACGGGGGTCTTCCCCTTTTGGCTGCCAAGTCTGAGTATCTTTATCCTCTGCTGAGAGGCAAATTGCTCTGCTTCTTTGGTAGGTTCACCTGAGATAAGCATGACCTTGTTGTAAATTCCAGTATCATAGGTTTTGGTGTCGAACAGGGATACTTGGCTCAGGCTGACTTCGTTACTGGTTATTATATCTATGCCTAGCTTGTGTGCTATTAGGCCATCATCCAGGGAGGCCAGGATGTCGAAAACGTATTCAGCTCCTGATTTTCCTGTAACCTTAGCGGTCTCCTCGACGTTATAGCCAGACTTAGCTAAAGATTCCAGAAATTGGGACTTTGTTTGCCAGTTGAATGGGCCTTCTTTAGCTGGGGGGGTGGGTAATGGCGAAGATAAGAGGGTCTTCAGGCTTTCCTCGTCGAAGACTTTTATTCGCTGTCCCTGGGCGAAGCGGGTGGCCATGGAATCAAGTTTGGGGAGAGCTATGAGAGCCTTATCTTGAATGCCACAGTCATAGCATTTGTCATCAAAGGCGAATGCCTCCCCCAAGCTTATCTCCTGATTATCGTCAGAAGCGATAATGCCTACGGCAATAGTATAGGTGACAAAATCATGGCTTTTGCGCGCTAAGATGTCAAAGCTATGTTCGCCTCCAGATTTGCCTTTAGCAGTGGCATTTTGTTCCACCTCATAGTGCTGGCTCTCAAACCGCTGAACGAGCTGGCTACTGAGTTGCTTTATTTGACTTTCCCTCGCTGCCATTGTTGCCTTCGTAGACATAGTATCAATATTAACATAATGAACCAAGTTGTCAATGAATACTTAGTACTAGGTGGCTGACATTAGTACTAGGTGGCTGAGGCCCCTAGCTTTGTGGAGTTTGCCAGTCATCTGCTATAATGGCCACATCCACACAGGTAGTCCATTTCAGAGTTAAAGGAGGCTTAGTTCATGAATGATGAATCTGGCAGCAAAAACGTGGAGAGCTTGGGAGAGTTGAAGCAGAGGCGAGAGCACATTTTGCAGATGGGGGGTCCCAAGGCAATTGAAGAGCGCCATAAAAAGGGACAAATGTCAGCCAGGGAGAGGATAGACTATTTCTTCGACCCTGGGACCTTCACCGAGATAGGTTTATTCGTTAAGCATAGGACAAGCGCTTTTGGCATGGATGAAAAGGAGGTACCTGCTGAGGGAGTTATTACCGGCTTTGGCAGGGTAAATGGAAGGACGGTTGTCGCCGCTGCTGAAGACTTTACTGCTATGGTTGGCAGTTATGGCGAATACCATGGCAAGAAATTCGTTCGAGCTATTGAATTTGCCAAAGAACAGGGATGGCCCTTCATAGGCATGAATGATTCTGGTGGAGCTCGACTTCAAGAAGGGATGGATTGTCTGGAAGCCTACGGGTGGTTATTTAAGTCTCAGATATTAGCCTCAGGCATAATCCCTCAAGTAGCTTTGCTACTAGGTCCTTGCTTGGGAGGGCAGGCATACCATCCTGTAATGCAGGATTTCCTCATTCAAGCCAGACATACTGGCTTTATGGGAATTGCTGGTTCCGCCTTTGTCAAAACACAAACGGGGGAGGAAATCAGCCTTGAGGAATTGTCAGGATATAAGGCACATGCTGTCAAATCAGGCCAGACACATATAGTAGCTGAGGATGATAAGGATGCCCTGGATAAGGCGAAAGAACTCTTGTCTTTCTTCCCCTCCAATAACAAAGAGAAACCACCTCGCATTGAGACTAAGGATGACCCGGAAAGGATTAGCCCCGACTTAAATACCTTGGTTCCCGAGGAGCAATATCGTCCTTTTGACATGCATGAGGTAATCAAAAGGATAGTGGACGATGGCTATTTCTTTGAGACCATGGGACTTTATGCCAGGAATATGATAACAGGTTTCGCTCGTTTTAATGGGCGCCCCGTGGGCGTGATAGCTAGCCAACCAATGTGGGCAGCAGGAAGTGTAGATATTGATGCCGCAGATAAAGGAGCCAGGTTTATTAGGTTCTGTGATTTGTTTAACATCCCTTTGGTTAGCCTTCAGGATTGCCCTGGTTACATGATAGGTTCCCAGCAGGATTGGAAGGGCATATTGCGGCATGGCGCTAAGCTGCTCTTTGCCTGGGCCGAGGCTACCGTGCCCCTGATTTCAATTGTGGTGAGGAAATCATATGCTGGGGCTCACTATGGGATGCTGGACAAGTCCATCGGCGCTGATTTTGTCTTCGCCTGGCCCATTGCTCGCATAACTATTGTTGGTGCTGAAACTGCAGCTAGCGTCATCTTTGCCAGGGAGATAAAGAAGGCGGAGAATCCCAAAGAGGTAAGAGCAAAGAGGATAAACGAATACCGGGAGCTTTATGAAAACCCCTATTGTGGTGCCGAGCGAGGTTACATTGATGATGTAATTATGCCTCAGGATACCAGGAAAATGATAAATAGAGCATTGGACGCTTTGGAAAATAAAACTGTAACCAGACCGTGGAAGAAATATTCTAATATTAACCTTTAATTGAGGAGAGAGACGATGGATTTTAGTTTTACCGGGGAGCAAAACAGATTTAGACAGGAAGTTAGCAACTTTTTGGAAGAAGAGATAAGGCAAGGACTCTGGGAACCAACTTGCGATGCCTGGATTCAGACTTATAACACAGAGTTTACCAAAAGGGTGGCGCAGAGAGGTTGGATTGGCATAACCTGGCCCAAAGAATATGGTGGTCAGGGGCGCAGCTATATAGACAGGCTTATTCTTACTGAGGAGATGCTGCGCTATGGAGCACCAGCAGCCTGTCACTGGTTTGCCGACCGCCAGATAGGTGGCTCCATCGTCACTTTTGGCACTGAGGAACAAAAGAAGGAGGTATTACCCAGGATTTTGAAGGGAGAGGCTTATATTGGTTTGGGGATGAGCGAGACTGAGGCTGGCTGTGATTTAGCATCACTTCAGACCAGAGCTGTTGAGGATGGAGATGAGTATGTCATTGATGGGCAGAAGACATGGACCAGTGGCGGCTCGTTTGTGAATTATTTTTACCTGTTAGCCAGAACAGACCCACAGGCACCAAAGCATAGAGGTATTAGCGAATTCATCATCCCAGCAGATTTGCCTGGAATTAGCCGGATCCCCATGATAGATATTACTGGCACCGATGCCTGGAATGATGTTTTCTATGACGGAGTGCGTGTGTCCAAGGGATGTCTGATAGGAGAGAAAAACCGTGGTTTTCTCCAGGCCCTTCACCAGCTTGATTATGAGAGAAGTGGTATGGAGCGCCTTATGGGTAACTATTCTCTCTTTGAAGCTCTGCTCCATTTCGTCAAGGAAACTAAGTGTAATGGGAAACCTTTGTCCCATGACGGTTTAATTCGCAATAAGCTGGCACAGCTTGAGATTGAATTTGAGGTTGGGCGCCTATTAATCTACAGGGTAGCTTTGGTTATGGATGAAGGACGTGCTCCTAACATAGAAGCCGCGATGTCCAAGGCATATGCCACCGCTTTTGAGCAACGTTTGGCTAACACATCTATGGAGATTCTGGGGCCTTACGGGCAACTGGTAGCTGGCTCTAAATATGTATCAATCGCAGGTTTGGCAGCTCATTCATACTTGGGCTCCAAGGGTTATAGTTTGCAGGCTGGAAGTTCAGAAATTTTAAAGAATATCCTGGCCTCACGTGGATTGGGTTTGCCCAGCCAATGAGGTATCACTCTGAGCTGAAGCCCTGAACGAAGTTAAGGGGGCTGGCGAAGTATCTCGAGGCTTCACAGGTTCTTCGCCTGCGGCTCAATGATATTCGGGATGTTTGAGTAATAGGAGGATAACGATGAATTTAACTCTTTCTGAAGAACAGGAGATGATAAAGAAGGCAGCTCGTGACTTCTTAACCGATAAGTGTCCTAAAGAAGTGATTAAGGAGATGGAAGAGAGCGAGAAAGGCTACTCGGCAGAGTTATGGCAAGAAATGTCACAGTTAGGCTGGACTGGGTTGGCGTTTCCAGAGAAGTATGGTGGCAGCAGTATGGATTTCTTCGATTTATCGATATTGCTGGAGGAAATGGGACGTGCTTGCCTGCCTGGCCCCTTTTTCCCTACAGTAGTTCTTGGCGCTTTGCCCATCTTGGACCTTGGCAGCGAGGAGCAAAAACGGGAGTACCTGCCCAAAATAGCTAGTGGTAAGGCGATTTTTACCTTAGCTTTAATTGAGCCTGGTGCCAGGTATGATGCTGCCTCGATTGCAGTCAAGGCCAGTCCTGATAATAATGATTATGTTATCAACGGCACTAAGATGTTCGTTCCCGATGCGCATATCGCCGACTATCTGCTATGCGTGGCCAGAACCAAGGAGCAGGCAGAACCTGAAGACGGAATTACGATATTCTTGGTGGATGCCAAGAGTCCTGGGATAAGCCATACTGTCCTAAAGACTATTGCTGGCGATAAGCTATGCGAGGTTGTTTTTGACCACGTGCGGGTGCCTGGAGCTAATGTTTTGGGACGGCTGGATGAAGGGTGGAAGGATGTGCAGAAGGTAATAGAGCGAGCAGCAGTGGCAAAATGCTGCGAGATGGTTGGTAATATTCAACGGGTGCTGGAGATAACAGTCGATTATGCCAAGGAAAGGAAGCAATTTGGCCATCCTATTGGTAGCTTCCAAATTATACAGCACTACTGTGCCGATATGGCAACTGATGTTGACGGTGCCAGATTTAGCACCTGTCAGGCAGCCTGGATGTTAAGCGAAGGGCTTCCTTGTGCTAAAGAGGCAGCTGTAGCCAAGGCATGGACGGGTGAAGCTTCCCAGCGTGTTATTGCCCTGGCACATCAAATTCATGGTGCTATTGGCGTTACTATGGAACACGACTTACAACTTTACACTCGACGGGCTAAAGCTGGCGAGCTTTCTTTTGGCGATGGCAACTTCTACCGAGAAATAGTAGCCCGGGAGATGGGACTAACCAGCTAGGCTTTGCTCTTGAGGTCTCAAGACCGAGGGTTATCCAGCTTTGTTTCTAACGCTTTTTGCCTTAGCGCTATGGTTAAATCTCCTCGGGTTCTTTCTATGATGCCACGTATGGCATCTGTAGTTCGTCTTAAGCCATGGGTGATTAAATCCGCAAAGTCCATGGTCATCAAGATTCCGTAAATGCCATCCATTGTGGCTAGTAGTTCCTCACAGCGGGAAAAGTCTCCCTGCCTTAGGTTATCCAGTATGTAGCGCCTAAGCTCACCCACGGATTCACCTAGCCCATTAAGATAGGCGGCATAATCCACGCCCAGTGCTTCGGGCATCGGCAGTTCCTCTCCGGCAGTTAAGGCCAGAGTTATACATCCTTCAGCAAATTCCTTTTGCGCATCGTGAACAAAACCCGAGTGAAGCAAGCTACCATGCCTATCGAGGTTATGATTCATCTCTTGAACTAGTTTTTGCGCTGAACTGAGAATTTGTCTGGCCTTGTCCTGCTCTCGACGATGTGTAGCACGTATGGCATTAGCGCTATGGCGTATTATTTGACGGCAAGTGCGCAAGGCTTTCTCGCGTGCTTCATCTTTAGCTTCGAAGTAGGGGCGGAGCTCCGCAGCAATAAGCTCCAAGTCTTCTATTCGCTTTGACATTTCATCTCGCTTACTAATCCTGCTGTCATTCTGAGCTCTTTGCCTTTTGATATTTCCCCCTTATTAGTTCTATCTTTGAGATTAATTGCTGTACCGCTCCTGTGATATCTTCAGACCTTAGTATAGCGTTAGCTACAGCTATGGAATCAGCGCCAGCAGGCAAAACCTGGTCAATGTTATTCTGGTTGATGCCGCCAATAGCTACTAAGGGAAGAGATACTGCCTGTTTGACTTCCTTGAGCCTGTCTATTCCCACTAGAGTAGCCTCATTTTTAGTTGTTGTCGGAAATATAGAGCCCACAGCGATATAATCCGCTCCCTCATTCTGTGCCTGTATTGCCTGAGACACCGTGTTAATAGAACAGCCAACTATTCTATCTATGGGCAATTCCTTTCGGATGTAAGGCAGGGGCAAATCTCTTTGGCCAATGTGCAAGCCGTCGGCATCAACAGCCAATGCGAGGTCAAGGTGGTCATTTATTATAAATAGAACACCTGACTCAACGCAAAGGTTTCTGAGTTTTTGGGCTATAGGCAGCAACTCTGCTTTGCTGCCTTGTTTATCACGAAGCTGGATTATCCTGGCCCCTCCGCTGATAATTTGGCTAGCAACATCCAGTTCGTTCCTGCCAGCCAAGACTTGCCTATCCAGAATAGCGTAAAGTCCTGTTAGCCATTTTATTTTGTCTTGACGTAATATTCTGGAAAGCAATTCTTTCTCTAAGGCATAAAGGGTGAATCTTGCTTGCCCAAATTTGGCTGAATCCAGCATTGAACTTATCTCTGGCAATTTAGCTAGCTCTTCTACCACACGTAGAGCTTCCTCCACTCTTTTAGCATTAGCAGCAATTAAGCCAGGCAAGTTTTGTTGAGATTGTTTCGCTTTGCTTGCAATGCCATTTTCTCTGTTAGCGCCAACGTCATGTTTCGAGTCCCTTTGAGATAATAGCTTTACACGTAGTGGCTTAATCTTGTTGGCTAAATCGTGACGCATGACTCTTAACTGCTGGCTCAGTGTAGCATCATTGAGAAGAAAACGAGCGACGTCTTCCAGAAAGCGCAAGCCTTCGCTTGACCTATCGAGGTTGGCATCAATGATACGCAGCGGTTGGAGAGGCATTTTGTAAATCCTTCAGCGGCTCAGGTAACACACCCTCCCTAGCCGCTTGTATCTTCTCTTGGATTTGGGGTGGGAGCTCTTCCCCCATCTCTTGAAATTTCTTCTCTGCCCAGCGACCAATATTACGAGGATCCTTGTAATAATCAGCGCTGGGATGCATTGTGGGTTCTCCACCCTCTTCCCATACGGTCTTCAATGATTTGTGGTAAGCGAAGCTCGAAATAGCACGGGACAGCTTGGCACTGCCACAAAATGAGCATTTAGGGGTAAAGGAAGCGGTAGTGTCCCTTACTAAAAAGCTTGCCTTTCTATGGCAATTTTGACAGACGAATTCGTAAATGGGCACAGATTCCTTCTTCAAGTTGGCTCACAGCCAGAGGGTATATCTTCATAAATAACTTTGTTTATCTAAGTAAATTTTACCAAATGTAGCTATCTCAATGGAAGTCACTGCTCTTAATTGATGTTCAGGCAAGTCGGCCTTGCAATTGCTTATAAACTTTGCAGGTTGCTCTTAAGCTACTAGCATCTAGTGGATGCACAAAGCGCTTGAACCTGGAATTTGAAATTTCATAAAGTAAGCATATTCTCTACCAAGGCAGGCTAAGGAATCAGAGCTTGATAACTCTTGGCTCAACACGGCACTTTTCAGCGGCGACAATAGCGTTGATTTGGGACACAATGTCATCAAGCTTGCCTTGATAGCTTGTTACCACATAATCAAATAACGGCAGGCTTTTTATTTCCTCTTTAGCCTTATCCGACCTTAGAGCCAAGTCGTTTACAGACTCGCTGTGGCGCCGCTTTAGACGTAGTTCCAGGTCTTTCATCGAGGGTGGCATAAGGAAAATAAATACTGCCTGAGGCAAGATTTTTTTTATCGTGGCAGCGCCCTGAACGTCCACCTTCATTATCACATCTACTTCTTTAGGTAAAGCTCGAGCTAATTCATCTCTGGGTACACCGTAGTAATTGCCATAGACCTTGGCCCATTCTATAAGTTGTTCCGTGTGTATCATTTGCTCAAATTCTTCCTGAGATAAAAAGTGGTAATCTATTCCATTTCTCTCCTTGGCACGCTGAGGGCGCGTAGTGGCAGTGACAACATAATGGAAAGGACATCC
Organism: Dehalococcoidia bacterium; assembly: GCA_016933195.1. GTDB lineage: Bacteria > Chloroflexota > Dehalococcoidia > GIF9 > AB-539-J10 > JAFGBN01. The sequence continues at coordinate 20,036 of JAFGBN010000058.1, read as the reverse complement.
TAGCTTTCTCATTCTAGCAAGCACAGCATCCTTGCCTACACCCGATGGCCCGGAAAGTACAATGAGTAAGGACTGATATCCTTCACTGCGAGATTGCTTCGCTTTGCTCGCAATAATGTTACTTCGGCTAGATGCGTCACGGTTCAATTTTTTCCTCAATTGACTCGGAGGCAGTGGTTAATCTATGAGCGATAGTTTCTGCTGTCACAGGAGCCAATACAATATGGCCAGTGTCAAAGAGAATAGCAGCCTTGGCTTTTCTGCCATGAGTAGCATCAATTAAGAGTCCTTTCTCTCTTGATTCCTTGAGGAGACGTTTGATTGGTTGCTGGTTTACAGAGAGGAAAGTAATCACCCTGTTGACAGCTATAACATTACCAAAACCTATGTGAACCAGTTCCGTAGCCATATTACCCTCCAATGTTACCCTCACCTTATTCTGCCCCTCTTGAGGGAGAGGTTAGATGAGGGATTCTTTACTTCACCTTATTTTGTTCTACGCGCAAGGTTAGCAAATCCTGCCAAAAAGCAGGATAGGAAACCTCTGCTACCTGGGCATGGTCCATGGTTATTTCTCCCTTGGCTATCAAACCAGCTATGGCTAAGCTCATTGCTAGCCGGTGGTCAGAATGACTGTCAACCGTCGTGCCCGATAGAGATTTCCCACCGTGGATGACCATGCCATCAGGCAATTCCTCAACTTCAGCACCCATCTTAGAAAGTTCATTTAACAAAGCAGCAATCCTGTCCGACTCTTTTACCCGTAGCTCACTCGCATCTCTAATCACAGTTTTGCCCTTAGCTACACAGCCAGCTACAGCTAGCACGGGAATCTCGTCAATGAGGCGAGGGATGATATCGCCACCAACCTCAACCCCTCTTAAGTCACTAGATTCTATCATAATATCGGCTAATGGCTCACCAGCTTCCCATCTCTCATTCTCTATTTTGATCTTAGCTCCCATAGCACTAAGAACATCTATAATTCCTGTTCGTGTGGGATTAATTCCACAATTTCTCATAATTATCTTGGCATTGGGGTGGATAGCCCCAGCAACTAGGAAGTAGGCTGCTGAGCTAATGTCACCAGGGATACTAAAACTGAGGGGAGATAAAGGGCTGCTCAAAGGCGCTAGAGAAATCAAACCTCCATCGCTTTCAAGCCTAGCCCCCATCTGTTTGAGCAATCGCTCGGTATGGTCTCGCGAGGGAATAGGCTGGTGCAAAATAGTGTTGCCCTGAGCGAAAAGGCCAGCCAATAGGATCGCCGATTTAATCTGAGCACTGGGAACAGGCAAGGAAAACTCTATGCCGTGTAGCTTTCGTCCCCTAATAACCAAAGGGGCAAAGGAATCCTTTCCCCTTCCCCAGATTTCAGCGCCCATAAAGCGTAATGGCTCAATCAGCCTTCCCATGGGGCGGGAACGAAGGGAGGTATCACCAGTGACGATAGATAGAAAAGGCTGGCTGGAAAGGAGGCCTCCAAGAAGGCGCATAGTAGTGCCGCTATCTTCAGCATCAAGCACATTTCCTGCTTCCTTAAAGCCGCTTTCACCAATTCCCGAAACTGATAAAGCAGGAAAGTTCTTAGGCCCCCTTTTATGAATCTCCACTCCTAGAGCCTTCAAACACTTAACTGTAGCTAGGCAATCCCTGCCTGGAGCAAAATTATCGATCTGGGCTTTACCTGCTGCTGAGCTATTGAGTATGGCTGCTCGATGGGAAATAGACTTATCACCGGGCAAGGTGATTTCCCCTTCTAAGCGAGGGCAAGATTTCACAGTTCTCATTGTGTTTTGCTCAGTCATTTGAGGTCATTTAGCAGCCCTACATGCCATTCTGAGTCCTCCGCTTCCTGTCATTCTTAGGGGAGCAAAGCGACCGAAGAATCTAGACCCTTCGCTAGCCTCTTCGCTTCCTTTCTGTCGTCAGGACTCAGAGCTTCGGCTCAGGGTGATAAGCTAAATAGTCCTTTAGCCATTGTTGTCTTGCTTTACTAGCCTCAGCTAGAGCTTCCTCCAACTGTTTATCTCCCGAAGCTAGTAATCGGCGATACCTATTCAATTCCTTGCTGAATTTGTCAGCCCAGTGTAGTATAGCCTCTTGGTTGCTAAGACAAATATGAGCATTAACCTCAGGATTTCCTGAAGCTAGGCGAGTGAGATCACGGTAGCCCGAAGCTGCCAAGGCAGACATCTTGTCCCATGAGGCATCCTTAGCCGTGGCTGATACCAGAGCTGCTGAGAGCAGCATGGGTAGATGACTGATACCAGCTACCAAGCTGTCATGCTCTTGGGTATCAATGAAAAAAGGCGTGGCTCCAAGTTTCTTTACCATATCTGACATTTGGCCTATCGAGCTTGGCGAGGCCTTCTCTGCTGGAGTAAGGCAATAAATACATCCTTGAAACAATCCAGCTTCGGCAGTCTCAATGCCGTAGGTTTCCTTTCCCGCCATGGGGTGTCCACCGATGAAGTCCACTGTTGGTGGCAATAACTCCTCCGCCCATTTCATAACTTGGAGCTTGGTGCTTGCGGTATCGGTAACCACACAGCCATGAGGGAGGTGATCGGCTATCTGGGATAGAATTCCCTTTATAGTCAGAACCGGAGTAGCGATGATAACAAGCTCAGCATCTTTTACTGTTTCTTTAAGGCTTGCCTCTATTTTATCAACTATGCTGGAGCTTAACGCTTGAGATGCTACTTCAGGGCGGCGGGCGTAACCAACTATCTTCCATCCAGGGTCACTGGTTTGCTTCAAGGCAAGTCCTATAGAGCCACCGATAAGTCCCAAACCAATGATAGCAACTTGCACCCTTTCATTATAACATGGGCAAGAGAAATCCTAAGTACTAAGTATTAAATACAAAATCTAAACTTTTAGGAATTTGTGCTTTGAATTTGTTCAGAGCCTAGAATTTAGGATTCAAATCAGATCTGGTGATGAAACTCACTCCAAAAAGAAGAAGCGCACTTATAGCAAAGCCTATGAGGCCAAGGTCTCCTTTGAGAGGAATGTCAAGATATGGAATCTTTCCCACCAATCCTATTGCTCCCCCACCTATAAGAGCTGCCAAAGCCCCTTGCGAAGTTACCCTTAGCCTTCTCTTATAAAACCCGGCGATTACCGGGACAACTAGCCCGCAAGTGAAAATGGTGTAAGCAAAGAGAAGAGATGAAATTACCCCCTTCAAAGAGATGGCTAGGCCCAGTGCTACCAGGCCCAGCACGATTAGACTTAAGCGGGTTAGTAAAACAGTCTTTCTTTCGTCAAGCGAAGGACGGAATCGCTTAAATATGTCCTGAGTCAAGATGACGCTTTGGCTAAGGAGACAAGTATCCGCTGAGGACATAAGCGCAGCGACTAAAGCAGCCAGGATTAACCCGCTCAAACCAGGGGAAAGAACTCCGCTTATTACTTGAGGGAAAGCTTGCTCAGGAGAAATCCCAGGATATAGGACCTTGGCACTCATTCCTATTAAGGTGATGGCAAAAGCTATAGGAACAAAAAGAGATGCGGAGAGGAAGGTTGATAGCTGGGCTGTTTTTCCCTCTTTAGCACAGAAGAGCCGAGTATACATGTCTGGTCCCACAACATAGGTTGCCCCGACGAGAATCAAAAGGGATAGGAGCATCTTCCAGTTGAATGCCGGGCTTACGGGAAAGGATAAATAATCGGGTGGGATAGAAGAACTTAAACCATCTAGCCCGCCCACGTGAGAAAAGGCAAGTGCTAAGGTTATAAAAATCCCGACAAAGAGTATCGCTGCCTGGATAAAATCGGTGCGGATAATCGAGAATTGGCCTCCTAGAATAGCATAGGTTACGAAAACTATGGTGAAAATAATCATCCAGAAGGTGACAGAGCCTATTCCTAAAATAGACAAGACTTTCCCTGCAGCGACAATTTGCCCTGCTACTATCCCAACCCAGGCGATAACGATAAGAATGGAAGCGGCCAAACCTACATGGTGGCCATACTGTCTTTCCACCAACTCGGGAAGAGTATAGAGGGCAGAGTCTCTTACTTTCCTGGCAAAGAAGAACCCTAGAATTGAGAGGCCAATAGAGCCAGCAAGAAGCCACCAGGCTCCTGTCAATCCTTGCTGGAATCCCAAGCCAGCCATTCCTACTGTGCACGAGCCTCCGATAGCAGTGGCCAGGAGAGAGCCTGTGATGAGAAGTACAGTTCCTTTACGGTGAGCAACAAAAAATCCATCTTGGCTCCCTGCCCTTTTCCTACTCCACACCCCTATGCCAATTATGGCTAGAAAATAAACGATAATAATGGATAGCTGTAGCATGTTACTAGACAGAAAGGCGGATGCAAGACATAACTTAAATCCTAACTTCTAACTTCTAAACAAATTCAAAATCCAAATTCTTAATCCTTTAGGGTTTAGATATTAGTATTTAACGCTTCCTTGACATGAAAATAGGATGCCTCTAGCATTCTGTCATTCTTCGGCCGCTTCGCTCCCTCAGAATTACAACTTTTTCCATGGCTCGGTTGTGGGCCGCGGGCTATGACTGTTTCATTAAGTGGATACAATCTCCGGCGATGACAGTTCTCAAGGAACCCTCTTTACTTCTTATCATGAGCGCTCCGCTAGTATCAATACCTACCGCTTGCCCTATCATTTCCTCACCCGGTGTTACTACCTTCACATTCTTATTCAACGTAGCAGAGAGGCTTTTCCACTCCTCAAGCAAATCCTCTTGAGTTAACACAGCTTGCTGCTTAGCTATTTCTGTTAACATCGAGCTTAATAATTCCATCCTGGAAATTTCCTTGCCTAAAGCGTCTTTTAAGGAGGTTGCCATTTCTCCTAATTGGGTAATGGGAGTATTGGCATTTATGCCCATACCCAGATTTACAAAGTTTATGACATCTGTTTCTGCATCCATTTCAGCCAATATCCCACACACCTTTTTGCCTTCAATCAAAACATCGTTGGGCCATTTCAATTCTGCCTTCAGCCCGAAAAGTTTTCTAATAGTTTTTGCTACTGCAACTGATGCCATCAAGTTTATCCTGGGAGCGTATACAGGACTTATTTTTGGTCTTAAAATGAGGGTGAAATAAATCCCTCCTCTTGGAGAAAGCCATTCTCTCTTCAGCCTTCCTCTTCCACCAGTTTGATGCTCGGCAACTATAATCGTCCCTTCCTCCGCTCCCTTTTTTGCTAAATCCTTTGCCACATCCATTGTCGAACCAATTTCTCTGAAGTAATGAATTTTTTCCTCCCAACTGGGAAATTCACAGGGAAGCAATAAATCTGGTGATGAGATTAGGTGATATCCTTTAGCTGAAGCCTCTAATATGTAGCCATCCTGTTTTAAATCGTGAATATGCTTCCAGACTGAAACTCTGGAGATGCAAAGCTCTTGAGCTAACAACTCTCCAGAAACATAACCTCCACTACCTCGAAGAGCTTTTAGTATTTCTCCCTTCATTTCGTTAACCTTACTAATAGCAAGGTTAACGAATTTTTGTTTCCCTGTCAATGCTCAGTCTCTTCCAATCTGCGAGATTTCATTTTGCAACGAAACGTAAGTAAGCTATGTTAGCCAGGATGGGAGATGCTATCCCCCTTTCTGGCGCTAAAGCTGAGACTAAACCAAGCAAAGTAGAATTTCTGCGAAAACAAAGGATTGATGCAGTTAGTGCGAAATATGTGGGTGAAGCTAAAGTGAGCGATCATGCTTTCAATTCCGGTATGGAGCATTGAGTTGGTGAGTAACTCAGATATGGATTGTTTTGTTATGCTGATGGGGGGGCTCTATAGGTGAGGCGATTATCGCTGTTTCTTTATTGTTTCATCCTACTCCTGCCCCTAAGATTGGCCCTAATGCAACTCTACAGGGTGAGCGTTATAATAGTTATGATGGAGGTTCTCAGCACTCATCCTAATATGTTAAAGAGGATAAAGCATCTTTCCTCGCTGATGGCTTGAAGGGGATTAAACGGCTGCCTAAGGGCTAGAAGTATGCTATAGCTCAGGCGGTAGTTTTTTGTTTTAACAGTGAAAGGTACGAGATATACAATATACTCTTTTATAACAACTCTTTTTGAAGAGGCAGCTCTAGCAGCAGTTGTCCTCTGGCTGCTACCAACGCTTGGAATAAATATTCCGCTTTGGGGGCTTATCCTTTTGATGCTTGCTCTGGGGGTATATTCCTATATAACTTACAGGCTTGGCAAGAAAGCATTGGATAAAAAACCAATGATTTCAGCTGAGGCTATGATTGGTAGCAGATGTAAAACGACAACAGTCCTTGCTCCTGAAGGTTATGTTCGACTTGGTGGAGAGCTTTGGCGAGCTTCATCAAGTTCAACCGTCAACGCTGGTGAAGAAGTCATTGTTACAGGCATAGAAGGGATGACCCTTTTAATAAGCCCTATAAGCAACGAAAATCAGGAAAACGAAACAGGCGCCCATCTCAGCTAATATAACTGCCTTGAATTTTTAGCTAACTAACTCTCCCCACATTCCTTGGTTATTAAAACCTGCTAACTTAACCGGGGTTATTGTATTGGTCAGGCATTTTTGGCTTCGGGTAAATACCCTGATATAGCTATCAGTTAGGCCAGAATATATGCTTTTGCTTGGATTCGTTTCCTTTTCCCACAAGACCCACATGGTTTGCCCGAGAAATTGCTCTTCAAAATTGCGATTAGAAATCCATGATAGCTCTAGCATTCTGCGACTACGTTCTTTTTTCACTTTATCTCTTACCTGATTAGATACCTTAACTGCCGCTGTTCCAGGTCGAGGTGAGAAAGAAAAGACGTGAATCTTAGCAAAGCCGGCTTGCTGGCAAAAGAGGTAGCTTTGCTCAAACTCTTCATCGCTTTCAGCAGGGAACCCAACTATAACATCAGTGGTAATAGCTGCTCCGGGTATTGTCTCTCTAATCGAATCCATCGCCGTTTGATAATCATCCAAGGAGTAGCATCGCCTCATCCTCTGAAGCACAGCGTCACTGCCACTTTGAAGCGCTAAGTGGAAGTGGCGACATACCCTTTTATCTTGCAATAGGGCAAGAAGTTTAGGAGATAGCTCCTGGGGCTGGAGTGAGGAAAGCCTTAACCTCTCGATATTTGTATCGTAGAGAATACGCTCTATTAAATCCGCGAGGTCAGCGCCAGGTCCTTCGCTAGCGCTTGGGGTGGCATCTTTATAGTGACCAATTTTTGTCCCTGTGAGCACAACTTCCTTATAGCCCAGAGCCACTTTCTTTTTGGTTTCCTTGATTATTTGGGAGGAGGGCACGGAATATTCACGATCTCGCACATGGGGTACGATACAATAGGTACAAGCACTGTGGCAGCCATCTTGAATCTTTATTAAGCTGCGAATCCTGCTGATACCATTGTGCGCATGAAATTGCTTCGTTCTCTCAGACTGGTGGGGAGAGAGGAGCTCGATGCTTGAGCTCTTTGTCGCTAACAAGTCTGTTACAATCTCAAGCAAGCGCTCCTTCTCCTTATTATTCAAAACGAGGTCAGCGATGGGAGCTAGCTCTTGCGGAGCTCTTTGGGCATAGCAGCCAGTAGCAATAATGAAAGCCTGGGGGTTCCTTCGTTTAGCTAGCCTGAGCCATTGGCGTGACTTACGGTCAGCGATATGGGTGACCGTACAGGTGTTGGCAATGTAAATATCTGCCAAATTGTCAGGAGGCACAATCTGAAATCCAGCTTCACTGAACTCAGCAACTAGAGACTCTGTCTCTGCTTGATTAAGCTTGCATCCTAGAGTATAGAAAGCTATTTTCATATTTCCCGCAAGTATTGATTATATTTGTTGCCTTTGTTTCAGGTCAAACGATTCTTTATGAGTCCCTACAACAAGGATTTTTGCCAGGGCTCTCTTTATGGTATAGTAAACGACTTTGGCTAAAGGCTATTGAGACTAGACATGAAGCAGCAGTGGCAGCTTTTACCTCAGGCACCGGACGAATATATGAGTGCTTGCGGCGTCCCCTCTGTAATCGCTCAACTCCTTTATAACCGCGGTGTCAAGCCAGATGAAGCCGAACTGTTTTTGGCTGCTGACCAAAGGCTCGAGGGCAATCCTTTCCTATTTCCTGACATGTCACAAGCAGTAAGTAGAATTTACAAAGCCTTGCTCTCGGGTGAAAAAATTGCCATCTATGGGGACTTTGATGTTGATGGAGTTACCGCTACAGCTGCTCTTGTCGAAGGGCTATCCTGGCTTGGTGCTAAAGTCATCCCTCATATTGCTGATCGTTTTTGTGAAGGGCGTGGGTTGCAATTACCAGCTATAGAGGAGCTTTGTAGCCAAGGGGTTAGCCTGCTCATTACTGTTGATTGTGGTATTGGTAACCTCGTGGAAACAAAACAGGCTCAAGAAATGGGGATAGATGTAATTATCACTGACCATCATATTCCATCAGCAACCTTGCCCCAAGCTATAGCTGTAATTGACTCAAAGCGAAGTGATTCACGGTATCCCTACCCTGACCTGGCTGGCGTAGGCGTTGCCTTCAAAGTTTTACAGGCTTTGTTCCATGAAGATGGCAGAAAGAAAGAGCTAGCTAAATTACTGGATTTAGTAGCTTTAGGCACTGTCACTGATTTAGTTCCTCTCATTGGGGAGAACCGTTATCTGGTCAGGGAAGGATTGAAGGTGCTTAATAATACTCATCGTATCGGGCTTCAAGAGATGATCAAATTGGCCAGGCTAGAGCCAGGTAGTCTGGATACCGAGCATATTTCCTGGACATTAGGTCCTCGCCTCAATGCTGCTGGCAGGGTTGGGCGTGCAAGCAACAGTTATCAATTGCTTGCCACTCATTCTACGGAAGAAGCCCATCGCTTGGCAGTAGAATTGGGAGAAATGAATACTGAGCGTCAGCAACTAACCAATGAAGTATTAAGCAAAACAAAGGAGAGACTAGTCCACAAAGCTTCATTCCCATTGCTTATAGAGGGCGATGAAAGCTATCCCATTGGGGTTATTGGACTTGTCGCTGGTAAGTTAGTAGATGAATTTCACAAGCCGTCTATCATCCTCAGCCTTGGTCCAGATGTATGCCGAGGCAGTTGCCGTAGCATACCTGAGTTCAACATTGTGTCTGCTTTAGAAAAATGTCGTGACCTGCTTCATGGCTTTGGCGGGCATCCCTTGGCTGCTGGATTTACTTTGACACGTGAAAATCTGGCCAGGTTAGAGGAAAGACTTATGAGCTTAGCTGTGAGCGAATTATCTCACCTTGACCTTCGTGCCGAGTTAGCCATTGATGCTGAAGTTGCTTTATCCGCTTTTGCCGGTGATACCTTCAATCTAATTCAAAAACTGAGCCCTTTTGGTAAAGGCAACCCACAGCCTGTTTTCCTCAGCCGTCAAGTCGAAGTAACCGAATGCCGCAGCTTTGGCAACCAAGGCAAACATTTAGAGTTAAAGCTCAGACAAGGAGATATAACCTGGAGAGCTGTGGATTTTGCTTCCCAGAAAACTCGGGAGGAAGTCACGTCGCACATAGACATTGTGTATAGCATTGAGAAAAGTAGCTGGGGAGGAGAAGAGGTATTGCGACTTAATCTTCGTGACTTTGCTCCAAGCCAGCCGCGCTAGTAGATTCAGTGGCCCGAATTCCTTGCCGAAACCTGCGCATTCTGATAATAAGCCAAGGCACAACCACTACCAATATGGCTAAACTGATAACCTGACCTTGATGAAGCCCCAATAAAAATGGCTCGTTCACGCGGAGAAACCTTATGCCAAAATCACCCGCAGCGTAGAGGCAAAGGTAAAGGAAAAAGAGAGAGCCCTGTGGTTTAAGTTTTCCACGGAATCGCCATATTATAGCAAAAACTATCAGGTTCCACAGTAGGAAATAAATCTGTGTGGGGTAGAGAGGCACCCCCCAATTTTGGGAAGGAATGGTATCCCGAGGAGTATAGAGCACTGCGCCGGGGAAGAGGTGAAAAGGACTGGGTTTACCGAAACAGCAACCATTTAGAGTACAGCCAACTCTGCCTATAGCTTGAGCTAAGGGTCCTCCGACAGCAATAGCATCACCTACGCCAGATAAGCTTGAGAAAGGGATTTTCCTTACCTTGGTATAGAGCCAAGCTCCCAGCAAAGCTCCACCGATAGCTCCATATAAAGCAAGTCCAGCAAAACCGATGATATTAATAGGTTCCTCGGGATGCGTTACAAAGTAGTCAACAACATGGACTAGCCTGGATATTATGAAACCACCTATAATTCCCCAAAAGAAAAGATTATAAGTAGTATCTTGGGGGAAGCCCGCTCTTTTTGTCTCTCGAAAGGTGACAATGAGCAGTGTTATGACTGCCAAAGCCACCATGATTCCATACCATCTCACAGTAATAAAACCGATGGTAAAAGCAATAGGGTCTATACTAATAGTGAGCATTTAGTTTTCAAGAGAAAATGGCATTGACGAAGGCTTCAGCGTCGAAAAGAGCTATATCCCCTAGTTTTTCACCAGTTCCTATATAAGCGATAGGTATATTCAAAGCGTCGCAGATAGCAAAGACTATTCCCCCTTTGGCTGTGCCATCTAGCTTAGCCAGGAAAATGTCAGTTATACCTATAGCTTTAGTAAAGTACTTGGCTTGGGTCAGGCCATTTTGCCCTGTAGTAGCATCTATTACCAATAGAATTTGATGAGGGGCTGAGGCATCATGCTTAGCTGCTGCCCTTTTTATTTTCTTGAGCTCTTCCATGAGGTTAAACTTGGTGTGGAGACGACCAGCAGTATCAATAATCACTGCTTGGGCATAGCGATTATATGCTGCTTCGATGGCATCAAAGGCAACTGCTCCTGGGTCACCACCAGGTTGGTGGGCAATAACCTCGGCCCCAACCTCTTTGCCCCAGTATTCGAGTTGGTTAATAGCTGCAGCGCGGAAGGTATCAGCTGCAGCTAAAACAACTCGCTTCCCCTGTGAGGCAAAGCCGTAAGCCAGTTTAGCAATGCTGGTCGTTTTACCTGAGCCATTTACGCCGACTACAAGGATGACCTGAGGAACTGAATCAGAGATTGTTGGCTTCTGTGGGACCTTTAATAGATTTACCATCTCTTCCTTCAAAGCCGACTTTACCTGTGATGCCTCTGCTAATCTGTTTATTCTAACTTGCTGTTTTACTCTATCTACAAGCTTGTCCGTGGTTTCTATACCAATATCCGCTGAGATGAGCAATTCTTCAAGCTCATCCCAGGTTTCATTCCCAATTGAGCCTTGGTCAAAAAGATGAGCTATCTTGTTAAACCAAGCTTCCTTACTCCTTCTTATCCCTAACTCGGTTTTTTTTAACCAATCAACCACATTAGCCCCTTTGGTATGAAATTATTAACATATAATAGCACAGGCGAAGCTGACTTTTTAACTTGAGAGCTAGATGGTGATTGAGCTATTAACTTGAGGCGTTGCTTGAGTGAAAGGGGTATCACGAATTATCGCTGCGACAAGCTCTTTTGCAAGAGAGAGGTTCCCTCCTGTCCTATGTGCGGCTAGCATACTAGCTGTGGTTGATTTCATCCCCATGTTGCAGAGGTAAATCCGCGGATTCCCTTACAAATAAAAGAGGATATACTATATCGCTGGTGCAGCAGGGAATCCAAACTGCGAGGAACAAAAACAGGAAGACGAAGGGGAGCAATGGAATCCAATTCGCTACTCCAAATGAAGTGAAATAGAATAGCGAGGCCCAGGTGCTTAATAATACATGACCAGCATGGGGAATCCTAGTTGTTTGTTTCCTGAGGCCAATTGCAATACCGCCCAGCGCCAAGAGATTTATCCACCATTTTTCGATAAAGGGCACATGGAACTCCATTTGGGCATGGAGCAAACTTCCTCCCAAATAGGGAATTACGGCATCGCTTATCGTGGCTATTCCAATTGACCCCGTCCAGCCAATCAGGAATACCGCCCACAATTTGGCTTTTCTATATTTCGCATAAATCGCTGTGGTCACAAGTGCGCTCAATATCACATGGAGTGGATGCAAGATATAAAAAATAGTGTGGGAAACCTCTGAAGGAACATCGCCAAAGACTATTATAGCCATGACTGCACTGCCTGTGAGAGCTCCTAAGGCAGTAAAGGGGGCATGTCTCTTAAGCTCACTTATGATTCGCTTGAGCATCTTTCCTCTCGAGATTAAGTCAAAATTTTCTATTGGCCAAACTGCTTTCTATAGCAATTGGCACAAAGCCCGGAAGATTCAGAAAGATGATACTCAGTATGAAAGCCAACATTCTGGGCGAACTCATTTTCCTCCCGGCACAATTCTTCATCAGCAAACTCCTTAATAGCTCCGCATTGACGGCAAACCATAAACCGATGACAACCTTCCTTTTTGCCCAAGCCGCACTTAACAAATCCACCACTCGACAAAACCTTGTGAGCCAGATTGAGGTTACAAAACAGTTCGAGTATGCGGTAGATGGTAACGTGATTTATGTATTTGCCTTTCAGCCTGAGAAGCCTTTGTATGTCATATGGGGAGAGTGGTTTCCGCGCTCTTTCCAAAACCTCAAGCACCTGTAGTCGGGGTTTGGTTACCTTGTATCTCTGAGCCTGCAAAACCCGTATTGAATCTTGAACCATGGGTGATATTGTAGCAAGGCGAGATGTTAAATGCAACAATATTGCTATTAGACTTTGCGATAAAATTACGAAAACTAATTATGGCAACCGAGGAGGCTCTGGTTAAGCTTAGAAGTGTGACCTATCGTTTCCCCACCATGTTCTGTGCTGATATGCTGATTTACGCAAGTCAAAGCCCTCAACGCCCTCGATGTCCCGCTTAATCCTGTCCCTGTAGCGAAGCTTGTACTTCAAGGGGCACCCTTCATACATACTTAGCTGAGAATGGGAATAGATAGGCATGATGATTCCTCCCAGATATAGCGTCTAATTCGTGTCACAATAGGCTTTAAGTACTCATAGCTGGTCCAGGTTTAGAGAGAATATGAACCGTGTATCCCTCGAATACAAGGTTAACTTTGGGGTTGCCTTTGGCCCTAGTAAGTCCGTTGTCTTTCACGAATTTCCTATACATCTCCGTATATTTACGACCTAACCACTTGTTCGCACTACTTATATAGAAGTCGTTACCAGGATGGCGGTGTAACGAAGCCTCACATTTGTGCTCCCCATGTGATAATGTTACAAGTATGCCTTTTGGATTTGGATTAATGGGGCCTGTTGTAACTGGAAATGTATCACGTGAAAGTTCACTATATTGGGCTTCACTAGTGACTAAAAACTCCCATAAGCCGTTTTCACCTTCTGTAGGTTTAAGTGCTTCTATTGGTCCTATCCACTCAGTCCCTGCATGCCCTGTCAAATCGTTAATACGGCCGCGGAGAACCAGTCCTCTCGGAAGATTCAAAGTGGTAGATTGTTGCTCAGCTTGAGGAAGCTCCTGATTTTCTAGCTGCACGCGCTGTCTTTGCAACCTAGTTTCGCACTTTATTATGTCTATGAGCAGCCTTCGAAAGCTCACATCAGCACCTATACCAGGGCCTTTCCCTATCTCTTCCGTGGACAACCCTGGATTAAACTTCCTAGAATACTTCTTGTAGATGTCTTTTAATTCATCTTGTAGCTTTTTCTTGTGAAAATAAAATAACGCTCTATCTATCTTATGGAGCTCGTGCCCAGTTTCCTTTTGAGTGATGAGCATTGCCACGCGAAACTGCTCATATTTTTCAGGAGCGTCTCTCCCTACGGAGTTAGTCTTATCGACAAGATACAGCATCTCTGCTATTCGAACATCCATGATTGGAAATTCCGTAGGAAAAATAAAGTGCAAGGCAGTTGACGCTACTGGAATGCCGAAACCTTTTGCTTTTTCCTTGACATTCTTCAATTTATCGAGTACATCTGGCGGAAATCTCTGGCTCAACTCATCCTTGTCCCATATCAAAAGCTTCAAGTAGTAGTCTTTATCGATAGATCTAGAGGTAATAGGACGAAAACGAGGTTCATAAGCGTATTGCCAAAAATCCTCCCTGTCCCAAAAATCTTTAGTCACGAACCTCTTCAGCCGTTTTTGTTTGTAGTCCTTCCAATCAAGAATTCCCATCAAAGTGTCCAGCGAAATTGTGTCTGTTTTGATATCTTGTTTAGCTAGGTTAATAAGTCGTACGTAGTCCTTTTCATCCCTTTTAGCGTCAGGGTCTTCTTTATAATAGTTGGATTCCCATTCTTTAATGAAATCACTATTAATGTCAGGTATCTCTATCACTATGTGCCTCCAGCAAATTAATTAACTTCTCCCTCAGCGCCTTCAAATTCACCACATCCTCCTTATTATATTGTAAAAGTAAATCCAGGGCATTTTGGTCACCTCCATTCCGATATTCCCACCACAGCAGCACTGCCCCCAATCCACCAATGCCCTGTAGCTGCCTGGGGATACCCAATTGCCGCTCCACTGACTTGAAGCCGCCATATAAGTTGCTTCTCCAGCAGTCATACATCAGGTCATGATTATGGAATTTAGCTTCAAGGTTTATCCCAAGGGAAGCATCGATGAAAGGAAAGTCAAATCTGCTGCCATTATAGGTATAGATTGTGCTTACCGTTTCAAGAGCTTTGATAAGGTTATCCCTCGTCACTTGCTCACCTACCAATTGAATGAGCTTGCTATCTTTGCCATTGCACGGGTAAATGCCAATCACGGTTATATCGTCATAGAGCCGGGATAAGCCGGTGGTCTCTATATCAAGGTAGGCATCGGTCAATTGCTCCATAGCTTGCGCCTTCGCCTTCTCCTGAATTACAGCTAACCTCAAAATTTATTATAGTTCTCCCTCCCCTAGTGGGAGGGAGTTAGAGGGAGGGGGAACTTCACCCTCACCTAACCTCTCCCTTCAAGGGAGAGGGCTTCTACACGAAGTCGTGCGGAGGATTATATACCTTAACACACGGTGGTGACACCTGTATTGTCACAAATCTTTACTCTTTATAAACCTCCAGCATAGCTTTTGCAGTCTCAACTATTTCCTGGCGGAGTTCTTGCGGCTCCAGCACTTCTACTTTCTCCCCCCAGCCCAATATAAAAGTAAGTAACTCCACCGTTACGGACAGGTTCATAGTGACTATGGCCGAGCCATCAGGCTGACGCTGTGTGATTTGGGAAGGATGCCAGGTAGTTTCCTCTGCTATCCTGGCTATCTCAGGATTGAACTTCAGTTTGATGGTTTCTTGTTTGATAATCTCCCCCTCGCTATCTACTGTGATGCCCCAGGATGAGCCCAGGTATTCGTTGGCATCGAAGTCAGGGGATATGGTATAAGACTCGGAGCTGGCTTCAATAGCTTCTATGCGCTCTATCTTGAAGGTTCTTAGAGATTTAGTACGGTGGCAGTAGGCAATAACATAGCTCGAATGGCCGGCTGCTGCTGGCTGAATAAAATAGGGTTCAATAGTCCGCTCTGTTGCCTTCTCCGCCGGTAGCGATTGATAAACTATCTTAACCTGGTACCGTGATACCCATGCCTCGGTCAGGGTTGCCAGAGTGCGCAGATATTTCTCATCCATGGACTGTTTTTGCATCCAGTCCATGGTCTTTTGAATTTGTTCCCTTAGCAGGGGCGGGACTATGGAATTCAGCTTCATAAAGGTTGAAGCCATATTCGGATCATAGCAGTGGGCATAATTAAGCATCAGCCGCGCGGCAAGGAAAACGTTCAGTGCCTCGGGCAGACTAAACCGGATATGAGGCAGGAAGTAGTTTTCAACAATGCCACGTGTGCTACCTTGTTCCCAGATAGGAATACCTAATTTGGACTCAAGGTCACCGAGGTCACGGTATATTTGCCTCGTACTGACATTACAAACGCGGGCTATTTCCTTTATCTTCAAGCCCTTACTGTTCTGGTAGAGGAGATGCTCTATCTGTGCCCAACGGCTGGTGCGGTCCTTCGTCTTACCTTTGCCCATTCCATTTCTCCCTCTCGGATAGCTTTTGTCAACATTATAGCACTCCATCCAAAAAAATATTCGTAAAAAATTGGAATAACGGGCAAATTTGTGACATAACTGCTGTCACAAGCCTGTGTTAGCATTATATCTGCGAATAACTTTTGAAGGAGGAGATGAAGGCAAGATGAGTTTTGACGAGGAGACGGAGGAGATCATAGAGGCCCTGAATATGGAGGAGGATGATGACGATGGCAACCCGTATGCGAATATTCAGGCTCAGCAAAAGAGAAGCGCAAAGACGATTGCCAGGTTCCTGGGCCAGGGGAAGAAGACAGATGTACCAATCATAGTGCCGAGGTATTATGGTGACCTGCTTTCCTGGGCCCTTCAGCGCTATGTCGAGGCCGAGGACTGGAAGGTCGTTAGCATCCTTTCCTACAGTCACCCAGCACCACGATATACCGATGTTAACACCGATTATGACCAATACGAAAATATCCTGTGTGGCGGTCGTTTGCTCCTGCAAAAAGAAAGTAAGCGTCTTCTAGCTACTATACACGCTACGTCAATGCGACCTGCTTCGCTGGTAGTAACAGCCTCCAGCAATGCAACAGATGAAGCCCACCAGTTTACTGAAGGAGTCCACAAGATTACCAGGGAACACAACCTCTACAAAGGCAAGAAGCTGGGTTTCAGCCATCGCATCAGCTTCTTGAAGCCATCATCAAAGAGCTGGCAGGACCTGGCGCTAGCTCCGTCGCTGAAGGATGAGATTGTGGCTAACACAGCCGGCTTTCTCGGTAGGAGAGATGAGCTCGCCACGTATGGCATACCTGCACGGAGGGGCGTCCTGCTAGTAGGTGAACCAGGCACCGGTAAGACCTTGATATGCAAAATACTGCTGAACAATAGCTCTGGCATTACCTGTATCCTGGCCACCGGAAGCGACCTGCTTCATAGCGGATACATCTTCGAGTTGTATGAGCTGGCTGAAGACCTGAGGCCAAGCATGGTATTCATTGAAGATATTGACCTTATAGGCGAAGGAAGAACGCAGTCCCACTATTCCAGAGGTGGAGCCTTAGCAACTCTGCTGTCAGCACTTGACGGAGTCGAGGAATGCAGGGAAGTGGTCACTGTAGCCACGACAAACTGGCTTGAAATCCTGGATAAGGCTTTGAGGAAGCGGCCTTCCCGGTTTGACCGTGTCATACTATTGCCACTGCCTTCATTTGAGCAACGAAGAGAGCTGGTTCAGTCTCTTTCTCAAACGATCCCGATAGATGAGGATACCCAGGATTATCTGGCCCAGAGAACAGAAAGTTATACCCCAGCTCAAGTCCAGGAAGTACTCTATAGCCTGGTTATTGAGCATGGGCACAGCCCTAGCTGTGATGAGCTGGGCTATTGTAAGTTCGGCATTGAGGAGGTGGACAATGCTTTATCCAAGGTAAACGGGAATGGTAGGCGCCTGGGCTTCACAATACCGAGCAGCTATCATGGCAATGGGGCAATGGCGGGATAAAAGGGACAGAACAAGAGCGGTAGGGCGAGAGGAATAGAAACAGGAGGTGTCAAGAAATGGAGAAGCAAGAATCGGAAGCCAGAAAGAGGGAGATAATCAGACAAATAGGAAGATTGGCGGATGACCTTGAAGAACTTGAGCGCGAGGTTTCGGATGAGGGGGTAGGGGAAGATAGAGAAAGCATATTGGACCTTTATATCCCGAGGGGACTACGCAATATCCACAGATTACCCAAGCCAATGCTATGAGCAAACTCAAGAAAGCAGGAATAGGACTGGGAATATTTCTGGGAATACTGGGGGCACTGTTGCTGTTCCTTAGGTTGCTACTTCCCAAAAGAAGAGGGTCAGAGTTCTATATACCTAGGGTAGGTAAGGACTTCTATATCCCCAAGGTAAGCAGGGATTTCTATATTTCCAGGATAAGAAAACCCAGGTGAACTTGTCCAAGGCCTGGTCTGCTGACTAAAGTCCGTATGCCTTTCATTTCTCCCCTATCTTTATTATCCTCTTGGTCCTCTCAATAAATTCAAGATATAGATTTTCGGCTTCTCCAATGAAGTTTCTAATTTTGCCCATTTTAATAAAGTAAGGCTTTACCCCACCAATTCTCCAAGCAATACCAAAGCGGCTTCTTTATCCAATGGCTGGTTATTGTTGCCGCATTTGGGCGATTGAATGCAAGATGGGCAGCCGTCCTGGCAGGGACATTCCTTAATCAAGTTCAAGGTGGCTTGCCAAAGCTCGCTTATAATCTCGAATCCCTTTTCGGCAATGCCAATGCCTCCAGAATAGGCATCATAGATAAATATTTGTGCTTTGCCTGTGTCAGGATGAAAAGGAGTGGAAACACCGCCGATGTCGTTTCGGTCGCAAAGAGCAAACAGGGGAAGTATGCCAATGGCGGCATGTTCGCAAGCGTGCAAGCCACCATGAAAATCAAGCCCACCTTCAGCTATCCTATCAACTGCCTTTTGGGGCAAATCAAACCACAAAGCTTTGGTAGGAAAGCTTTGGGGTGGCAAATCAAGCGGTTCCTCCCCAATAACTTCCTCAGTGGACTGCCTCTTCTTTTTGAAGCCCATCACTGTGGTAGTGACATCAACATCTCCAAAATAGACCTTTACGCCGTGGCAGTCCTTAACCTGAACTATTTTTACTACTTGAATGTCGGTGAGGTCCTTGGCTTGGGTATAATAATCACTATAAATTGGCTTGGCTAAAGCAATATGCCTGACCAAGTCGAGTTCAGTTATAATGTAGGACTCGCCTTGGTGGAGATAGATAGCGCCAGGGTGTATTTGAAAAAAGGCAACGCTAGCTTCTACGGTTTCCAATACAGAACCTTGGGAGATGTCAATTATGGCATATTGCCCCGACGTCGCCCTTATATTTACGTCCTGCGCGGGATAGGCAGAGATAGGAGAGGGGTACCATCTCTCACGGCGTTTTCTTATCTTACCTTCTTGTTCCAATTCAGCTAGTGCAGCATCAAAGACTAGACTAAAGATTTCCTTGTCTTTATCATCTAGTGGTTCCTCCCAGGCAGCACAAAGGAGATGAGGCTTTAGAATATAAGGGTTATCGGGATTGATTAAGGCGTTGTCAAAGTTTTTACCGAAAAAGAAATCTGGATGATGCATTAAATATTGGTCAAGAGGGTTATCCTGAGCGATAAGAAAGCTCAGGGAACTATGGGTGCTTCGCCCGCTGCGTCCTGCTTGCTGCCAGGCGCTAGCAATGCTTCCCGGATAGCCAGTGAGCACTGTTGCCTCCAAATCGCCGATATCTATTCCCAATTCCAAAGCAGTTGTTGCCACTAGACCAAGGAGATGACCTTTGAAGAATTGGTACTCAATTTGACGTCTCTCCTCAGGAAGGTAGCCTGCACGATAAGGTTTGATAAGTTGTGCCAATGAGGGAGATAGCCGAGATCGGGAGTAAATATAAATAAGCTCGGTTAGTTTACGAGTGCGAGCAAAGACGAGGCTACGAATACTCTTCTGAATAAGCTCAGTAAGAAGGAAGGCTGCCTCACTGTTAGAACTGCGCCGACTACTCTTAGCTTCATCAAGGACTGGTGGGTTCCAAAAGGAGAAGTATTTTTCACCATGCGGTGAACCATCTTTAATAACTGCATTAAAGGGTAAACCAGTTAGGTTTTGGGCATGCTCTTTGGGATTGGCAATGGTTGCTGAGCAACAAATAAACTGGGGACTTGAGTCATAATAAGCACAAAGCCGCCGTAGTCTCCGCAAGACATTAGCTACATGAGAGCCAAAAACACCTCGATAAACATGAGCCTCGTCAACCACTACATACTTCAAGTGGCGGAGTAGCTTAGACCACGATCGATGGTTGGGCAAGATGCCTAGATGAAGCATATCCGGATTGGTGAGTACTATTCTGGCTTGTCTCTTTATAACAGCCCTCTGGTTCTGCGGCGTATCACCATCAAAAACGGCTATGGCTTCTTCAGAAAGGAGTTCCGGCAAGGCAAGCTGTCTCAGGCTGCGAAGCTGATCTTGAGCTAAGGCTTTAGTGGGGAAAAGATAAAGAGCACAGCTACT
>JAFGBN010000005.1 GCA_016933195.1 Dehalococcoidia bacterium | reverse complement strand
TCGAGAATCACGAAGGAGTCTGTAGAGTAGGTGGCAAGCCTGGTTAGCTGGGGCAGAGCTTCTTTCTGGGTCTCCTTGACATAATGAAGTAGCGCCGCCGCGGCCATTATAGCCAGAGGCAGGTGGGCACAGCCATAGCCTTCCAGAGTGGCTGCATCAAAATGCCTTAATAGAGTTTCCTTAGCCACTTCCAAATCGAACCAGTAGTCATCAAGTCGGGTTATGGTGGCGGATAATGAGTCCGGCGCTTCAGCGGATTCAGCAATTAGCACCTCGCTGGGTTGAAGGCGTTCCAGCTCAGGTGAAACTCTGTCGGCAGGAAGCTGAGTGGTGGCAAATTCGCTCGTCGTTATGTCAACATAGGCAATTCCTGCCTCTTCACCTTCAATAACCAGGCTAGCCAGGTAGTTATTGCTTTTGCTGTCGAGCAGATTGGGTTCGACCACTGTCCCCGGCGTCACCACGCGAATGACATCTCTTTCCACCAGACCTTTCCCTGGAGGAGTGAGCTGCTCGCAAATAGCCACCTTGTAGCCCCGGTTAATGAGCTTGGCCAGATAGTTGTCCAGGGCATGATAAGGTATTCCTGCCATGGGTACCTTCAGCCCTTTGCCCATTCCCCTGGAGGTCAGGACCACATCCAGTTCCCTGGAGGCAACCTTGGCATCCTCATCAAAGGTCTCATAAAAGTCGCCCAGCCGGAAGAAGACTATGGCCCCGGGGTATCTCTGCTTGACCTTTAGATACTGCCGCCTGAGTGGAGTTATCACCATCAGATGCTATTTTACTATAATGACTTCGTTGAAACGAACTGAGCCTATTTGTTGTGATGCCTATGCTATTAGAAATTAAGCAACGCTTTTTCAAATTTAGCTAATTTTCTGCTCAAGGCTGAGATGCTAAGTCTTGGGATAGCCTCTATAATAGAAGCGTGTCGAAATATTGAGAAGAGAGAAATTATAATCAGTGAAAAAGAAGAGCTTGTAGGGTACGTAACTCGTCAGGGTGCATTTCTTCTCAGGGAAGGTCGTAGGCATAGTATATATCAGAGGGATAAATACAGGACTCAAGTTCCAAGGCATACAGAAATAATGGATGAGTTAGCAAGGAAAATTTGTAAAGATTTGGACATTCCTTTCCCTAAGTGAAGATAAGGATGGTTGCGCTATATGAAGTTCAGAGCTGTAATTAAGAAAAGCGGAGATTGGTGGATTGGCTGGCTTGTGGACTTGCCGGGCGTGAATGCTCAGGAAAGGACTGAGGAAGAGCTGGTAGAATCACTGAAAATTGGGGCTGAGGATATGCTTAATACTCCCTTTGAGCCAAAAGAAGAGGAGCAACTGGTAAGCATTGACGTGTGAGTTAGCTTGGTGAAGGCACAGCAATTCCAAGGCATGGTATAAGGAGCATACCCAGGTCCAGTTAGAAGCTTTTCAGTTTTTCCCTCCCCCTTAGGACCCTGCGATACTGCCGTCTAAGTGGAGTTATGGTCATTGACAATATTTTACTAGCTATTGAAGAACATAGAAAGTGAGAGTCTAAAATACTACCTGTCATTCTGAGCAAGGCGAAGAATCTCATAGTGGCTAGGACAGGCTCCTCGGATAATCCAGACCCTTCGCTAGCGCTCAGGGTGACAATTGAATGCTCTATATAAAGGCTTCAACAAAGATAGCCAGAGGACTATAATGGTGGTGGGCTAAGGAAGAATTGAGAGTTGTCCTCTAGAGAGAAAGGAGATTCTGAATATACTGGACTCATATGCGTGAGTTTTTATGCTTTGAAGAAGGATAGGAGTATATGAACCACAGGATGGAAGCAGTTGGTAACGCATATAGCGGGGATAATATTTGTCCGATATGCCACATAGCGGCCACTAGCTTGGGAGAGCATATTCGCAATGCCCATGGGGAAGAAGAATTTCGACGAGCTGTGTTGGAGGCAAAAGCGGGGGGTATGTCTGACCCTGAAATTGGCTCACGGTTTGGCATTACTTTTAAGCAATTAGAGAAATTCATAACTGAAACATATGGTATTAATATCTCGGCTCTTGAAAAGCCGAAAAAGATAAAACATTGGGCGCCAAAAGATTTTAGAGAAGAGACAGCAACTGTATGGAGTTTTAAACAGCGAGGAAACTGGGTAACACACGATGGAAAATATAGAGGGAATTGGTCACCTTATATCCCAAGAAATCTGATATTGAAGTATTCAAAGCCTGGAGATGTTGTCTTGGATTACTTTGTTGGCGGGGGAACAACAGCAGTTGAGGCAAAATTACTGGGTCGGCGATGTATTGCCAGGGATATTAATCCTGCTTGCATAGGGTTAACTTCAGGGAATTTGGATTTTAGGTTACCGGAGACATTTTTAGGAGAACTTTCTACTTGCGAGCCAGAAGTTCTTGTAGGTGACGCGCGAGATTTATCTGATTTATCCAATAACAGCATTGATCTTATCTGTGCCCACCCGCCATATGCAGGCATAATAAGTTACAGCTCCAAAGTTGAAGGAGACTTGTTAAAATTAGGTATAGAAGAATTCTTACAGGAGATACAGAAGGTAGCTAAGGAAAGCTACAGAGTTCTCAAACCCGGTAGAAAATGTGCAATACTTATTGGAGATACCAGGCAATGAAAGCACGTTGTTCCTATAGGTTTTCGGACAATTAATGCCTTTTTAGAGGCTGGGTTTGAGTTAAAAGAGTTGGTAGTTAAGCGACAGCACAACTGCAAAACCACGGGGTTTTGGTATGAGGGGAGTTAATAATGGCGTACTTTCTAGTCTCGGTCTCTAATAGAACAAACCTGGACTTATGCGTGAAGCATGCTCTTGCAGGTTTTACTAATAGCATAAATGGGCTATGGACATTCGGAGAAATTAAAGAAGGTGATTATGTCTCATTCTTATATGGGGCGAGGGTATCTAATTTGTACAAAGTTACGGAAAAGCGGGCTTTTAAAAATGCCGATAAATTACCACCTTGGCCATCGGTCACATTTAGAATGTCAGGTATAACTTATTATTTCCCTTTCAGATTGTATCTGAAGCCAATCAGAGAATTAAATGAGCCTATGGTTAGGCCAGAGTTTGCCTATGTAGCTGAAAACCTATTACTAAGAGGGGGCTATAGGAAAACTCACTTTCAAGCAGATCAAACAACTCTCCATGCGGTCTCTCAGATGGGGGAGCTGTACACTAAACCAATCGATGAACTTAACCTTAGCGACTATGAAACCTTTTCGCCAAAACTTACATGGGCCAAAAGCTTAGTAAAAATACCCGAAACCTTTTATTTTCAGGAGTTGATACTACAATCTGTGATTCGACATTATCTGTCCGGAATTGGAAATTTACAGGATTTTTTTCATAAACTGGGGCTCCATGATTTAAAGGCAAATGATTTTGAAGTACTTGGTGAAAAAGCATTACCAGAGGGACATGTTGACTTGCTCATAAAAGATTCAAGGCCGATAGGCATATCAAGAAAAATTATCATTGAGGTTAAAACAGGCGCAGTAAATGGCAACGATGTTAAACAACTTAGCAAATATCGGAACGAAACAGGATATGAGTGCATAGCTGGAATTTTAATAGGAAGACAGTCCTCTACAAAGACTTTGCGAGAGGCAACCAACGAAAAAATTACAGTTTGTTCCTATTCTTTCGAAGATGTCTATAAGGATTCTGAAACTTCATTTGAAGAACTCATAGCGAACCTTCATATAACTGTTCCTATGGGGGTACGAACATGAAACTACAAGGCAGTAGTAGCAGAACGTTACATGGAGCGGCACTGATTTTAGACTCTTCAGAGATAGAGGATGAGATAGACTATGGGGGTATGCTATATGAGCTTAAAAAGATAGGGATCCGAGACGGAGAAGCATATCAAATCGATAACTGTGGTGATTTACTTAGGTAGCGCGATGCGCATAGAAGGTGCAAACATATTCTTAAAAAGTTTGAGGTGAAGGCCTTGTGTGACTAGCTATCGTTCAGAAGTGAATATAGGAGATAGATATGACTGATAAAGTTTTTATAACTGTAGACTCAAAATATCAGCGTGATCAATTTGACGATTGGCTTGCAGGTGGCAAAGTTGAATATAAAAGGGAGACGCATCATTGGTCTGCGCAGAACAGCAATTATGGTTTCGGGTGGGAGATTGAACCAATTACTGAAGAAGATTGGAGCGGCCTTGACCAGGGTGAGTTTAATGAACTTATGAGAGTTATCGAAGGATGCCTCTGTGGACATAAAACAGAATATGTCATCTAAGTTGCTTTACCCTCTAAAAGCGACTTTGCCTTCGGAATGCATTTCCGAATTGATGTCCACGCAAGAAGTAACCCCTTCGAGTTTTATAAAAGACATCCGAATTGTTTTAAGCCTGAAAGAGTGAAGGATAACGATTTGTTAGTAGATGAACTCCTCAATTTTCTTGATGCGCAGTCACAGAGAGATAAACGAAAACCCTGGATGTTGAATTCTGCAAGATTATTGGCAGAAAAATATGAGTCATCAGCTTATAAAATTAACAAAATTCATGGTGGAGATGTAGTTGAGATTGTTAAGGCACTGACAGAAGAGGAACGATATGGCTTTTCTACCAAGAAAGCTCACATGTTCTTAAGAGATATGGCTGATTTGGGAGTGTGGAAATACAAGAGAAACATAGGAAATTTGGATGTTATGAGTGACAAAAATACTATGAGAGTATCTTTGAGGACCGGGATTCTTCAATTTCGCATTCCCTTACTCGCCAGTTTACTGGATGTTTTTTGTTACCAGTATTCTATGGTGGATAAACTGAATCGCGAAGCTTGGAGAGGAGTATGGGAAGAATGGGACAAAATCCCTGACAATCATAGACCCCCAACACCAGCATCAATGGACTACTTAATCTTTAGACTTGGCAGGATATCATGTCGACCAAACAAACGTTTTTGTTCACCTGAAAGAGAAGTACCTGAGAAGAAATTAGAGAGCTTAATCCCACAGGATAGATTGATTTTTAGAGCCGACAGGTACTGCATTTTTAGTGAGGTTTGTCAGTTGGAGAGAAAGATGTTAAATGCTCCCAATAGCATTTCAATTGAAGGGAGAACTGGGTGGAAGAGCGGAAAGACCAGCGAAGGTGGTGGAGGTGGAATTTCGTCTTGAGGGTAAGCTCGTTATATCACTCAACACAGCGCAAAAAGTTGTGTCTTGCCACACCCCATTTTTACCAAGTAAAAAACTTCTTCTACACGGGAAACGTTATCTATCAAAAGGTAAGATGACCTGCATTCATAATGGAAGGTAAGATTTTTGCTATGCCAGAAGAAATTGAGATTTCCGTTGAGGAAAAATTCCGGGGTTTAGTTGACGAAGCGTGGGTAAGGAAGATAGCCCAACAGGTCCTTAAGGCTGAAGGGATGGCGTCTCCTTATGAGGTGAGCCTGGTCTTCACCGATTCCGAGACGGGGCAGAAGCTCAACCGAGACTACCGGGATGTGGATGAACCGACGGATGTGCTCGCCTTCTGCATGCTTTCCCAGAAGGAAGGTGATTCTTCATTTGCTCTACCTCCCGACGGCATAACTCGCCTGGGAGAGGTAGTCATCTCCTGTCCTCAAGCGGTGGAGCAGGCCAAGGAGCAAGGACATTCTGTTGATAAGGAGCTAACGTTGTTAATTATTCACGGCATACTTCATCTTCTGGGCTATGACCACGAGGAGCCGGAAGAGGAAGTTAAGATGAGAGCCAGGGAAAAGGAGCTTTTAGAGGAGGTTACTTAGACTTGTGGGGCTGGTTTGTCCAGCCAGATTAGCATATGTTCCCTAACTATTCACTTTTGGAACCTTAATCAAATCTATTTAACTCAGGCCCACCGAAAGAGCTACTGTTCGTTGGCGCTATTTGGACATGTGTCCCATTCTTGATTATCTCGCACATGAAAGACTTGTCACCGGCAAATGGGAAATCTGGTGACAAGGCAGACGCTTCAGTGGTAATATGGTATGGGTGGACAATTGACTAGACAAAGGTGGACAAATGACTGGACACGGCTGGACAAATAGCTAGACTGAGGCAGATAAATGACTGGACATGATTGGACAAATGGCTAGACAGGGCTGGACGGTAGGTGAGGTGGCAGGGGCTCCGGGGATATCTGAAAAGACGGTTCGTCGCCACATAAAGTCGGGGCAATTGAAGGCCTGGATGGAAGAAGGCCAATGGTTAATAGAGAGGGTAGGTAAGGAGAGGACGGATGGCTAGACAGGGCTGGACGGTAGGTGAGGCGGCGAGGGCTTTGGGGATATCTGAGAAGACGGTTCGTCGCCACATAAAGTCGGGGCAGTTAAAGGCCTGGATGGAAGATGGTCAATGGCTGATAGAGAGAGCAGGCAAGGAGAGGACAGAGGGTGGACACAGGGTGGACAGTGAAGAGGAAGTGGGTAGACAAAGGGTGGACAATGACCAGACAACGGGTAGGCAGAGGGTGGACACCGAGGAAAGAGCGGCTAGACAAGCATCAAGCGCCGACCGTAGTACTTTACACGCTACTATTGGACTGTTGAGGCAGCAGCTTGAGGAGAAAGACAGACAAATAGGGGAGCTTCACGTGCTTCTGCGGGAGGCTCAGGGACAAATACAAAAGTTGCTGCCTATGCCAAGCAGGCGACGTTGGTGGAATCCTGGCACGTGGTTCCGGTAGGGATTACAGTTACCTTAGTCCACCGATCAAGCGAGAAGAAACCTGGCTTGGGGCAGCACAAAGGACTAGCGGAGCCTTTCACAGACTCAAAGTGGTAGGGGAGAGCATTGGGATGGGTAAGGGTCTAGTTATTAAGAATAGCTAGCAAGTGAGGTGGGGCTATTGCTCGATGGCGTTTTCGATGAGTTCAATACGTTTGGCCTTGCCTTTATTATCGAGTTCCAGAGCCACGACGTCTATGCGCCATAAAGGGGGCAATTTGGAGTGAGTGTTGATGTAAGTTAAGGCTGTGGCAATTAGCTTCTCCTTTTTGTTTCGAGTTATGGATTCTTCCGGGCTGCCAAAATCCAGGCTGCTCTTTGTACGAACCTCAATAAAGACGAGATAGTCTCCTTGCTGTGCGATTATGTCAACTTCTCCTTCGCGGCAGTGGAAATTTGTCTCGCGAACCCGATAGCCCCGTTTTTTCAGGAACTTCCGGGCTAATTGCTCTCCTAGTTTACCAACTTCTTGACGATTCATGTCTATTTGAGATTCTTCTTCTTTCACCCTCACCTTAATCCTCTCCCGTCAAGGGAGAGGAGATTTGGCTTG
>JAFGBN010000057.1 GCA_016933195.1 Dehalococcoidia bacterium | reverse complement strand
ACCTTCCTTGTGGGATACCTTTCAATTTGGCACCTCCGTCTTTCTATTTTACCTGACTTTGGTGTCCATTAAATCCATCCTACCCCAGATGGTCTGGTTTTAGGAGCCAATGGCAATGGTGTAGCGCTGCACGAAGCCAGTTCACTCTGAAGACAACCTGAAACTTTGTCAAAAGCTTATAAGAAGCTAAATCTCTCTGACTCGACAGTTATACTTCTAAAAGCCTTTATCCTGCAATCTGGGGATACCGTCTGTCATTTCGAATGCTGAAGTTTGTTAACGCTTGCCATAGGGCTCGTAGAAACAATATAATGGTGTTTGTTGTAGTCACCATCATCTCCATTTATACCGATCGAGTGGAAAATAAATGTACCTGTGTTGAACAATTCTTTGAATAGTTGGCAGTCTATGATGTATACGATTTATCTTGTCCCCCACAGCCATTATGATGCAGTCTGGGCATTTAGTAAGGAGGACTACCTGTATATCAACGTCGACCAAATCCTAAAGCAGATAGTGGACTTAATGGAGAAAACAGATTATAGATTTCTCATAGAGCAGACTGCTTTGCTGGAGGAGATCGAAAGAAGAAACCCCTATCTCTTCTCTGAAATTGGGAAACTTATTAAAGAGGGTAGAATCGAAATTGCCGGCGGTGAGTATTTAATGGCCGATACCATGATTCCAAATGGGGAGACTTTGGTACGGGGAATACTTCTCGGCAAGCGATATGCCAAAGAAAAATTCGGCGTAGATATCCCAGTTATGTGGGGGGCTGATAGCTTTGGGTATAATGCTCAACTCCCACAGATTTATACTAGGGCAGGCTACAAGTATTTTGCCTTTCGAAGGGGGGCAAATATAGATAAGCCCTGTGATTTCTGGTGGCAAGGTTTGGATGGTACCAGGATCCTAGCACACTGGATGCCTCTTGGTTACCGGGCCGGATTAGATCTTAGCAGGCTAGAAGATAGCTTCGGCAAGCTCAAAACATTTGCCGCTACTAGCCACATTCTAATGCCCTCGGGAAGCGGCTCGATTCCTCCTCAGTTCGGAACCAGCCGAGCGGTGAACAGATGGAATAGGACTCATGATGATTCTAAAATGGTTATTGCCGGGCCTTCTGATTTCTTTAAAGGGCTAGAGAACGAGGCGAAGAACCTTAGAGTCAGGAAGGGCGAACTTTACTCGGGAAGACATAGCCAAGTATTCCCCAACACTTGTTCCAGTCGAATGTGGGTGAAGCAAAATCTGAGGAAATTTGAAAATTTGATCCTGGCTAGTGAGCGGTGGAGCACTATTTCCTGGCTATTGGGAGTTCCATATCCAGTAGATGAGTTCAGGGATAATTGGAAAAAGGTGTTGTGGGGTGGCTTTCACGACGTGGCTCCCGGAACTGGGATGGATGAGGGTTACAAGGAAGCTAGGGATAACTTTGACTACCTTCAAATTCACCTGGACCAGGTTCTTAGAGACTTTCGAAGTACTATAGCCAAGAACTTGCAGACGCGAGATGACATCATAGTCCTTAATCCACTCTCATGGGAAGTAAAAAACTGGGTTGAGGTAGAGTTGGGCTTTGACAGAGGAAAAGTCAAGCGGATTGGCGGGCTGAAGAGTGGCAACGAAGAAATAGAAGTGGAAATCTTGGAATTCTCACGCTACCGGGATGATTCCTACCAGACCATCAAGCTCGGATTTGTGGCCACGGTGCCTGCTTTCGGCTTCCGTACGTATAAGATACTGGGAAGAAATCCTAAAGGGCAGACCAGCCCTAAGATAAAAATAACCGGCAACACTATTGAGAACCAATTCTTCAGAGTTAGTGTAGACCCCTCTACCGGACTGATTGATGTTTTCCTGGATGGGAAACGCTTGGTGCGGGGTAATGAATTGATGGTCGAGGAGGAAACCGGGGACCTTTATTATCACCGCCAAAATCTAGAGCAAGCCTTCAAGACAGAGGGTGACCAGGGGGTAACCTTCGGTAGATTCAGGATGAAGAGCTTCAAGATCACTAAAACACCGTTAAGGAGAGTGATTGACATTGAAAGTGAGTACTATTCCCTCATATGGCCTTACCGCCTTTTGGATAAGCTGAAGCCTGTCCTGTGGCGACACAAGTTTATCTCCGTTTTCAAGACAATAATCGTGTATAATGACATTCCACGAATTGACTTCTTCACGACCGTTGACAATCGTCATCCTCAGATGCGAATGAGGGTCAGGTTTACGTCAGATATTAGCTCTCCTGAGTATCAATCCGAGACCCAATTCGGCGTAATCAGTCGTCCGGTAAACCAGCACTACAGCAAGCCCAGGGGTAGATGGGTGGAAAAACCTTGTGGCTTGTACCCTGCGCTCAATTGGATCGATTATTCAGATAAGAAAAGGGGAGTCACCGTAATCAATAGAGGGATACCAGCTCACGAAATAAGAGACGGGGATATCTATTTAACTTTGCTGAGGAGTGTTCACATGCTTTCTGCAGACGGAGTCACTGGCCCGGCTATTCCTACCCCAGATGCCCAAGAATTTAAGACCTACACCTTTGAGTATTCCCTTTTTCCACATGAGAAAGGTTGGAAGGAAAGCAATTCTTTCAAGCCAGCCTATGAGTTCAATTACGGTTTGGCCGGCTTCCAGCTACCAGAGATAAAGAGCAGACAGGTTTTCCCCTGCCGTTTTTCCTTTGTGGAGATAAGACCAGAAAACCTGATCCTGGCTGCTTTTAAGAAGGCAGAAGCTACTGACGAGGTAATCCTGAGGTTTTTTGAGACCAAAGGTGAAAGAACTAAGGGCGAACTAGATTTGTTTAAAGAGCCCAACTCGGTGAAAGTGGTGAATTTACTGGAGCAGGAAGAGAAAGAAATTAAGTTCAAAGGTAGAAAGATAAGGGTCCAGGTCAAGCCCTTTGAGGTAGTAAGCCTAAAAATAGGATTTTAGAGGCGAAAACGAGGGTAGTACATAACAACTTGCCAAGGCATACACCTCCACATTCTTTTTCAAATAAGGACACACCTAGTCCTGGGCCCGCTGGGATCCCATAGTATCCATCCTTGAACTCAAGCATGTCCGTGATATTCCTTTCCTTTATCTTGTTTTTGAGTCACGGACTGTATCTATCTTCCAAAGCCGATGCGATGGCAAAATGTAAATTGGCAGTATGACCTATGCCTAGGCTAGTCATGCTGACTGCATAGCCTTTTATTCCCGTGGCCTGAGCTATTCCCGAGATGTAACTTGCTTTGTAAAGACCTTCCACCTGCATTAGCTTTACCACGAACATATCCACTGCATCAACCTGGACCAAGTTGATTCTGCCTTCAGGGCAAAAAGGCTTCCGCCAGCAATGATGCAGGATGAACTTACCGCTAGAAAGTGCAACGCGGTCACAAAACGAGCTTTTGTGGGATCATCTGGGAAATAGTACAGCGGCTGACTTATTCCAGCACAGACCTCCTCCCCAATCCTATTTAACGCTTAGTTGGCTGCTAGCGTACTCTTCAATAATATCCCGTTCGCCCAATACAGACCTGTCGAGCCGGTAGGTAAGAGGTCATATGTCGCACCGCCGTTGTAGATTACATACTCTACTACAATCACGAGCGCCCCATCCAGGGT
>JAFGBN010000056.1 GCA_016933195.1 Dehalococcoidia bacterium | reverse complement strand
CGAGGAGATGCTGGGCATTAAGAGACCGGGGACTGGACTTGAGCCGAGGCATATAGATAAACTTGTGGGAAGGAAGGCAAAGAGGCATATACAATCTGAGGAATTCGTCACCTCCACTGAAGTGGTGTAAGAAGATGAGAAAAATTGCAGTCGTTACAGGAACAAGAGCAGAATACGGTATCCTGCTTCCGGTCTTGAAAGCCATAGAAATTCAGCCCGAATTAATGTTATCTCTCGTAGTCACAGGAATGCACCTCTCACATGAATTTGGTTATACAGTCAGGGAAATAGAGCATGACGGTTTCACAGTAGATGCAAGAGTGGATATGCTGTTAAGCAGCGATATGCCAGGGGCGATGGCGAAGTCCGTTGGTATGGGCGTTATTGGTATGGCACAGACCTGGGAGCAATTGAAGCCAGAGATCATCTTGGTTTTAGGGGACCGAGTAGAGCCTCTCGCTGCAACCATTGCCGCAGCATATATTAATATACCAGTAGCGCACGTGCATGGGGGAGATGTATGCGGCAGTATTGATAGTCCTGCAAGACATGCCATCACCAAATTTGCCCATATCCATTTCCCAGCTACCAAGAAAAGTGCGGAAAGAATTGCCAAGATGGGTGAGGAAGAATGGAGAGTCCACATAGTCGGTTCTCCGGCATTAGATGCCATTTTAAGCGAGCCACTGATTCCTGCTGAGGATTTAGCCAGGAGGCTTCAGCTGGATTTATCTCAGCCATTGATTTTGCTAGTCCAGCATTCAGTCACCACTCAAGCCGATGATGCACCGCAACAAATAAAGGAGACGTTACAGGCAGTTGTGGAACTAGGGCATCCGACAATTCTGATATATCCTAATTCAGACGCCGGCGGCCGTAGAATGATACAAGTGATAAGCGAACATGGGAAGTATCCCTTCATCAAGACTTTCAAGAGCCTACCCCACAAAGAATATCTCAGCCTGATGAAGGCGGCCAGTCTAATGATGGGAAATTCCAGCAGTGGTATCGTCGAAGCTCCCTCTTTTGGCTTACCAGTTATTAACATTGGTATCCGCCAGTTAGGGAGAGAAAGAGGTGAGAATGTCATCAATGTTGGGCATGATAAACAAGAGATAATAGAAGCAGTGGAAAAGGCTCTCACCGATAAAGATTTCTTGAAAGAAGTTAAAAAATGCGACAATCCCTACGGAGATGGCAAGACAGCACCACGAATTGCTGAAATCCTAAGCAAAACAGAAATCACACCGGAGTTAATTCAAAAAAAACCAACATACTAATTCCAGTTGGGTAACACAAAAATGAATGACAGATTCAAAGAGTGGAAATATCCTGAATTCGATGAAAGAGGGAAATTGGGCAAGCTATTTGGAGGAGGTGAAAATCTATGAAGACAATCAAGGTTGACCTTCCAGAAAAATTGGCGCTTGAAATGGAAAGCTATGTAAAGGGAGGATGGTTCAGTGATGAAGCAGAAGTGATGCGCGTAGCCTTTCAAGAATTCATCCGTCATCATCGGCTGGAATTAATGGAAAAGTTTATGCAAGAAGATATTGAGTGGGCACTAAAAACCAAAAAGGCTGCCCAAGGATGAAAACGGTTGTCTGCGATACAGGTCCAATCTTACATCTAAGGGAAGCCGGCTTATTGGACTTGCTGTCAAAAATAGGAAGAGTATTTATTCCTCGGATGGTTGATATGGAACTTGCCGAGGTTGATGACTCATGGAAAGGTCAAAAACCTCCGTGGATTTTTGTTGAAACATTATCACCGGCAGAGTTTTCTCAAGCAGAAGCTATACATAGTTCAGGGCTTCTTCATCCGGGCGAATCAGAGGCAGTTATACTTGCACAACGTCTTAAGGTAGATTGGCTGCTAACAGATGACGCCGCAGCAAGAGTGTTTGCGAGTACAGTGGGTTTGGAAGTCCATGGCTCTTTGGGTTTAGTGCTTTGGACAGCAGCCGTTGGATATTTGCAGTATGCCGAAGCTAAGTCAGCCATTGATAGGCTTGCGCAATCATCTTTATGGATTTCGCAAGCTACCTTGGAAAAGGCCTACAAGGCGTTAGATGAGATATATGGTTAAAATGAATGAGCGATTCAAAGACTGGAAATATCCCGAGTTCAGTGAGAAAGGGATGAGGATTAGGAGATGTAGCAAAAGAAGCCCCCCACAAAGCAGATGATTGAGGAATCGAGGGAGGCAAGAGTTGAAACCTGAAACCATAGCTATAATCCCTGCCCGCGGCGGCTCAAAGGGCATCCCTAAGAAGAATAGCAGGCTTCTATGTGGTAAGCCTTTAATCGCTTACACCATAGAGGTAGCCTTAAGCTCAAGATACATCGACAGGGTGCTTGTCTCTACCGAGGATGAGGAGATTGCTGAAATATCCCGAATTTATGGCGCCGACGTTATCCCGAGACCTCTGGAGCTAGCCCAAGATGAGGTAACCTTAGATCCGGTCA
Source organism: Dehalococcoidia bacterium (assembly GCA_016933195.1). Lineage (GTDB taxonomy): Bacteria > Chloroflexota > Dehalococcoidia > GIF9 > AB-539-J10 > JAFGBN01. The sequence continues at coordinate 4,700 of JAFGBN010000056.1, read as the reverse complement.
TCTTCCACGCCGTGAACGCTATCGAGAGGGAAGAAAGCAAAAGATACGAGTTTGTGGTCACGCTTCAGCCTACATCGCCTCTCCTGAGCAAGAAGACCCTCAATAGGGCTCTCAATATGATGCACGGTGAGCATTACGACACTTTGATAAGCGTTGTCCGTCAGGCGCACATTTACTGGATGCTCAATAATGGAGCACCTGTTCCTCTTTACAAAGAAAGAAGAAATAGACAGCAGCTGGAGCCCATCTTTCGGGAAACTGGCACATTATTGGTTTGCAAAAGAAAGATAATGAGCCACGAGACTCGAATAGGCAAGCATGTGTATCTTTTTGAGATTCCTGAGGAGGAAGCTATAGACATCGATAATTATGCTGATTGGTTGATAGCGGAGAATTTGTTGAAGAGGCTCAGCATTGTATTCAGGGTAGATGGAGATGAAAGGATAGGATTGGGCCATGTCTGTAGGACATTGACCCTGGCAAATCGAATATTCAACCACAATACCTCTTTCTTGACAGATGAGTCAAAAAAACTTGGTCTTAGCAAGTTGCGGGAACATAACTACCCGGTATTTACTTTCGAGCATCAAGATGAGCTTTTTGAGACTCTGGAGAAACTCAAACCAGACATCATAATTAATGATATTTTGGATACTGATAAAGGTTATGTTCACAAACTTAGGGACAAAGGGCTTTTTGTGGTCAACTTTGAGGATTTAGGTCCTGGAGTGGAGTTCGCCAACATCGTGGTGAACGCCTTATATGAAAATAGCTATCCTGCCCCCAATCATTACTATGGACATAGATACCTGTGCCTGAGAGATGAATTCCACATTTTCCCTGCGCCAAAAATCAAAAGCTGCGTTAAAAATATATTGCTTACCTTTGGAGGAGTGGACGAGAATAATATAACATACAGGACCCTCCATGCCATAGAAAACATTGGCCTTAAGGATATCCGTATCATCGTAATTTTGGGAATTGGCTATTCCTACAAGGATAAGCTTCATGCCTACATCAACACCCTGAAGCAGAAGGGATTCAATATTGAATTGAAAGAGGACGTAAGCATGATGGCAAAATACATGGTCAATGCAGATGTGGTGATTACTTCCAACGGCAGGACCTTATATGAAATAGCTAGCTTGGGAATACCATGCATATCTATCTCACAGAACGAGAGGGAGGCTAGACATCTTTTCGCTCAAATATGTAAGGGGATCCTGAATCTTGGTATGGCCTCCAATGTCTCTGAGGACACAATTGCATCTGGCTTAAGCAAAGTAATAGAGGATTATCACTTGCGCGAAGAGATGAGCCAGAATATGTTGAAATTTGACCTCAAAGAAGGCATTGACAGGACTTTAAGATTAATCTTTGATGGCTACTATGACTGGAAAGAAAAACAATTCATCTATTCTAGGGATAGAGATTAAGATGATAGGGTTAGAGAAAGCATTGGGCCCGATTTACCATTGGCTGAGATATTTGACCGCCCGCTATGCTTGGCTGGCGAGAGTAGTGAGCCCGATTTATTCTTGGGCGACCTATTTGACTACACGTCATAAATCTAGAGAGGAGCTACACCAATATTGGATACATCCTTGGGATGGCACAAACCTACCAGAGAATTACCTGAAACACGGAGAAAGGAGCACATTCCTTCTTGAAATAGTCGACCGTTGTGCAGAAGCCGGTGGTACTATTTTAGAAATCGGCTGCAACGTAGGCAGAAACCTCAATCATCTGTTCATCGCCGGCTACACAAAGCTGGCAGCGGTGGAAATTAGCAAGGATACTATAGATTTGATGAAACAAGCCTATCCAGAAATGGCGAGACAGGTTAAAATTTACAATAACCCTATTGAAGATGTAATTGTGAATTTTCAAGATGATGCCTTTGATGTCGTATTTACAATGGCAGTTCTTATGCACATTCATACAGATAGCGAATTTATATTTTCGGAAATGTCTCGAATAACGAAGAAGTATTTAATCACCATTGAGGAGGAAAGGTGCATGAGTTGGCGGCATTTCCCACGCAACTATAAGAACATCTTCGAATCTCTCGGTATGAAGCAAGTTTATGAATTCAACTGTAGAAAAGAAGCACGAGGCCTTGGATCTAGTTATTGGGCAAGAGTTTTCGCGAAATGTAGCATTAATAACTATGAAAACAATAAAAATCAATAACAAAATGATTGCAGAAGAAAGCCCTCCGTTTCTCATAGCTGAAGCTGGGGTCAACTATTACGATATTGCCAAGGAGAGAAACATCAGCCCTCTGGAAGCAGCAAAATTGATGGTCATTGAAGCTGCTGAGGCTGGGGCAGACGCTATAAAGTTTCAAACCTACAAAGCAGATAAGCTAGCAGTTAGAAGCTCACCTGCGTATTGGGATACTACGAAAGAAAGTGTAGATTCGCAATATGAGCTCTTTAAGAAGTACGACAGTTTCTGGGAAGATGAGTACCGTGAGCTGGCAGGATGCGCAAAAGCGCACAACATTATTTTCATGTCAACCCCTTTCGATGAAGAAGCAGTCGATTTGCTCACCGAATTGGTCCCCGTATTTAAGATTTCCTCCTCAGATATTACGAACATTCCGTTCATAAAGCATGTGGCGAAAAGAGGAAAGCCAATATTTCTGTCCACAGGAGCTTCCACCATTGAGGAGATAAGAGACGCTGTATGTGCTATCGAGAGCGAAGGCAACAGGGAGATAGTAGTCATGCATTGTGTGTTGAATTATCCCACACACTATCAGCACGCCAACTTACTAGCAATACGACATCTACGAAATATGTTTCCTGAGTATATTATTGGTTATTCTGACCATGTTCTGCCTGACACTCAAATGCTGGTGCTCACCACAGCTTATCTACTAGGGGCAAGAGTAATTGAGAAGCATTTCACATTGAATAAGTCCTTGCCCGGAAATGACCACTATCATGCTATGGAGCCTCAGGACCTTAGAATAGCAGTAGGCAATTTGCAGTTTATGATGGAAATCCTGGGGAGCGGAGAAAAGGATATTCAGAACGAGATACAGGCTCGGATGTATGCCAGGAGAAGCGTAGTAGCTAAAGTTGACATAGCTCAAGGAACAAAGATAATTCAAGATTTAGTTACCTGCAAAAGGCCAGGAACAGGCATCAGCCCAAAACTGTTGGGTTCCATAATTGGTAAGACAGCCACAAGGAACATTAAAGCCGATGAAATCCTTTCTTGGGAAGAGCTTGCTTGACCCCAGAGTCTGGTCTGCCCTGAGCACACACCAGCTCGCTAGTAGAGCATGATCATGTACACTTTATTAACTGGTGCAAAAAAGAACGTTGGCGACTTTCTTATCGCAGAGAGAGGCAAGAGGCTCTTAAAAACCTATTCCACTGCAGAAGAATTCCTGGAGTTTCCCAGATGGGAATCTCTGGACGAGAAGCTAGATGAGGTAAATAGAACCAAAGCTGTTATTCTAGTGGGAGGTCCAGGCTACGAAAGAGACTTTTACCCTGATATCTTCCCACTGGCAAGACATATTGATGATATCAAAATCCCAATCATCCCCTTCGGTTTAGGATGGGATGGCTCCCGAATGTGGCACTCCGATAAGTTTTCATTCAGCAAATCTTCTAGGTTTCTGCTTGAACGCATTCACGGGAGCTGTGTAGTAACAAGTTGCCGAGACAACGCCACCCAAAAAATACTGAACAGGCACGGTTTCAATAACGTTATTATGACGGGATGTCCGGCCTGGTATGACCTCGAAAGTATCGGTAAGAAATTTGAACAGCCGAAAGACATACATCGTGTGGCTATCAGTATGACGCCAACCTCAGCATTCCTGGAGCAGAATGTGCAGCTCTTAGAAGAGCTTAGGGAACTACTGAAGCCTCTATATCCCGGTGTAGAGCTCTTTGCTACCTTTCACAGAGGGATAGTGGAGGACAGATTCACACCTAAAGGAGAAGCTAAAAATCTGCGGTACTTGGCGAAGTGCGCCGAGGAACTGGCTTACAGAGTCGTCGATGCATCTTACAACATATCAAACATAGAGTTTTACAGAACGTGTGACTTTCATGTCGGATTCAGGGTACACGCACACGTGTTCTTTTTGAGTGTTAGAAAGCCCACGTTCCTACTTCAGGTGGATGGCCGCGGTCTCGCGTTATCACAAACTCTGGGATTATCAGATGTTCCGCTCATAAGCAAAGCTGGCGTCTCGTCAGGGCTGAACTATTTGATGCAAGGTGTGAAAGATAGCCTGCCTCCAAAGTGGATTCACGTCCTAAGCAAGATTGCAATAGCGAGACAAGTAAATGAGGCTAGAACGCCGCACAATCAGGGTGCAATCAAAGCTGTTATGAAACAGATTGAAGCAGAACTACTGAATGGCTTTCCAAAGTTCCAGGGCATGGGTGCTGTTCTAGACCAACATTTTGATGATATGGTCAGCTTTCTCAAGACGCTGCCAAAATGACGCAGTTCCGTATGACTTAGGGGGGAGAGTGAACGAGCTACAGACGCCTCCGGAATAGGCCTTTGAAGAACCTGAACTCCTCCTTGTTGAATCCCTTGAATAAAAACAGGGCAACCCCATAAATAGCAGTCCCAGCCACAATTGTGAGTATCGTAGCTACATTTCCCTGCGGAGATATTCGCCAGATGGCTAAAGACATCACTGCTGAAGCAACCAGACTTTT
>JAFGBN010000055.1 GCA_016933195.1 Dehalococcoidia bacterium | reverse complement strand
TTGCCTATCTTGCTCCCGTAGAGTATATTGAAAAGGAACTTGCTAAAATCCATAGTCCACTGTTACCTATGTGGTCAGCCAGCACACACTGTTGACACTAGTTGTTTGTGAATGTACAATAGAGGACAGGTCGTATGACGATGCACTTGTCAAATAACCGAGCATTACCCGGAAACCAGTGAATGCTAGAGTCAGCAAGTTTAACAGAACCTCCCGAACATGATTTGGGGGAAGTGCTGCATGGGCAAACCAAACAAGCTGCGTCGTTTAGAAGATCTAGTCCGCGCTATCGCTAGTTATCGAGCGTTAACGAGTCACGAGGGCTGGAGCCGTGCCAGACTTGAGAAGTTGCAGCGGCGCTTGTTAGCTGACCTTCTTGCTTGGGTAATTCAGCGGTCTCCCTTTTACCGAGAGCTATCTACTACGCTCCGTCTGCATGAGCCTGGTGTCCTGCAGGACTTCCCAATCATGGACAAAGAAACCCATATGGAACACTTCGACCAAATTGTCACTGATCCTCGGTTGCGACTCTCCCGACTCCATGAACACATAGCCCAGCTTTCCGGGGACGATTACTACTTGGGCGAGTATCGCGTGCTTACTACTGCAGGCACCTCCGGACACAAAGCGGTGTTCGTATACAATCGCAAAGAATGGAGTATGCAACAGGCGGCAAGCATGCGAATTGCAGCCATGATGGGAGTGTTTCCCTTCTCAATACCACGCCTAAAGATCGTCACCATCGGCTCTTCCAGTCCCCTGCACGATAGTCACCGCCTCCCCCTCAGCATGCTTATTGGCCCATACCACTATCATATGTTATCCGCTACTGCTCCCGTAGCAGAGCTAGTCCAGCGATTAGACTCCCTGCAGCCCCGCTTGCTTCGCGCTTTTCCTTCTATTCTTGGGCTGCTCGTGACAGAACAAGTTCAAGGGCGCCTGCATATCGGTCCCCGCATTGTCGCTGGTGGAGGAGAACCGTTGACCGAAGAATTGAGGCAGAGAATCCAAACAGTATGGCAAAGTTCCGTCTTTGACATCTATGGCACACAGGAGGGGCTCCGCTCGGTGGAGTGCAGGTTTGGCGAAGGTATGCATCTCTTCGAAGATCTGGGCATTGTTGAGGTGGTAGACGAGCATAACAAGCCTGTAGCCGACGGGACTCTCGGGCATAAGATTCTGTTCACCAATCTCTTCAGCTTTACCCTACCCATCATCCGCTACGAAATATCTGATATGGTTATGCTGGACCCAGAACCGTGCCGCTGTGGGCGCCCACTACGACGAATTCGTTCCATCGACGGAAGGAATGACGACGTCATATATCTCAAGGGTCGAGATGGCAGGCAGGTTGCAATTCATCCCGCCCATTTCTGGGATGTTCTGGAAAGCTTCGGGGGTATACGGCAGTATCAGGTAGTCCATGAACCCGATGGCATCCGCCTGCGCTTGGTATTGGAGCAAGGGAATGTGAACATAGCTTCCGGTGTCAGGAAACGACTGGTAGAGAAGTTGGATGCGCTGGGCGTTTATGCCCCATCTATCCGTGTCGAGCTGGTGACTACATTGGAAGCCCGGTCGAAATATATGGGTAAATGGAAGAACATCGTCTCTAACCTGGACTGGCCGAAGCAGTAGCCGTGGCCTATTGGCGACTAGGTTGCTGAGAGTCGCAACAACTTGTGCCTGCGGATGTTACTTGATTGGATGGTGGAAGAGAGCTCCCGAGGAGATAGATGCTATCTTTTTTGTTGAAGGCTATTGCACGAGGTGCATTAACCGCCACAAACAAGGTTGAGGCGATAGTGTTAAGGGTTAGGCCTCTTGGAAGAAGCAGCATCATCAGCATTGAGCTAAGACGTCATAAGGGCTACCCTGTAAAGCTGCTGGATGGCTGCGCGGTCAGGCCAGGTGACAATGTCATCAAACTGCATTTAAACAATGCCTGGATTGCCGACAGGCTCCAATTAAACCCGGGAGTACGGAGGGTGGGCTTCCGGCGGGGAATCATCCACTATGTCAAGGATGCCTTGCAGCTCCTCGCTTCAGAGGTAGCCGATAAAAAATATGGTAACATGACCGCAGTGTACGGCTGGACTGTCTTTCATGCGCCTGCCAGCGAGTTAGGATTCCAGGTCATCGACTTGCCGAACACTCTAAGGGCGAAGCTGGCTCAATTCTACATCATCCGGTTAATGCAGGTAAATCATATCCCTTGGCTTAAGAGGCATAGAGCCGCTGGCAAATCCTTGAAGGTCAAGGCAGTCTGGCTCTCACGAGCCGAACTCCTGAGAATGTACCACTTGCGTTAATGATTCTGCCTAAACCTGTTCCTGCTTAATTACACTATAGGGCAGATTGTTGCCCGCGCTTGAATCACTGATCCCTTGCTAGGCCTTTAGCCAAGAGGGGTGAAATCCAAAGCCCCTTAGGCATTGTCAAAATAGTACTTGGCACTGGATGCCCTCTTTTTCGAAGTCAGGGGCAAGTTCTCTGTTTTTCCCATGAAAGAAACCATCTTGCATGCTGCTCTCCAGTTTGTATTTCCTGTGCACCCAATCGCCATAATGGTAGTTCATTCCATCAATTAGTATGTAATCTACCTTTCCTTTAATTACAGCAACAAGTTCTTTGGATTTAGGAAGCATTGGTGCAATCATGGCATAAGTTCTAATGCCGGAAGAATGTAGTCCTGCCAATGTCTTGATTCCTGCGCTAACCGATGGTGCCTTAGGTTCACAGAGCCGTCTCACACGGTCATCTCCTGTAGTTACTGTTAGTCCGACTTTAGGCTTGTTGGTTCTCCTAAGCAATGCAGTGTCGCGTAGCACAAGTGCCGATTTTGTCTGGATTGTAACCGGCCAATCATGTTGAACTAGTATCTCGAGGCACCTTTTTCTATTCGGTATCTCATCTCAAGGGGTTGATACGGGTCACATACTCCGGTTATGCACACCCTTCCTGATGGCTTCTTGCCTATCTCTTCGCGTAGTAGATTTGGGGTATTCACCTTAACATCAACAAATTCACCCCAGCCTTACTTGTGTTCTGTGAGCCTCCTCATGAAGTGAGCATAGCAATAGATGCAACTATGCTGACAACCAACATATGGGTTGCTCGCATAGTCATAAACTTTTGATTTCGCTAGGATGCTTCTTGCGTAGATTTGTTTGACTATCACAGGAGAATCAGTTCATCGATGATAATGATACCCAAAGATGCTCTTCTCGCCCATGAAGTCCGGCTACACGTTTGTCTATAGTGTGTAGTTAAATTAGCAATTGCCTGAAATGTGCAATCGGTTCAGTGTTCAACTGACGAAAGGCTAAACTCCATGCTAAAGGTTCTGTCTACTGTCCACTCAGCTCTAGCCTTTGCCATTTCTGGACTCCCAACTTTTAGAGATTGATCCTCCTTCAATTCGATATTCCTTCTTTGTTCAACAGATTCTTCCTTATTGTCGGAAAATTTGTAGAGATAAAAATACTTGGCATCACCTGCATAACCATTGGCCAAATACTTACCATCATCTGTGCCGAAAGCTATCAATAATTCCATATTTTCACCTCCTTTTCCCCACGCTTTTAACATTTCTGTTCATACATTTTCTTCCACGGAGCTGATTTATAAATATTGTAGTCATCGATAGCTTCAACTAATGCTCCCTTAAACCAAGCTCCAAATCCAGTTTCAGGCAAACCCAAATTTGCAGATACATCTTCAGCTTGAATCCACAAAGCTTCCCTTATCGTTTTCCCCTTCACTATTTCAGTTAAGGCACTGCCATAAGCATGAATTAGCCCTCCCAAAGAGTCAGAAAAATAAGAGGCCTTCTCAATAACATCGTCTTTGATCTTAAGGTAGATCCAGATTGTAACAATTTGTTTTTGAACCTTAGCAGTTTTTTCTCCTTTTCCATCATAATTTCTCATGGTCCCTAGGTTTTTAGGATTATTGATGTATCCCAGAACTTTCTCGGTATGAGCTTCTTCCACGTCTTCAATATTAATCTTCGGCTGGGGTTCATTTTTAAAGCTCATTTCTGTTTCCTCTGGCATCTTTCGTGTCTACCGTTGTTACTTCTTTTGACGATGCTTAGCTTTATCTTATTCGTATCGCTTTTAGAGGACATGCAGCAGAACAAGAGCCACAGCCTACGCACATAGATGCATTATGCATGGGAAAGTCATACGGTTGTTCTTGAAAGAATGCCTTATGTGGACATGCATCACCAGCAATGCAAACCCCATGGTCGCACCTTTCAGGATGGCACTTATTAAAATCTATTGATGGGACTGGCGTTATAAGCATTTTCTTGTCCTATTAGCAGAGAGGGATGGATTAAGTCCATAAATAGGTGACCTTCCCCTGATCACTAAGCCTCCCATGAATTTGAAGGTTTTAGCTATAACGTTTTCCGACCCCATTGGCCAGTTTGGATAGCTTCTTTCACCAAAGATTCTACTACGTTAGGCTCTTTATACATTTCTCCCGACTTAGGTAGTAACACTGCGTCTTCCCACTCTAGAGTGTCTCTAGCTGACCTTGCTGGAAGTAACAACCTCCATCCCGAAAGCTAGGAGTAAAACATCTTCAGTATCATCCTTAGCTATTTGTTCTATCTCATCAGAGGAGATCTTTTCAGCTTTGCAGGCCTGAATTAAAACTTGAGCCAGGAGGTCAGCAAGTTATGAGGGCTTAAGAAAGTACTTAAAGCTCTTTCTAACTCATTCATGCCGCTGTTTCGATTTACATAAGGTTTTATTATCCTGTATGCCTCTTCCAATCAGACTTCGACATCATCCCAAAAAGCTGATTGCGGTTACTGCTAGGGCAAAACCGAAAGAGCTATGCCTTGCCTTGGGGGGAGGGCTTCTGCCTGTGCGCCATATAAATTTCGAGGCCCAGCGGGGCGGCAAATTCCCCTTTTTCCATAGCTATTTCGATTCTGCTTTTATGATTTGGTGTAAGTTGCTCTATTGCAGCTAATTCCCACTGATAGGCAAATCTATCCTTTTCAAACCAATTTTGGTATCCTGCATATAGCGCCACTCAAAAGGCTTGATTATTGCCATTTTGGATGTCTTTGTCTTTTTCATCTTTATGGCACTAGGCGTAGTAGGTTTAAATCCCTATCCTCGGGACCGAGCGCATTTATGCTCATGTCTACTTCTCCTGTTGTAATTCACTCAATAGCTGGGATAACCTGTCATTTGCCTTTCCCACCTCTTGCGCTGCCTGTAATAAGCTAGCATAAATTGGATTGCCTTCTACGTTCTCAGTTTTCTCCGCCCATTTGCCGAATTTCTCGCTATCTTGCTTGTTATGCTCTACCCAAGAGCTTAAAAGCACTTTAAGCCTGCCTGTTCCATCAACTGGGAACCTTTTAAGAATGTCCTCAACTTTTGAAAGAATCATGTGCTCAGGAACTGCGCCAAGGATTTCGTCAACTTTCTGGCCATCAGCGAAATACATCTGCATGGGTATGCTCATAATCTGGTATTTCGCTGCTGTCTGTTGGTTTTCATCCACATTGATTTTGCAGAACTTAAATCTGCCATCATATTCTACTGATAGTTTGTCGTATATGGGGGAAACCATACGGCATGGGCCACACCAAGGTGCCCAGAAATCCACCTCTGTGGGAATATCTGATTTTAGAACCTCATCCTCAAAATTTTGGTCTGTGATTTCTATTACTTTACTCATACTGTCTCCTTTAGCTTTATTATTGTTGCTTGATAACCACTAGAGCGTCCCAAATTTTAGCTCAAGCCCAAAATACCGAGCAATTCGGGGAAGCTCTTTATTACAAAGTTTGGTCTCTCCTTTCCATCGTTTATTGTCTCTTGGTAGCGGTCGTTCCACTTGAACCACACGCTTTTCATACCAACTTTGTTTGCCCCAACAACGTCGGCGTCAATCCTGTTGCCAACCATGATTGCATTTTCGGCCTTGCTATTGAGTTTCTCTAATGCAGCCTCAAATATCTCTTTGGCTGGCTTCTCGATACCAATTTCCTGAGAGATTATGGTAGCGTCCAAATAGTCCTTTAAGCCACAAGAGGCTATAATATTCCTTGCGCCAATGCTGTCACCGTTGGCTATCATAGCAATCTTGTGGCCACCTTTTTTGATGGCTTCTAAGACCTCGAATGCACATAATCGACAATCTTGGCGGTAACAGCCTGGCCAGAACTATCGTGAATAACAGTCTCTTCAGCAATCAAAGTATCCCCTAAGTAAAAGCATACAGTTTCGATCATGAATTCACTATTATATCCTAAATGCTTACCATTGTCCCCAAGCATCCCTTCGAGACCGCTGCTCTCCTCTAACAGTCTTTTGATTTCCAGGTCTGTCTTGAGCAAAACAATTTCGTTTGTTACCTCAACCTGGCCGCTCATCAAGTGGCCTCCAACAACGTTTTTCCCTTCATCCCCTGGGACTGCATGCAAATGGAAATTATATTCTCCTTCTTGGTTAAAGATGTTACCGGTCAGGGAAAGCAGCTCGTGGGGTTCCTGAATTCTTGCGGTGTGTAATTCTCCTTTTCTTTGTAATAGCCCATCTGGAATTGTTTTAACTGACACAAGCCGGATAAGATTACAGCTGTTTCAACTTAGTGTTTCTTACACACTCTTTTTGATTCTCAGTGAATATCTTCGTTGGGGAATAATCTCACAAAAACCAGATTGGTTTTCTCTTTACTCTGCATCTATTTCCTTTCTATTTCATCACCTTTTTCTGAAGTTCAGTATTTGCCCCTTTTCGCGGTTCTTACCATCATGAATAAGCATCCCGGTATGCTCCTTTTCCAGATAAAAGTCTGCATTTTCTATTTCATCTTTAGCCTCCGATTCCATGTGTTTTGGCCAAACTGAAATAAAGGCAGAGGGTTTCATGACTCTGTAAACTTCGTTTAGTAACCTTCTCCTATCATATGCTTGCGGGAAATAGTAAGGGTGAAAGATATCGAGGAGCAGGACTACGTCAACAGACTCATTGGGTAAACCGATTCTTGGCTCTCCTGACGTGTCCATTCTTTTTATATTTCTCAAGCCTGCTAGCTCTGCTTTTTGCATCAGCTCATCCAGAACCCTCTTGTTTTTGTCTAAGGCATATACTCTACCTCGTTCCCCAACTATTCTGGCAGTGGGGATGGTGTATGTACCAGAACCACAGCCAAAATCCAACACAATTTGGCCTCTGCTAATGCCTAATCTTTCTAGCACCTCCAAGACTTGCGGTTTTAATCCCATTTTGTTATATCTAAGTGAAATACAGAACCATATTGTTACCTTCGCTCCTGAAGATACTTGGAGGGGAGTAACTGGGACTGAATTGGCTACGGCATAATTTTATTAAGGTCATCTTCTATTGTTTCTTTGCTTGGGAAAGTACCGACTTTTATGAATCGAATGGTGCCGTCTCTATCGATGAAGAAAGTAGTAGGAGTGCCTTGGACATCATATTCTTGGTATACAGTCCTATCGGTATCGAGTAGCACCGGGAAGGAAAGGTTATTGCTCTGTACGAACTCCCTTACTTGAGAAGAGATTCCACCTACATTAATAGTCAACAGCACTAATCCCCTGGCTGACCATTCTTCGTACACCTGTTGTATATAGGGCGCTTCAGAGATGCAAGGGGGGCACTTGGCTTTCCAGAAATTGAGCATTACTGGTTTATTTTGAAAGTCACTGAGGGAAACTGGTTCTTCCTTGAGGTTAAGAAGTTGAAAATCAGGCGCCAGATTGCCCACTTCAGTGCCTTGGGTAGGAGTGGACGGAGTGGATTGGGTAAGCTCCATTGGTCCCAGAATAGCGAAAGTGGTGAAATTGAAATTATAGAGCCGAGTAGTTATAGTTATTGAATGGAGTTCGGTGTCGGCTTCTTTATGGGATAGCGTGTACCACTTAGTACCATCATAGCAGGCGAGATAAAGCTCCTTTTCCCTTAGCCCCTCGGGTAGTTTCTCGGGTTCATAGCTCAGTGTGAGCGAGAGCTGCGGAGAGAACGTAGCCCCTTGGGGTTCTAGATTATAGACTGAGCTAATGATATGAGCGTCTTCTGAGAAGAGGGGTGAGTTGGGTTCTATGGAAACATGGATGGCAGTGAGAGGCTGCGTATCCTTGTCCAGGATAATAGTTCCCTTATCCAGGGACAGACTGATTTTGCCGTCAGCAGGTGATACTTCTACCTGTGACTCTAGTCTTCCCTGGCTGTCAACCGGGAATTCATTCTTCTCGCCAAGTAAATCAATCTCCAACTGATGGGTGGGCGAATTCCCTCCGGGGGTGGGAGTAAAACTTGAGGAGCAGCCAGCTGTTGCAAATCCCAAACCTACAACCGAGGCAAGTGTTATTACCAACATGGCTTTTAGCAGTTTATTCATAATGGGCCTCAAATGTAATTTTACCTCTAAGTTGGGGTTAAGACCAAACCAGCTTATTGGTCAGGATGAGCATGCCAATAGTTATAAGAAATACTCCGCTAACAGTGTAGATTGCAGTGAAGTGACGACGGATGCGTTTTAGCAATGGAGCAGCAGAATCGAAAGCTGCTCTTATTACCCAAAACGGTGTTCCCAATTCCAGAGAATAATTAGCTAGCAGGGAAGCGCTATGCCACGCTGTTTCAGAACTTCGAGCACCGAGAGCAACTACGAGCGATATATTTGCCATGACTATCTTGGATAACAGTCTTAAATATGCTAGCTTCGCTTTTGAAGATAGCTGAAGGTAGGTCACTGGGACTGAATTGGCTACAGCATAATTTTATTAAGTTCATCTTCTATTGTTTCTTTGCTTGTGAAAGGACCGACTTGCATAAATTGAATGATGCCATCTTTATCGATGAAGAAGGTAGTGGGAATGTATTGGAGATTATAGTTCCCGGGTACGTCCGTTTTGGCACCAAGTAGCATTGGAAAGCAAAGGTTAAGACTGTCTGAGAACTGTGTTACTTGCGAAGAGGTTCCATTTATGTTAACAGCCAGCAGCACCAGCCCCTTTGCAGACCATTCTTCGTGCACCTCTTGGAAATAGGGCATTTCAATGACACAAGGGTAACACGTAGTTGCCCAGAAGTTGAGCATTACTGGTTTACCTCGGAGGTCACTGAGGGAAACTGATTTTCCTTCAAGATCATGAAGCTGAAAGTCAGGCGCCAGGTTACCTACCTTTGTACCTTCAGTAGGAATAGGAGGACTGGATGGAATTGGCTCTTTTGAGCCTAGGATAGCAAAACTGGTGAATTCCAAACTATATAGCTGAGTAGTTATTGAATGGACTTTGGTGTCAACTCTTTTATATGGAAGCTTATGCCACTCGGCACCATCATGATAGGCGATGTAAAGGTCATTTTCGCTTAGCCCTTCGGGTAGCTCCTCAGGCTCATAGCTCAAGGTGAGCGAGAGCTGCGGATCGAACGTAGCGCCTTGGGGTTCTAGATTGTAGACTGAGCTAATGATGTAAGCGTTTTCTGAAGGGGGTGGTGAGTCGGGATCTATTGCTACATGGATGGCAGGGAGAGGCTGCGTATCCTTGTCCAGAATAGTAGTCCCCTTATCCAGGGACAGACCAATTTTGCTGTCAGTAGATGATACTTCTACTCTTGACTTCAGCCTCCCCTGGTTATCAACAAAGAATTCATTCTTCTCGCCAAGTAAATTAATCTGCAATCGGTAGCTTGGCAGTCCTTCTATATCGCTTGGAGTAGAACTTGAGGAGCAGCCAGCTATCGTAAATCCCAAGGCCAGAACCAAGGCAAATGTTATTACCAACATGGCTTTTAGCAGTTTATTCATAATTAACCTCAAACATAATGTTACCTCCAGGTTAAGGTTAAAACCAAACCAACTTATTGGTCAGAATGAGTATGCCAACAACTATAAGTAATGTTCCACCCAAAATATAGATTGCAGTAGAATAGCGCTGAATGCGTTTTAGCAAGGGAGCGACAGAATCAAAGGCGGCTCCTATTACCAAGAACGGGATTCCCAATCCCAGAGAATAAATAGCTAGCAGGTAAGCGCCATGCCACGCTTTTTCAGAACTCCAAGCAAGAGCCAGAATACCTCCCAATATAGGCCCAACACATGGCGTCCAGGCTAAAGAAAATATGGCTCCTATCAAGAAAGAGCGTAGGTAACTAGTAGTAGTACGCCGGGACTGGGAGAAGCGTTTTTCGTAATTTAACCACGGGATTTTTAGGCTAGCCAGCATAAACGAGCCGAAGCATATCAGCAACCACCCGGATATTTCACGAATTACTGATAAGTGAGAACTGAGGGCAAATCCAGCCAATCCAGCCCCAACCCCCATGATAACAAAAACCATGGTAAAGCCTGCCACGAAGCTGAGGGAATGAAAGAATACGGAGATACGCCTTTTATCAGCTCCGGGCACAAATGTATTAGGCCCGGCCAAGCTGGCAATGTATATCGGCACTAAAGGCAGCGCACATGGTGATAGAAAAGATAATAGCCCAGCACCGAAAGCAACTACAAGCGATATATTTTCCATAACCTACTGTTGATAATGGTCTTAAAGATTTTAGCTTATCCCTTGAAGATACCTGAAAGCGGACATAGCAGCAGTGGCACCATCCCCAATTGCAGTGGCAACTTGTCGTGCCGAGTTTCTTCGTATGTCACCAGCAGCGAAGATACCAGGTGCCGAGGTAGCCATCATTTCGTCAGTGGTGATGTAGCCGACATCGTCAAGGTCCAAGATATTGAAGAAGATCTGGCTATTGGGCATGAGTCCTATGGCGACAAAGACACCACCCACTTTCAGGTTAGACTGCTGCCCCGTTTTAACGTTACGCAGTTTAAGCTCCTCCAGCACTTTGTCTCCCAGGGCTTCTTCTACCACTGTGTCCCAAATGAACTCCAGCTTGGGATGTGCAAATGCTCGTTGTTGGAGGACTTGTCCTGCCCGAAGCTGGTCTCGTCGATGTATTATGTGCACCTTCGTGACATGCTGACTTAGCTCCAAAGCATCGGTGATGGCAGTATCGCCTCCCCCAACTACTGCTACTTCTCGGTCGCGGAAGAGAAATCCATCACAGGTAGCGCAATAGGAGATGCCGTGACCTGATAGCCTTTCCTCACCGGTGACTCCCAGCTTACGATACTCCGAGCCAGCAGCAATGATTATAGCTGCAGCTTCGAAGCTGCCCTCAGTGGTAGAGATAGCATAAGGCTGCCCTTGGGTAATGCCTGTAACTTCAGCGGTTATAACCTCTAGGCCGTATCTGATTGCCTGCTGGTGCATGAGTGAACCCATCTGTGAGCCAGAGATACCCTCGGGGAATCCGGGATAATTCTCCACCAGCGAGGCATTCACTATCTGGCCTCCAAATATCCCGCGCTCGACCAACAAGCTCTTGAGACCCGCCCGTGAGGCATAGAGCCCGGTAGTAAGTCCGGCAGGACCACCTCCGATAATGATTACTTCATATTTTGCCATTGTTCACCTCTGTTCCATAGCTTAGGTAGATGTCGGGGTTTCGCCTGGGTGTAACCTGTGCCATTTAGCGAGCAGTTCCTCCTGGCTTTCCACATGCTCTGGATCGGGCACAGCGGCGTCCACCGGGCACACCTCAACACACTTAGGTGATTCGAAATTACCTACGCACTCTGTGCACTTGTCGGGGTCGATTACATAAATTTCTTCCCCCTCTGAGATTGCTTCATTTTTGCACTCCGCTTCACAGGCACCGCAACTGATGCACTCCTCGGTAATTTTGTAAGCCATCTATGAACCTCCTTGAATCTATTTATCGCTACTTAATCACGGCGAGGATGTCGCTTTTTGAGATGATTAAATACTTTTTATCTTCGAGTTCAATCTCATCGCCAGTAAACTTGGCATAAACTACTGTATCCCCTACTTTAATTTTCTCAGCAAGTTCCTCATCCGTTCCAACTTCCACAACCTTGCCTCTTCTTGGTTTCTCCTTGGCAGTATCAGGAAGGATTATGCCTCCTTTACTTTTGGTTTCCTCGACTTCTTCCGGTTCAACTAAGACCCGGTCCTCAAATGGTTTGATCTGCATCTTAAAAAGACTCCTTTCTTATTTGATGTCTAGTGCTTTATCGATTTTTGCCTTATCAAACCCGACAATAGGTCGGTTATTAATTAAAACGACAGGCACACCCATTATATTCCGACGCTTCATCTCTCTGGCTCCTTCAGGGTTTCTTTCTACATCTACCTCCCTGAATCTGAACCTCTTCTCCTTTAGATACTGCTTAACACGGTTACACCAAGGGCATGTAGCTCCTGTAAAAATTATTATCCTTGGCTGACTAGTCGCAGGCATCGATACCTTCTCATTGTTTTAAGTGACCTGTATGCTTGATGGTTCAAACATATTCTCAATATCTCCCTTCGATTTAGATTGTCTTAGGTCGGTTCCCTTCACCTCTTGATTTTGCCTCTGAGAGCAAGGAATCTAGGACTTCTTTAATCTCCTGCCCTGCTTTGCCTCCATGCAGCGGACGACCCTCGAAACAAGCCTCGAAAATCTCCGGTTGGTTGTGGATGGCTCCAATGACTCTAACCCCTCTTCTGCTTAGCTCTTGTCTTAACTTCGAGGCCATTCCAGCCGAGTTTACCTTATTGAGCACAGCCCAGGTATTGCCTACTCCGCTACCTGCAGCCAGTCTATCGATCCTTTCGGCAAGTGTTATAGATTCCAGGGAGGGCTCAACCACGACCAGCACACCATCTATGCTGGTCTCCACGCCTCTGCCGAAATGCTCCACACCTGCTTCCATATCCACAATTGTGATTTCCTTATCCTTTAGGTGAAGCTTTTTAAGGAATTCTCGGCTCAAGACGCCCATAGGGCAGGCGCATCCCTCCAGAGACTGAAGTATCTTACCTATGGCAACCATTCGGATTCCATCCTTCTCAAGCATATACTCAGGGGGGATATCTCTTAACCAAATCTCAGCTTGGGTTAGAACTTGCGGTTGGTTCATCTTTTGTTTTAAACTTTTCTTTCCGCCAACGAGTTCCATAAGTGGAACAGGTGCCCTGTCGAATCCAAACATGTGATAAAGCCCCGAGTTTGACTCATCCGAATCAACGACCAGCGTTTGGAATCCTCTGTCCCGAGCTTCATTTGCCAGCAAGGTAACTATGGTGCTTTTGCCACTGCCACCTTTTCCACAAACCGAAATCTTCATCTGTCTCTTATAAGCCAGCCTTTATTTTTGGCTGAGGAGAGCAACCTTCCTAAACTCTGGTACGGCTTGCTTGAATTGATCCTCAAAGTAATTCAATCACTATTTCCTTAGTTATTTGTGTCCTGCCTGCATGGCAAGCAGAGGGATTTGATAACGGCCTATAATATTGTACCATTGCTATTCCCTGGCCGATGCCTGGTTCAGAGACATCGGCTCCTCTCAGGCTTGGCCTTATTCTGGATAACACGCTTTCTATTCCTTGTTTCATTCAAAATTCTTCGCTTGCAGCTAGCATTGTCACTTTGCTGCCTTAAGCAATCGCAGGTGCTCTCTTAGGAAAAACTCCTGCTCAAAGCTAGTAAATCCTTGGCTCAAGAGCATTTCCTTTAGGTCGAGCTTGAGAAATTCTAAAGCAAGCTGGCACTCTCCATGGATAAATGCCCAGCGAAGGGGAAACCATAGCATTTCCAAGTCGAATTCATTATAGTCTAGAATATAAAAAATCCCACCTGGCTTTAGGGCTCGGTAAGCATTGGTGATAATCCCGATTTTTTGAGTATCTTCAAAGCCGTGCAAGACAAATGAAGTGAAGATACTATCAAATTCTTCATGGTATGTCAAAGGCATTTCAATTCGCTGTTCCTTAAACTCGACATTGGGGTAAGGCCGGCAGCGTTTCCGAGCTAAGTTCAGCATTTCCTTACTGATGTCAAGCCCCAAGATGCTGCCCTCAAGGCCTATCTTTTGGGCTATAAAGATGTCGTTCCTGCCTGTCCCCGAACCGAGGTCTAGAATCGATTGTCCCGGCTGAATATCCATTTTATCAACAATTTTCCTAATTAAACGAGGGTAATATCCTAGCGATACCACGTTCATAAAAAGGTCATAATGGCGGGCTGCTCTTGGCCCGACCTCCACTTTTGACCTTGGTGATGGCAAAATATACCTCTAGCTAAGCATTGCTAGATATTCGCTGGCGTACTTACCGTTCTTAGCGCCCTCAAACATCTCACCTTTCTTTACCATTTGCAATGCCAAGTACTCGCTAGCAGCCATTCCCGCCGAGGCTCCCTCAGCAGCAGCGGTAATAAGGTGTCGATGGCCGGGAGTGATTTCGCCGCAAGCGAATATTCCTTCAATGTTGGTTCTCATTTGACTATCGACCTTGATAAATCTTCCCTCCATCTCGATTCCCGTTTCCTGTACCAGCTTGGTATTGGGCTCTGTTCCCACGCAGATGATCACCCAGTCAATGGCTAGCTCCTTTTGCTCAGCAGTTTCATTATTTATCACCACTGCTGTCTTGACCTGGCTGTTGCCTCTTATTTCCCTGACCTCGGTATTATACCAAATGTCTATGCCCTCCTTTTGCAACCTCTTAGTCATAGCAGGGTAAGCCTTCAGCGACTCTCTCCGATGGACCAGGATAACCTCATTAGCTTTGCTTTTGGCTACTAGTGCACTCTTTGCTGTGCTATTTCCCCCACCTACCACCAAAACCTTCTTCCCTGCGAATTGCTTGTAGTCGCGCTTAGCATAATAGGATATGCCCTTGCCGACAAACTTGTCTTCTCCAGGGACACCAAGCTTCTGCATGGTGCTGCCTGTGGCCAGAATAATGGCTTTAGCTTGGTATTGATGCGCCTCAGTGGTTACAACCAGGTTCTTGGTGTCAATGCTTAACACACTCTCCCGCTTTAGTTCTGCCCCGACGCCATCAGGAGGTGGTGAGGACACCTGCTTTTCCATGTAGTTCATTAGTACTGCGCCATCACCAGGTGGGAAACCAGGGTAGCTGTTCACAGTGTAAGCGATGGTGCCCTGTCCACCCACCCAGTTAGCCTCTAGAACTAGCGTGCTCCAGCCATCGAGCTGGGTAAATATCGCCGCCGATAACCCGGCAGGGCCAGCTCCAACGATGACCACATCCTCTTTTTCCATATTGTGCCTCCTTCTATTAGTTGAATTAGGGTATAATATCTGCGCTGCCTCAAAGCATTCTGATTGCTTTCAAGGGGCAAGACTCGACACATGTGCCACAATCCTGACAAAAGCCTGGAATGGGGTAGGGCAAATCATATGGCTCTTCTTGCTTCCAAAGCTTAGTGGGACATTCCAGAACAGCAGCGCATACTCCCTTGTCACACCTTTCCGGGTGGCACTTCTCATAGTCCACCGCTACCTTTAATTTTGGCTCTAACATCTTTGTTTCCCAGCTGGATTAACCATAAACATCACTGGCATTACAGGTGCTCAAAATCTCCCCTTACAGAGAGCGTATATTTGGGGACCTTGCTCTTGAAATTCTGGTCTGTGATTCAGTGTAGCATTCCTCTTGTGTCAGAAATGGTTATTTTTGCCGTCAGAACATCCAGCAAGTTAAGGGACTATCTTTTCGGCTCCTTACACTTATTGCAATAACCTTCCAAATATAACTCGACCTTGGTCACAGAAAAGTCATTCTTGCGTTGCACCTCTGCTATCAGTTTGCGAATTAGGGGACTCTTGAACTCAATGATTTGCCTACAGCCTTGGCATACCAGATCTAGATGTTGATGTCCTCCTAATCGCTTCATTTCGTAGTAACAGCGCGTCTGCCCCAGATGCCTTTCATCTATCAGGCCTCGCTCCTTAAATAAGTGAAGATTGCGGTATACTGTGGCAAGGCTGATGTTAGCGTCCTTCTTGCTGGCTCGGCGGTACAGTTCCTTAGCGTCTAGATGCATGCCAGTCTCTTGCATGATACTCAGGAGAAGGCTTCTCTGTGCGGTAACTGGCTTGATCTTGCTTTGCTCGTAGTTGCGATTGATTTGCATTCTCATTTAACAATATAGCAAATCCCTGTCACCTTGTCAAGGCAGCAATTCATTTACGCGAGACCTCACGGCTAAGGCTGAAACTTTGATTGCGCAGATGGTATAATTGGGACAATTTGAAAGCTAGTTATCAATGCTCAGGACCATCATGGAAAAGCAGCATAGCCTGGAGTTGAAGTCTATAGGGATAATTCATTCTCCTTACCATTCTAGACGAGAAGCACCACGTCAGGGTTGTGGACGGGAGGAAATCTGTCAAGTAGAGGTATTTAAAGACTTTGAAGAGGGCTTAAAAGGTATAGAAGGGTTCTCTCACATCATTTTGATATACTGGTTTCATAGGTCTCCTGGATATTCCTTTATCGTTAAATCACGCGGCGTTTTTACTACTAGATCCCCAGATAGGCCTAGCCCATTGGGATTATCTGTGGTAGAGCTAGTAGCTAGGGAAGGAAACATCCTTAAGATAAAAGGGCTAGATGCCTTGGATGGCTCTCCGCTTTTGGATATCAAACCATATATACCCACAGTAGACGAGAAAAGCAGCTATCAAAGTTGATTGACTTAAAAGCAAGTCGAGGATGGAGAAAGACTGACAGCAACGCATATCTTTATACTGCTGGGTGCTGGAGCCGGTGCTGGTTTCGCTAGTGGGCTGCTTGGGGTTGGGGGCGGCTTTATTATGGTTCCAGTTACCTATTGGGTAGTTGCAGCTATGGGTATTCCATCCACTATCGCCACAAGGATAGCCTTTGGGACGAGTTTACTGGCAATGTTGCCTACAGTGATGAGCAGTGCCTGGAGGCATAACAAGATAAAGGCAATCCGGTGGAAAGCGACGCTGGTCTTGGGGTTATGTGGCTTAGCTGGGGCTTTGACTGGAGCTACCCTGGCTGCTCATCTTTCTGGTAGAACGTTGCAGGTAGGATTTGGAGGACTAGTCCTAGCTATCGCCTTATGGATGGGCTTGGGAAGACCGCTGAGATTAGCGAAAGGAGCTGCCGAGCCAAGGAATGATTTTTGGTCCTTGGCAGTTTCTGGCTTTCCTATAGGTATGGTAAGTGGCCTTACAGGCCTCGGAGGAGGGGTGTTAATAGTGCCAGTGCTGGTATTGTTATGGCATTTCCCAGTACACATTGCTATAGGAACATCTGTTGCTTCAATAATGTTTACTAGCTTGGGTGGTGTTATCGGATATATTGTAAATGGCCTTGGGGTGCCTGCTTCTCTTCCCTATTCAATAGGTTATATAAATTTGCCCATAGGGCTATGTCTGGCAGCCACCAGTATTCCTATGGCACAGCTTGGGGGCAGGACAGCACATGCTCTGCCAGCGAAGCAACTAAGGTACATCTTTATCACGGTCATGGTCTATGCTGGGCTAAAGATGCTCGGTGTGTTCTAGCTTATGAGTACGCCTTGAAGATTAACGATGTTATTAGGAAGAAGCCTCACATTGCCTTCAAGGGAGAGGAAATCACCCTTATTTCGTCGCCTATTCTCGTGTCCAGAAAATCAGAGGCATTTTCATTTCTTAATGATATTTCTAGGCAGCCGCTGCTGCCTAGAAGAGCCATTAATCTCTCCTCTTGGGCATAATAACTGCTTACGCCGTGAATACGGTATCCTGCTATCTCAATAATAAGCTCTTCCCTTCTGCTAGGCAGGTCGCTGTTTTTAATATCTGTAATTAAATTGCCAAAATGGTCGACATGTAAGATATGTCCTATCAGGTTGCCTTGTGGGTCGGAGAACGGTTTTGGAATAGGGAAGACATGAAGGGAAGTAATTTTCTCCCCAAATTCATAAGGCGATATATCCAAAGAAAGCCCAGCAGCCACTGGAGCAAAAATATCTCGTCCGTGAAAGGTGGGGCTGACTGGGTGCCGCCAAAACCGGGGGTCAGTAATAGCTACAGCTTCGAGACCCTTTTTTAAATTTAGCTCCTCAAGGTTAGAATTATATTGACTAGAGGGGTTTCGAGTTGGAGATAACTCATTGATTACGTAGCTGAGGATGCCATTATCAGGGGCAACGAATAGAGCCAAAGATGTTTTCAGGATTATTGCTTGGCGCTCGCTGCCCACATCAGGGTCAACGATAGCCATGTGAATGGTTTGCTTAGGGAAATAGCGATAGGCGGTGTTTAGGATGAAAGCGCCTTGAAGGATATTCTGCGGCTCGATAGAGTGAGTTATATCAATAATACTAGCTTCAGCATTGATGGTTAAGATGACGCCTTTCATTGCAGCAACGTAGGCATCACTGGAGCCAAGATCGGTGGTTAGTGTGACTACACGATTCATTCTTAGTTATGTAGTAAGCATGACAATCAGTACTGCAAAGATGACAAAAACGGCAGATAAAACTATGGTGAGTTTGAATAAAGTTCTTTCTATTCCTCGCCGCGTTCGATATACAGAGTCAGATTGCCCGAAGATTCCCCCTAAACCTCCACCATGTAATTGAAATAGGATAGTAACAACTAAGGCTATAGCCACTAATAGCTGAGCAACAATGAAGGAAGTGTGCAATTTACTTTTCTCCTAGCTCCTGCATAAGGACCTCGTTTACTAAAGTGGGGTTGGCTCTTCCTCGGGTGGTTTTCATTACCTGTCCTGTAATAAAGGTTAAGGCTTGCTGTTTGCCGGCGCTATAATCTGATACCGCCTTGGCATTATCGGCTATCACTTTCTTTATTATCGCTCTTATCTCAGTGGTATCGCTAATCTGGTTGAGCTTCTTTTCTAGCACAATATTGCTGGCTCCTTTACCACTAAGAAACATCTCTTCAAGTACTACCTTGGCAGCTGGTCCGCTAATAGTTCCGTTATCTACCAGGTTTAACATTTCTACTAGATGTTCTGGGCTTATTTTAACATTTTCAATTTCAGTATTAGTAGCATTAAGCAATCGGCTGAAATCTCCTAAAAGCCAATTGCTTATCACTTTTGCCTTGCTATGCCCCATCAACTTAAGGCAATTCTCAAAATAGTCGGCTAATGCCTTGGAATTGGTTAAGATGTTGGCATCGTATAGGGGCAAACCATATTGTGCTATAAAGCGGTCTCTTCTCGCTTCAGGCAATTCGGGAAGCTTTGCTCTGATTTCATCTATCCAGGCTTTATCGAAAGCCAAGGGAGGTAAATCGGGCTCGGGAAAATATCGGTAATCAGCAGCATATTCCTTGGTTCTCTGAGTTTGAGTTATGCCTTTTCCCTCTACCCAACCCCTGGTCTCTTGCACAAGCTCACCACCTTCTTCGAGCACTTCTTTTTGCCGTTTAGATTCGTGTTTCATAGCTTGGAGAACCGCCTTGAAGCTATTCACATTCTTGACCTCCACTTTAGGTAGAAGCTCCTTGCTGCCTAGAGGACGAAGGCTTATATTAGCGTCACATCTAAAACTGCCCTCTTCCATATTGCCGGTAGACACTTCTAAATAGCGGAGGATATTGCGTAGCTTGACAAGGTAAGCGTAGGCTTCTTCAGGAGAGCTAATTTCAGGCTCGCTAACGGTTTCCATCAGGGGTACTCCAGAGCGATTGACATCTATCAAGCTAGAATTTCCCCTATGCCACAACTTTGCTACGTCCTCTTCCAGGTGCACTCTAGTGATATTGATTCTTTTCTTGGAGCCGTTGCTATCAATAGTTAGCCAACCCTGTTTGCCAATGGGGGCGTCATACTGAGAAATCTGGTAGCCCTTCATTAAGTCAGGATAGCAGTAGTTCTTACGGTCGAATTTGGTGTATTCAGGGATGGTACAGTTTAGGGCAAGGGCGGTCATCACTGTATATTCCACTGCTTTTTTGTTAATAACAGGTAGAACACCAGGCATACCCAGGCAAATAGGGCAAACGTGAGTATTAGGTGGGGCGTCAGCGTAGTCGGTGCTACAGCTACAGAACATCTTGCTCTTGGTTAGCAACTGGGCATGAACTTCTAGGCCGATGACAATCTCGTACTCCATGAATTTTGAGCTAGTATAGCAGCCCTGCTAAGGTGAAGCAAGAGCGTGTTGTGGCTGACCACATAGGTAACACTTGGCCAGGGATTTTAGCAAGTTCCCTTTCAATATACTCTACGGGAGTAAGATAGCCAAGTGATTGGTGCGGGCGATTGAAATTATATTCTATAAGCCATTCGGTTAGCCGGGGATTGAGCTCTTCAGGGTCTAAAGGTATATTAGAGCTGTAAAAGCATCCATACTTGAGAGTCTGGGTAAACCTCTCTATCTCCAAGTTGTCCTTATAGTGGTCCTGACTCTTGAAATGGAGTGAACTCCTGAGACTGGATACAATGGGTCAGGAATATTAAGGAGGTCTGGCAGGGTCAGAGTATAATCGAAAGGGGAAAGGACATTGCCATGAGGAATCAGAGAAGTTTCAGCCTAGAATTCAGGCGCCTCATTTCCTCCCAGAAATTGCCTGATTTGTTCGATTGCTTGTAAATTCCTGTCGTTCACGATCAGTTGTATGCCTCAATCATAAATGAGTTACCTACTATTTCAGGCTTATCTTGTATTGGAAGAGACTGTAACTTGACAAGCATGCAGAGGAGGAATAGAATCGCCCGCAATCAAAAGTGGTATGTTGCAGAGTAGTTTAGATTTGGACACTGATTTGTATCTCAAGTTTAGTGGTGAGTTTGTTCACCACTCCTTCGATGTTAGCCCGTTGAATCCTCACCTTTTAGGATTTATAGCCTCGATTGCTTTGGAACTACTCTCAATCTCAACCTTGGAGGAGAAATGCATTTTATAATTGCAGGCTTAAGTAATATAGGGAAAAACCTAACCGAGCTCCTTTCTAAAGAAGGTAACGAAGTAACGGTTATAGACTTAAATGAAGGGAAATGCGCTGAAATGACAGCATCTTCTGACGCGATGGGGATACCAGGAGATGCTACCCAAAGGTCAGTTCTGCAAGAAGCAGGAGTCAGGAGTGCCAAGGCATTGGTGGCTGTAACTGGTGATGACTCCGACAATTTGATGATTTCCATGCTGGCTAAGGAAATGGGGGCAGAGAAAGTGATCTCTCTTGTGAATGATGCAGTTCATGTGGAAACTTTTAAACAGGCTGGAATTGGCTTCCATGTTAAGCCAGACGCCGTAGTAGCCAAGCACATTTCCCGGATGGTCTCGCAGCCTTATGTGAAGGATTTTCTCTCTTTTGAGAGGGCAGAGATCTTCGAAATAGAGTGTGAGGAGGGCATGAAGTGCCTTGGAAAGAAAATCTCTGAGATAGGAGCTGCGAACGGCATGAAAATCCTTGTGCTGGAGCGAGAAGGGAAATACTTGTATGAAGATGCTATGATAGAGCCTAAGGACTGGCTGACTCTCCTTGTAGACCGGGAGTCTACTAAAAAGGGAGTCGAATTTATGAATAAATGGTTCGCCAAAGGATAAGGTTAACCTTTCATATCCTTGGGTCGTTTCTGAAATACCTGGCTTTAGTCTATATCCCTCCCTTGGTAACTGCTCTTCACTATGGCGAGAACTGGGTAATTTTTCTATATCCTTTACTAATCACTTTAGCGATTGGTTTATTTTTTGAATTTGGATTCAAGACCACAAGAGTAATAGAACGTGCCGACGGCTTTACTATAGTCTCTTTCACCTGGCTTTTTGTGCCGCTCCTTGGTGCTATTCCTTATGTATTTCTGGGGTGTAATTTCCTTGATGCCTTTTTTGAGGCGATGTCTGGCTTCACTACTACTGGTGCTACCGTGTTGGGGAATGTGGAGGAGTTACCCAAGAGTGCCCTTTTATGGCGTAGCCTTACCCAGTGGCTGGGGGGAATGGGAGTAATAGCGCTATTTATTGCTATTTTACCAAGGCTAGGGGTAGGAGGTTCTCAGCTCTTTGAACGTGAGTTTCCCGGTCCTATGCCCGAAAGGCTTCGGCCCAGATTTAGGACTACGGCAAGGCTTCTTTGGACGATTTACACGGGTTTTACTGCTGCTGAGATAGCGCTCCTCTATTTCTGGGCTAAGCTCCGCCTCTTCGACTCAATTTGCGTCTCCCTTTGCACTCTCCCTACCGGTGGATTCACCCCCACCACTGGAAGTGTTGGAGCTTATGCCAATCCCTTGGCTGAGTACATCATCATGGCTTTCATGTTCCTGGCGGGCACAAATTTCCTAATCCATTATCAAGTCTTAAAAGGGAACCTGAAGATATTTAAGGATGAAGAATTCAGACTTTACGTAACTCTTATGGTGATAGCTAGCGCTTCGGTAATTTTTTCTCAAGGCATTGGGTTATATCGAGATGGGTTCTTTCAGGTGATTTCTATTATGACTTGTACCGGCTTTTCTACCGCGGATTTTGCCTCTTGGCATTTCGGCGCGAGGATGGTGCTTCTGGCTTTAATGTTCATTGGGGGTTGTGGTGGTTCTACAGGGGGAGCAATAAAAGTGGTGCGGATTGCAACCCTGCTGAAATATACCAAAGTGATGATGAGAAGGGCTTTATCCCCCAAAGCCGTAATTCCGGTTAAATATAACCAAAAACCACTCGCGGAGGACGTAATGCGGGACGTAATCTCCTTTTTCTTTCTTTACATCCTTGTGGCAATTGTAGCTTC
This sequence comes from Dehalococcoidia bacterium, assembly GCA_016933195.1. Classification (GTDB taxonomy): domain Bacteria; phylum Chloroflexota; class Dehalococcoidia; order GIF9; family AB-539-J10; genus JAFGBN01. The sequence continues at coordinate 35,285 of JAFGBN010000055.1, read as the reverse complement.
CATAATACTCAGTTTCTTGGGACTTGATTTAGAAACATCGCTCTCATCAGTAGCGACTTGCTTGGCAAACTGTGGCCCTGGGCTAGGTGCAGTAGGCCCTGCTTCAAATTATGCCTGGCTTCCCGCAGCAGGGAAGGTCATTTTGATTGTCTGCATGTGGCTAGGAAGGTTAGAATTGTTTACGGTTTTCATGATATTTTTCCCTCGCTTTTGGAAAAGCTAATTGAGCCAGTGGAAGGTTGGACCAAGTTTAGACTATACTTCTAAATTATGATTAAAGTTGCTTTTCAAGGAGAGATGGGCGCTTTTAGCCAGGATGCTGCAGTAAAGCTTTTTAGTGAAGACATTGACTTCTTGCCTTGCATTAGCCTCAAAGACACTTTCCAAGCTGTGGTGGAGGATGAAGTTGTTTTTGCTGTAATTCCTGTGGAGAACTCTCAGGCTGGCAGCATCAACGAGACCTACGATTTGTTATTAACATATTCTCTTAATATATTTGCTGAGGCTATTTTAAGGATAAGCCATTGCCTAATGGCTCTGCCGGGAGAGGATTTAGGCGATATAAGAACAATTTACTCTCATCCTCAAGCTCTGGCTCAATGTCAGGAATTTCTGGGCAAACTGAGTGCTGAAATCATACCGAGTTATGACACGGCGGGCAGCGCCAAGATGATAGAAGAAAAGCAATTGAAACAATGTGCTGCTATAGCTGGCAGGAGAGCCGCTGGTATCTATGGATTGGAGGTCTTGGCGTCGGAGATTGAAAACAATGTTAATAATTACACCAGATTTTTTGCTATCTCTAAGCAGAAAGCCAAGCCAGCTGGGAGGAGCAAGACCTCCCTTGTTTTTACTGCTAAGCATATGCCTGGTGCTCTGTATAGTATCTTGGGCATCTTTGCCACCAGGAATATAAACCTGACAAAATTGGAATCTAGACCAAGCAAAAGCAAACCTTGGGAGTATGTGTTTTACGCTGATTTTGAGGGCCACCTGGATGGTGAGGTTTACCAAGAAGCTTTAAAAGAGCTAAAAAGAGAGGCCACCTTCGTTAAGATACTCGGCTCCTATTCTCAAGCTGAACAGCAATTAGCTTGATATTTCTCCTCTGTTGGGAGCGAAGCGACGCCAGGATTTTTCTTTTGTGAGATTGCGCCGTCGTTGACGCTTCTCACAATGGCAAAAGGTAGGAACAAGCCTCCAAATGGTGGAGTATAGCAAAGTCGAGTTAGCTTAAATTCGCCTTTAGCTTTCTATATGTTGCAGTTAAGGCTTCAGATAGGACTCTGGTGTCAGACAACACCGGCATGAAATTAGTATCACCTTGCCACCGTGGTACTATGTGAGTGTGGAGGTGCCCTTCTATTCCGGCTCCAGCAACTTTGCCTATATTCAGGCCGATGTTAAAGCCGGCTGGTTTCAATGTCAGCTTCAGAAGTTCTAAGCCTTTCTTGATGATGTCGAAATGTTCTATTATCTTTTCGTGGGTTAAGTCTTGTAAATTTGCTGTGTGCTGGTAGGGGACTACCATTAGATGTCCTGGGTTATAGGGAAATGCGTTCAAGATTACGAAGTTGTGCTGACCACGATAAAGGATAAAGTTTGCCTCGTCATTACTTTCCTTAGGTTTTTGACACAGAACGCAACTGCCTTCCTTGGGGTTCTCTATATATTCTATCCGCCATGGTGCCCAAATCTGTTCCATTTAACTCGCTTAATATTATCTTGTCTCTGAGTGAATTACAATGGTATCTTAGCTGGGATCATTTTCCTGTTATTTTAGCGTATTGCGGGGAGTTGACTATGGGCTTAGTTGGAAATAGAATACTGCTGAGGCAGCCATGTTAGAAATTCTGACTCAAAAATTGACCAAGGTGTTTGATAGGCTTGCTGGTAAGGGCAAACTTAATGAAGGAGATATTGACGAAGCTTTACGCCAAGTGAGACTGGCGCTTCTGGAAGCAGATGTGAATTTTAAGGTAGTCAAGGAATTTTTGTCCAAGGTAAAGGAGCGGGCTCTTGGAAGCGAGGTACGGCATAGTCTGACACCAGCCCAGCAGGTTATTAAAATTGTCAATGAAGAATTAATTGATATCTTGGGTAAAGAGCCTAGCTGCCTGGCTCCAGCTTCTCATCTACCTTCAATTGTTTTGCTAGTAGGGCTGCAAGGCTCGGGTAAAACTACTACGGCGGTGAAGTTAGCCGTTCAGCTTAAACACACAGGGCAGCACCCTTTACTGGTAGCTGCTGATACTCGTCGACCTGCTGCTGTGGAGCAACTTAAATTACTGGGCGAACAACAAGGCATATCTGTATATTGCGAGGATAGCAAAGCAACACTAACCACTATTTGCCAGCATGGCATAAAAGAAGCTAAGGAAGCGGGATTAACTTGGGTTATAGTGGACACTCAGGGGCGCTTACATATTGATGAAGCCATGATGGCGGAATTGGCTGATACTAAATCCACAGCAAAGCCTTCAGAGGTCTTGCTTACGGTAGACGCTATGACAGGGCAAGATGCAGTGAGGGTAGCTCAGGAATTCCACAGTCGCATTGGGCTTACTGGGCTTATCCTGACGAAGATGGATGGCGATGCCAGAGGCGGAGCTGCGCTCTCTGTCAGGTTTGTTACCGGGGTGCCGATAAAATTTATGGGCACAGGAGAAAAGATGGACGCTTTAGAGTCTTTCTATCCCGACAGGTTAGCGTCTCGCATTTTGGGCATGGGAGACATGCTTACTCTGATTGAAAGAGCTGAGAAATCTTTCGATCAGCAGCAAGCCAAGAAATTAAAAAAGAAAATGCACACCACGGGTTTTGACCTTGGTGACCTTCTGGCACAGATGCGCCAAATTCAGAATATGGGCTCTCTAGGGCAGCTAATCGAAATGGTGCCGGGCTTTTCCAAGTTCGGCTCTTATTTGTCTGATCAGGAAGGAGAGAAGCGATTGAAGAGGGTGGAAGCCATTATCTTTTCTATGACTCTTGAAGAACGGCATAATCCGGCTATCATTAATGGTAGCCGACGGCGTCGTATTGCTCGGGGGAGTGGCACTACACCTCGAGATGTTAATCAACTGCTTAGTCAATTTCATCAGGTACAAAAATTGACCAAGTCGCTAGGGAAGGGTAAATTGCATAACATGAGAGATATGCCTATACGTTTTGGAGGAGCTTAGTCTAAATAATCTCTGAGTTTTCGGCTATGGGTAGGGTGGCGTAGCTTGCGCAAAGCCTTGCCCTCAATCTGGCGTATTCTTTCGCGAGTTACATTGAATTCCTTGCCTACCTCTTCCAACGTTCTAGTATGTCCATCTTTAAGACCAAATCTAAGCTGTAATACCTTTTTCTCACGCTCGGTGAGATCATCAAGCACTTTATCTATTTGCTCTTTGAGTAACTGATGTGAAGCAGCTTCGGTCGGTGCCAAACTGGCATGATCTTCTACAAAGTCGCCTAAGCGACTGTCTGCTTCTTCACCAACAGGCGTCTCTAGAGACACAGGCTCGTGATGAAACAAGTCCATAATCTCCTCTACCCTTTCTGGAGTTATATTTAGGTACCTTCCAATTTCCTCATAACTTGGTTCGCGCCCGTATTCTTGGGTTAACCGCCGTATTGTTCGTAATAGCTTGTTAATCGTCTCCACCATGTGTACAGGGATACGAATGGTGCGGGATTGGTCAGCTATAGCTCGGGTGATTCCTTGTCTGATCCACCAAGTAGCATAAGTACTGAATTTGTAACCTTTTCTGTGTTGAAACTTATCTACAGCTCGGATGAGTCCAATATTCCCTTCTTGCATAAGGTCAAGAAGGGACATGCCATGTCCAATGTATTTTTTGGCTATACTAACTACTAGGCGTAGGTTTGCCTCAGTCAGGTCTTTTCCTGCTTCCCTCGCTGTAGCTCTTACCTCTTCAAAATGAGCTTTAAATTGAGCGTTATAAGAATTAAATTGGGATAGGAACTCGCTGTTAGTTAAAAGAGATCTTGCTTTCTGCCATGAAGTTTCATTTCCGATAAGAGCCAGTGCTTCCGGAGGTAGGAGGTTGCTGCTCAAAGAAAGATTCATTACGGTTTCTTCTAATGCAACGGTATCTTTATCTATCCTTTGAGCAATTGCAGTTATTAATGCTGGGTCTATGACGTTATCGATGGCAGCGCGGAATTTATAATTTGTGATTGTCTCTGCTAAACTGCTGGAGGTAGCAGTCCCCAAGCGTTCTCTGATAAGCTCGATAGCAGGATAAGCCTTAGATAGCTGAGAGATTAGGCAAATAACTATATCCGCTGCTGAAGGGAATTTCTTGTATTTCTTGAAGTAGGCATCTTCAATTCTTTCTAAATATCTGCCTTGTTCTATCTTGCTGGATAAGACCCTCTCTTCAGCAGCTTTGAGAAGTGGCACTCTGCCTATTTCTTGAAGATACATACGAGCTGAGTCGTCAATTATTTCGCGCTCTACTAAGGCTATTTCGGGTTTAATCTCTTCGGGTAAGGATTCGCCAGTCTCTTCAGCTTTTTCCGCAGTTTCAGTCTCTTCGCTGGAGAAGTCTTCTGCTGATTCCTCATCATTATCATTATCCAGGTTAGTGTTTTCACTTTTAATTGAATCCATCACTTAATTCCTTTTGTCCTCTTAATGAGGATTTCTTTAAGCTGCTGACTGGAATCTATTCCCTCCTTGTCCAGTTTAGCTAGCTCAGCATTTATACCCTCCTTTTGTCTGGTAGCATCGAGCATTAATTCCCTCCCCACCTCCACTTTCCTAGATAGTCTTTCTTGCAAGCGAAGGATACAATCGCTTAAGGCAAGTTGCTGTTCCCTGTTGTTTTCCTCAATGATTGGCTTATTTAATAAATAGTTTAATTGTTCTAATAGATTAGCGTCAAGTTTATTCCAAGGGGGGGGGATGTCTGAGGAACTTTGCCATCTGACAAAGAGTTCGCGGTTCTCAGTGTACTCGAAGTGTTCTGGTAGCAGTTCTTGAGCCAGTTGGCGAAGCTCTGGATATCGGAGTAGTAGAGCTAAACAGTACTCCTCGATGGGGTTAGACACAAGCTGGCGAGCAAGACGAGATTGTTCTCTTGGCTCAGTGGGCTGTAGTCGTTTTCGATTGCCTCTTAATTTTCTCAAAGCGGCTTTCATCTCCGATTCTTCGAGTTTCAATTCACGTGCCAGTTGTCTCACGTAGTGAGACTGTTGTACAGGGTCTTCTATTTCGTCAAATATGGGCGATAACGTCTCTATGACCAAAGATTTGCCTTTAGCCTTAGTAGTATCAACTTTGGCTATCATATTACCGATGATAAAATCTAGTATAGGCGTAGCCTGCTCCACCAGGCTTTGCCACGCAGCAGGGTCTTCACTTATTAGTTCATCTGGGTCTTTGCCTGGGGGTAAGCAGAGCACGTTTATCTCGGCATCAAGCGTGCTTGTAAGCTTAACTTTTTGGGCTAATAAAGGAGATGGTTCTTCTCCTTTGTGCATAGAGCGCGCCGATTCCCTTGAATATGGGAGCATTTCTGCCCCCTTTTTGTCTAGGGAATGATACAAAACCTCTCTGCCTCGTAAAGTGCCTTCCTTCCCAGCAGCGTCGGCATCAAGTGCTAGAGATATGTTTTTAGTTAACCTTTTAATAATGTTTACCTGCTTTTCAGTTAGGGAAGTTCCCATTGCAGCAACTACATTTTGCCAGCCATGTTGGTGGGCAGTGAGAACGTCCATATAGCCTTCCACGACTATTACTAAATTTTTCTGTCTAATGGCAGTTTTAGCCTTGTCGATTCCATACAGACTATTGCTCTTGTCGAAAATCGGTGTCTGGGGCGAGTTAATATACTTAGGCAAGGAATCGTCTAGGGCTCTAGCTCCAAAGCCGGTAACTCGACCTTGAATATCACATATAGGAAACATCAGTTTGTTGCGAAATCGGTCGTAATTGCTTTTATCCTCTCTTTCTATTATCAGACCAGCTTGAAATAGTTCTTTTTCCTCGTGTCCTTTGCTTGTTAAATATTTTTTAATTGTTTCCCAGCTGTCAGGGCTTAAGCCCAATCGGAATTCTGTAATAGTTTCAATATTGACCTTTCTCTTGCTGAGGTAGTTTCTGGCTACTTCGCCGACTTTAGTGGTTAGAAGTAAGTGGTGGTAGTATTGAGCCGCTGACTCATTAATCTGAAATAAGCTCTCTTCCTCCTTATCCTCAACCTTGGCTAAGGTCTCAGGCGAAGTTAAAGTTATGCCTGCCCTTCGAGCTAATAGTTGGAGAGCTTGCCCGAAGTCGAATCCTTCCTTCTTCATAATGAAGGAGAAAATATCACCCCCGGTGCCACAGGCACCAAAGCAATGCCACGTTTGTTGCCCTGGAAAGACAAAGAAAGAAGGGTGTTTTTCGCTATGAAAGGGACATAAGCCTTTGAAATTACGCCCTGCTTTTTGTAAAGAGACATACTCAGAGACAAGCTCTACAATATCTATTCTTTGCTTTACCTCAGCAGTTATGCTCATTGGGATATTTCTTCAGCCAGTCGTAGCGCATATTGGTCAGTCATTCCAGCAATATAATCAATGATTTTTCGCTCCGTATTATCAAGTAGGGAGATGAATTCTTGAGGTAATTCGTCTTGATGTCTCAAGAAATGGGAATATAGTAGCCGCAGTATCTTTCTTGCTTTTATTGCTTCTTCTCTAACTAAACTGGGATTATACACCTTGTCAAATAGAAATTGACGAAGGCTATTGGCTGCACTGAGAACTTCAGGGCTCATGCCTATAGTTGGTTCTGTTAAACTGCTATGATTACAGACTGGCCAAGAGTAGCTCACAATATCACAAACTAAAGTATTGATTCGCTGTGAATGTGTACAACCTAAAGTTGCCGTGACTAGATGAGGCAAGTCATTCTGGTTAATGGCATTGGCTCTTATAGCGTCTTCGACATCGTGGTTAATGTAAGCCACGGTATCTGCTATCTTGCATACCTGCCCCTCTAAAGTGCCAACATCTCCCCATCCTTCCCCCAGTATGTCAGTTTGCCCTTTAGAATGCTTGAGAATACCGTCTCGCACTTCCCAGGTGAGATTGAGCCCTTGGCCCTCGCCCTCCAACAAATCAACTACTCTTAAGCTTTGCTCATTATGTTTGAAACCATCAGGATAAAGTTCATTCAGGACTTCCTCGCCTATATGTCCAAAAGGGGTGTGTCCTAAGTCATGTCCCAAGGCAATAGCTTCAGTTAGGTCTTCGTTGAGGCTTAGAGCTCGAGCTACAGTCCGGGCAATTTGAGATACTTCTAATGTATGAGTTAGTCTGGTCACGTAATGGTCTCCCAAGGGAGCGATGAAGACCTGTGTCTTGTGCTTCAATCTCCGAAAAGATTTACAATGGATAATACGATCCCGATCGCGTTGAAAGCAAGTTCTTATGGGGCAAGGCTCTTCCCATCTTACCCTACCACGACTAAATTTGCTTTTAGTGGCATAAGGCGAAAGTTTTTCTTCTCTCTCCTCTGCCTGCTGACGTATATTAAGTTCATCAATCATTAAAGCCTTGCTATTTTATCGGGCAATCTTAGGCAGGAATCCTTAATTTTGCCTCTACAGTGGCGATTATCTCTCTAGTTTTATCTATCATATCTGGGCTTACTGATACCGAGGTAATCCCCCACCTGACTAATTTCTCAGTAATTTCAGGGTAAAAAGAAGGAGCCTGTCCGCAAATGGAAGAAGTAACGCCTTTATTTGCGCAAGCAGTAACAAGCCTTTCCATGGCTTGCATTACTGCTGTGTTCCTCTCATCAAATATGCCTGCTAGCTTAGAGTTGTCTCTATCTATGCCTAGGATGAGCTGGGTTAAATCATTAGAGCCGATGGATATGCCGTTTATCCCTGTGGCTAGGAATTCGTCAATAAGGAGGACATTGGAAGGCACCTCGGCCATCATCCATAGTTTGAAATCGGGGGAGCGGTGGAGTCCTTCAGCCTCGAGTATTTCCTTAACTTGTGCCATCTCGCTGGGCAATCTCACGAAGGGAATCATAACCCAGAGGTTATGATGTTTTTCTCGGACCTTCTTTATAGCCTCGATTTCTAACTTGAAAACATCAAGCTCTTGAACATATCGGGAGCAACCTCGGTATCCAATCATGGGATTTTCTTCAACCTGCTCATATTCTTCTCCACCCTTTAGATTTCTGTATTCGTTGGTCTTGAAATCCGTGGTTCTATAGACCACAGGGCGAGGGTAGAAAGCTTTGGCAAAGCTATTTATGCCCTGAGCTAGCTGGTCAATGAATTTGCATTCCCGCTTTTGATCAAGCATAAAGCGAGGATGCTCTCCGATCTGGGCTATAATGAATTCTGCCCGAAGTAAGCCAACTCCATCAACATCCCTCGCAGCTACTCTGTCTGCCAATTCAGGCTGGGACAGGTTCACATAGACCTTTGTCTTAGTTGTGAATCTTCTTCTCATGCTGGCGCTGCGCAAGGGTATCTTTTCTCCTGCTATTTTGCCTTGATAAATTCGACCACGGGAACCATCCACCGTTATTTCCTGACCATCTTTAAGAATTTCAGTGGCTTTTTCTGTGCCAACTACACAAGGGATGCCCAACTCGCGGCTGACAATAGCGGCGTGAGAAGTTTTGCCACCTTTGTCGGTGACAATAGCTGTTGCGCGTTTCATTGCCGGGACGAAATCAGGGGATGTCATCTCGGCTACTAAGGCGTCCCCTTTTTTTACCTTGTCTAGTTGTGTAGCATCGTGGACGATTTTGACAAGGCCTGAAGCTATTCCTAGGCTAGCAGCTTCACCAGTTAGCAGTGGTTCGGCCTTGATTTCAGCAAGCATTTCCCTCACCCCTAAAGTGGTGACTGGACGAGTTTGAACAATGAAGAGCCTATCATCTTGCTTTGCCCATTCGATATCTTGAGGAAATTGATATAAATCCTCTAAACCTTTACCCAACTTAGCTAGAGCGATAATGTCTTTATCATATAGCTTCTGCTCATATTGCCTTGAGTCAGATATAGGAACTTTAATATTATTTTCTTCCACCTCGCTAGGTTGGGGATTTTTGATTATCTGCCACTCTTGTTTGGCTATTTGTTTATCGATGATAGTCAGGCTCTTTTTGTCTACCGTGTAGGAATCAGGGGTCACTTCTCCAGAGACGATAGCTTCGCCAAGCCCATAAACTGCCTCGATAAGGATTTTCTCCTTGTCGCTAGTTAGAGGTTCCACGGTAAACATAACTCCAGAAGTTTCCGATTGCACCATTTGTTGAACTGGAACGGCTAGGCTTACGTTAAAATGGTCAAATCCTTGTTGCTGCCGGTAGAATATAGCCCGAGGTTCGAATAGTGAAGCCCAACAGCCTTGTACTGCAGCTAATAGTTCACCCTCTCCTTGAACATTTAAAAAGGTTCTTTGTTGCCCGGCGAAGGAAGCTTCGGGCAAGTCTTCAGCAGTTGCGGAACTGCGTACAGCTACTAGTCCTCCCCCTAGTTTTCTATAAGCCTGCTTAATTTCACTGGCTATTTCTTCAGGTATAGAGGCATTAGAAAAAATTTCTTTAATCTTATCGCTGGCTTTTTTAAGCTCCTGACTGTCCTCTATATCTAAAGGCTTGAGAAGCTGACGTGTTTCCTGTTCAAGCTTTGCCTGCTTTAAGAAATGGGAATAGGCATTTGAGGTAACGATAAATCCCGGTGGCACTGGAATTTTAGCATGTGTCATCTCAGCTAGATTTGCTCCTTTGCCACCAGCTAAGGCAATATCCTTCTTACTAAGTTCATCAAACCAGGCAATAAATTCTAAGTCCCTTGCCAATTGTTGCCTCCTGTATGTAAATAATCAAGTCTAATTATAGCATATCAAAAGGATGGAAAAATGAATTATGAGACCAAAAACTATTGACAAAGTTTCATTCGTGTAGTAACAATATAAGAAATAAATCAGGGTAGGAGGTATCATGGCAACAGCTTATTGTATGAAGTGCAGGCAAAAGAGGGAGATTAGAAACCCAAAGCCAGTTACACTCAAGAATGGAAGACCAGCGTTACAAGGTGTTTGCCCTGTTTGTGGTACGAAGATGTTCAGAATAGGGAAAGCTTAGATATTTGTAGCCTTTTCCAATTATCTAGAGGAATCAAAATTTAATATTGTGTTGCTTCTATTCGTTTTAATTGTTTAAGACAACCTGTTTTGCTTAAACCAGGACCATGTCTATCTTGGTCTTAGCTTTAGAAGACAAGGAGTAGGGGTTTTGTTATTTCTTCTAAGCTAAGGTTTAGTTTAGGGCTTAAGTGCTGGTATACTTTATATTCAAAATTCTTTTAGGGGTTTTATATGTCTTCAGGTTGAGGTATGTACATTTCTGTAGTAATGGCTTGTGGCCCAGCCTGTTCCTCTCGAAGAAGATAGGGTCTATGGTGTAGTTTTTAAACCTCTCTTCAATTCTACTGCTAACTTTTTTTAGAAAGTCTCTTTCTTGCTTTTCAGCCCAGCGGGCAAATCTTCTTTCGCTTCTCCCCCTCTTCCTGTGCTTCTTATGAATATACTCCGTGCCTGTTTTTGATTCTGCCAGGTCATCACCTTGGAGAATTCCTATGGAGTATGAACTCCATGCTACCAGTATGATTCCTACAACATATTCTCGCTCCTTCGCTTCTATGTGAAGCGAAGGAGCGAGTTCACCACGCGAAACCTTGTTTTCAATAATGGGAAATGGTGGTAATGCTATATGTTTATTCCCATTCTCTTGCCAAAATATAGCTGCCCCAGTGTTATATTTTTCAGTTTCTTGAACCACAGTTTTGATATTGACCACTCTTTTAATTTCATCAGCATATATGTTGTATTCAGGCTCGAGTAATAGCTCATCTACGTGATGGGGAAATGGGGGAGGTTTTACGTGTAGGGTTATGTAATCTCTAGGGTTGTTTTTGAGTTCAACCAAAGGGATATAGCTTTTTTTAGTAAGAACCTCTCTTTCTATGTTAACTTTCGGCATTCTAAGCCATCCACAGGAAGATTCCCAGTAGTCAAAAATCTAGGTTCTACGCCAATAAGTGTGAAACTGCGGTTCCATAGCCCAGGTTAGTTACCAATATCCTTATTTGGAAGTTATCCATGTTACGGTGGCCGTAAGCCATCCCCTTGACAGTTTTGATTCTGTTGTTCTTGCCCTCCACAAATCCATTGATTATGCGGTAAGCAAAATAATTCAGTGTTTATTCTCTCCAATTAGCAAACATATGGAGGAGCTCCTTGAACTCATATAGGGAGTCCTCGCTATTTTTCCCTGCCATAGCTCCAGCATTTCCTCAGCCTTGCTTCTGTCTGTTTTCTTGTATCATTACTGAAGCTCTCGTTGAATATCCAGGCCTTCTTTAGCTCAGGGTAACGGTAGAATAGCTGATTTAGCCTTTCTTTCTCTCAACCAACAAGGCTCTCAACTCTTTTGAGAAAGGCATATCTGCTCTTGAATAGATTTCTCGTCTTCTTCCTGTGCTCTTCATGGAGCGTGCTTCTCACTTTGTCCAGAGCACCGTTGATACGTCTGATAGGGTGGAACTTATCTGCTACTACCTTGGTATGGGGCAAGCATATCTGAATTGCCTGACGGAAGGGTTCATGTATATCTACCGCCACTCCCTTGACTCTCTGCGGCTCTGCAAGCTTATCCCTGATACCTTATCACTCTTTGTTGCCCGTGTTTCTCCTACTACCTCCATTACTTCTCTCCCTACCAGGTTGTAAATCGCTGTGTGATATAGACGCCGCCACTTCACTGATAATTCCTCTGTACTTATGAACTCGGGTGTTTGCTTCAACTCCCTAACTTCTCGCCTTCTTGCACCCTCTTTAGCAACACACCTTCTTACCGACTCTTCTTCAACCGCCTCCTGCTGCGCTGTCCTCCTCACCGCCTGATGAAGTGCTTCCTGATCTTAGGCTACAGATAATAGCAAGTGTCTTTCAATAAACCACCATCTCCTCTACAACACCTTTTGAACATTCTTCACACAAAACAGTGTAGAACATCAACAGAACTACCATTGACAGGATGTATAATGCTTAGTAAAATGGTAATAGGACGATAGTAATAGGATGTAGAGGCTGTGACAATGAATCGGCGTCGATCTAATATCGAAATAATAGCTGACATGTTAAGGGTTGGTGAAAATGGCGCTGGCAAGACAGAGATTATGTATAGCGTCAATATGAGCTACAGCCAAATACAGAAATATCTCGCCTTCCTTTTAAGCCATGAGCTTATTAACAAAGTGGAGGTGGGTAATCCTGTAGTCACCTACCATGTAACTGAAGAAGGGCGAGGGTTGCTTAGAAATATAGATAGTATAATAGAAGTGCTTGGTTTCCAAAATGGCAATGGGAATGGCAATGGGGCTTAGTCGAGCTTTATGGGCTATCAAGGGGGCGCCTGAAAGAGTTGCAAAGGTTCCCCCTGTTGAAGGTAATAAAGTGTAAGGAGTATTGTTATATGGTAGGAGCGTTGTATGTCTGAGAAAAGAATGTTTATAGTGGACGCTGAGCTGGTGAAAAGGATAGACGACAACCGTGGTGATATGAGCCGTTCTGAGTTGATCAACTTTCTTATTGAGAGCCAGTTAAAAGAGGAAAGCAAGAAGCATAACGGCGTAACCCGAGAGGAGTTTCACCAGTTTCAAGAAGGAACCAAGGAGCTGTTACGTAGTTTTCTGGAATTCTTTATCAGCTATGGGTTGGAGCTAGGTAAGCAACCTGAGGATAAAGAATTCGAGCAGTTGACTCAAAGGTTGCAAGCTCTGGGTAGTTCCCACAAGGGAAAGAACTCCTAAAACCTCTTTATCCTCACCATTCTCTCTAAACCGTGTTTTTTACACATTCAAATAGAACTATCTTCTAGAACATAATCACTTCCCAATCAAATCAAGGCCTGCCATAGTATCTTTGTACTAATGAATTCCCTCTGCTGTCATTGTGAGTGAATCTATGGCAACCCCTGAGGTTGCTGCACCGCTAAATAGTATCTCACAATGTCAAAGAGGGTGATGGAGGTGCTACATATGATAAGGCCGATTGATTTACTACGGCAGGGAAGGAAGGAAGAGCTATGGCAAATGTGCTGTGGCTTTACTGGCCTCAGGTTGGAGCAATTTATGACTATCCAGAAACGGCTGCTTCTGGAGCAGATTGGGCTATTGAAAAATTGTGAACTGGGTAAAAGGGTGTTAGGTGGGGTTATACCTAAAACATTAGAGGAATTCAGGGAACTGGTGCCATTAACTACCTATGCTGATTACCTCCCTGAACTCGTAGAGCAAAGGGAGGACGGGTTGCCAGCAAAGACAGCTATGTGGGTACATTCTTCAGGCTACACTGGCAGATACGATGTTAAATGGGTGCCCATGTCAGACAGTTTTGCCTCAGAATTCGAAAAAGTCTGTGGGGGTATCGTTATCCTTGCCCTTTGCAATGGGCGTGGTGACGTTTCCAAGGTAAAAGAGCCTTTGCAAGTCCTGTTTACCATGGGTCCGCGGCCTTATGCCTCAGGCGTCATTGGTGAGTTTGTTCAACGAGCCCTCGGGTGTGATTTCTTGCCCTCTGGGGCCACGGAGCTATCCTTCACGGAGAGAATAAAAGCGGGCTTTGAACAATCGCTATATCGAGGGCTTGATGGTTTTGGTGGTTTAGCCTCTGTCCTCGTTGCCGTGGGAGAGCAGCTCAAGCAACAATCGGGAAACATGAATATCCGTCCCTTGCTAAAGCATCCTCGGGCTCTAATTCGTATAGTTAAGGGGTTAGTGAAGAGCAAGCGAGCGCATCGCTCCATGCTGCCTAAAGACTTGTGGAATGTTAAGGGGATTGTGGGTGGTGGCACAGACAGCGCCATCTTCAGGAAGAGAGTTGAAGAATTGTGGGGGAGGAGTCCTCTGGAGGTATATGGTGGCGCCGAAGGTGGTATTTATGCCACGCAGACTTGGGACTATGAAGGTATGACTTTCATCCCCAGTCTCAACTTCTTCGAGTTCATTCCAGAGAGAGAGCGGTTTAAGTGGCAACTGGACCATTCCTATCAACCCAAAACCGTGTTGCTGGATGAGGTGAAAGCTGGTGAGAACTACGAGATAGTAATCACCAATTTCCATGGGGGCATTTTGACCAGATTTAGAGTTGGCGATATGGTCAAAGTGACTTCACTTCAAAATGAGGAGCTAGATATTGATATACCTCAGATGGTGTTTTATAGCCGGGCGGATGATCTTATTATTGTCACCGGTCTCGGTTATATCACTGAGAGATTGGTCTGGGAAGCGATTGAAAACACTGGAATTCCCTATGTGGACTGGACAGTGCGTAAGGAAACGCTTGATGACAACCCGACACTGCATATCTATATAGAGACCCAAAATGACTACATCGTAAAAGAAGAGAGTGCTGCAGCATCTGTTCGAGAAGAGTTTAGAAAATTGGAGAAGGTCTATAATTATAATCCCTATCCACTTGTTGGTGATCTTGAGACTGTGCTGGACCTGAAGCCGATAAAAGTCACTTTGCTTCCCCAAGGTGCCTTTTCCAGTTATATCTCTCAGCGAGAGGCTGAGGGTGCTGATTTAGGTCATCTGAAGCCGCCACATATTAATCCCTCAGATGAAGTGCTTTCGTTGCTGGGAGCTCCCAAAGTTGTGGTGGAGGCTATGCCGGCAAGCGAAACCGAGCGTGTGCCTAGCCGCTAGATATAGTATACCTTGGGCAAATAGGGGGCGGGCAAAATGGCCTGCCCCCTTTGCTATTGGCGCCTCGCTGCCGATTGTAGGGCAGTGAGACAATACTGTTCAAACGTCTACCGCGGATTGCTTCGGCACCATGGTGTCTCGCAATGGCATGGGAAAGTGACACTCTTCATAATGTCGAAGGGCACTTTTGAGAATTACTTCACTCCTTATTGACAACTTCCAAATTTATGCCAATAATAGCGAATATATGAATATTCATACCTTAATTCCTTTAACTGCCAGCATTGTTTACATCCCTCTGTTTGTCCTTTTGCTGCTTAATCGACCATGGCAGAGAGAGCAAAAGATTTTCCTATTTTTTCTGCTTCCCGCATTCCTTTGGAGTTTAAGCGACACCTTTGGCCGTAGCGATTTCTTTATGCCGTATAAACTCCTTCTGGTTAAGGTTGTTGTTTGCCTTGCAATATGGACGGTAATTCAATTCCACTACTTTCTCCGTTCTTTCTATCAGCCTGACCCTGTCAAAATACCAGCTGCTTATGCCTTTTTGGCAAGCACCATAGGCTTGGCGTTACTGGGCTACATCCCTGGGGGCATCGAGATCACTGCCCGCGGCATCGATGTTGACTATGGTATCTGGCTTTTTGCCATAGCTTTCCTCATGGTGATTACTCTGGGTGGCAGGGACATATATTATCTGGTGCGAAGGCTGAGAATCTCACCTGACTTGATGGAGCGGAATGTAATCGTTTATGTGATTACCGCCACTGGGATCTTAATAATTTTTACCTTTGGGTCTTTTGCTCCAAGGGGAGGGGAGTATCCTGTAGGCCATATTGGCAATTTTATCGTGGCTTGTATCTTAATCTATGCCGTAGTGGCACATCGCCTACTGGATATGAGGGTTGTTTTGCGTCGAGCGCTGATGTATCTGGGCATGTATGGCGGTGGTTTTGTTGCCTTGGGATTGCTTCTTTTGCTCATTCATCTGGTCTTTGGCTTCAGCCCTGACCTTACCACTCTAGGTGTAGTCTGTGGTATTGGAATTCCAATTGTGGTGATTTTTGTTCATAGAGTACGCGCAACCTTGCAGGAGAAAGTGGAGCAAGCTTTTGCTGGAGAGAAATACAACTATCGCAGAGAGTTGTCCAGTTTTGTCAGCCAAATACATGATGTCACCTCTCTGGAACAGTTTGGTAGCCATCTCATATCATTGCTATCTCAATCTGTTGGCAGTCGGAGAGCCTGTCTGCTTTTGCCCCAGGCTGAAGTGGGAGATTTTGCTGCTCGATTTGCCTACCCGCCTGTAGAGGATAACCCTATGATGAACTTGAATTTGAGACGCGATAGCCCTGTTGTGACCTGGCTGAAGCGGGAAAACACCATATTACCTGAAAGAAATCTGGGCATCTTTCCTGAATTCCAATCCATCTGGCAGGAGGAGAAAGAGGATATCCAGGCAGCCAGAGTGGAGATGTTCATTCCCGTGATGAATAGAGGCGAACTTGTGGCTATTTGGACAGTGACTGATAAGCAAGATGGAGGGCTTTACACTGTCGAAGATATTGATTTACTGGAGTCTGTTGCCAGCCGCGTGGCGGCAAGCATGGAGAAAGAATATTTCCATGAGCAAATCCGGGAGCAGAGCGAAGAATTGAGCCTTATTAACAGGTTGACCATAATTGTGACCTCCAGCATTAGTGTTGAGGAGATATTTGAAGGGTTCATTAGTGAGTTAAAGAAAGCTGTTGATGTTGATTGGGCAACCATAGCTTTGGTTGAGGGAGACCAGCTGTACTTCCCGGCTTTATCTAGTACCATAGGTTCAACATGGCAGTCAGGAGAGAGGATACCCCTTAAAGGGACGGGCACCGAATGGGTGTCCCGGGAGAAGAAGAGCTTATACGAAAATGATTTAGCACGATACCGCAGATTCTGGACTGGGGAGCATCACTTAAAATGGGGGGTTCGCTCTATTATTTATCTACCTTTAATTATCAAAGACGAAAGCATAGGCAGTCTAACTTTGGGTAATCACCGACCCAATGCTTATAATCCCAAGCAAGTACGTCTTCTGGAACAGTTGGCTTTGCAGATTGCTACGCCCATTGAGAATTCCCAGCTCTACGCTAGGGCTGAGCAGAGAAGCCGTATTGATGAGCTTACCGGGCTGTTTAATCGTCGCCATTTTGAAGAACGGCTTCAAGAGGAGATTACTCGACATTCCCGCTATGGTAGTGTATTCTCCCTGTTTTTGCTTGACCTGGATAATTTCAAAGCCTATAACGATATATATGGGCATCCCTCCGGTGACAAACTTCTCAACCAGATAGGGGGAATTATCAGAAGGTCTATTAGAAATGCCGACCAGGCTTTCAGGTATGGTGGTGATGAATTCATCGTTATTTTGCCTGAGACAACCATGGATGATGCTTATATCGTGGGTGATCGAGTTCGGGGTCAGATTGCTAGCGAAATGAAGGCAGAAGAAATTGCTGTTACTTGTAGCGTTGGTTTGGCTAGCTACCCTTCAGATGGAATAATGTTTGGAGAACTTGTTACTGTAGCCGATACTGCTCTTTATCATGCCAAGCGTACTGGAGGTAATCGGGTTTATCTGTCCTCTAGAATCTTGTCTGAGCCATTACCAGAATCGGGGACTTATGCTAGAGGTAGTGGTTTATCTGCTGTTTACGCCTTAGCCTCGGCAGTGGATGCAAAGGACGCCTATACCTACGACCATTCCAAGAGAGTTAATATCTATGCTGTAGCTTTAGCTGAGGCGATTGGCTTATCGCCTGACGAGGTATCTAGAGTAAGTACTGCCGCGTTGCTCCACGATATTGGCAAGATTAGTATTTCTGATAAGATACTAAGAAAAAAAGCAAAGCTCAATGCTGAAGAATGGGAGCAGATTAAGACTCATCCTAGATTGGGAGCGAATATTGTTGGGAATGTGCCTAACTTGGTTCCCTGCGTGAGCGGGATTTTATACCATCATGAAAGATGGGATGGTACTGGTTATCCTGAAGGACTTGCAGGTGAAGCTATTCCATTGGAGGCTCGCATCCTGACTTTGGCCGATGCTTTTGCTGCCATGACCTCTGCTCGCCCTTACCGTGATGCCCTTAGCAACGAGGAAGTGATGAAAGAGTTAGAAAAAGGTGCTGGCAAACAGTTTGATCCCAAGTTGGTAGAAATTTTTAAGGGCATTGTGGAAGCTGACTTTTCTGAGAAAGCAGAAGCAAGCCAAGACTTGCTTGGAGAGTAGCCAAACTTGTAGCATGGTTAAATAGTGTAGATGGTGGCTCTGAAAAATTGCTTGACGAAATTGTTGTAGGGCTGAAGTATTGAATCCATAGCCTTGATGCTACAGAGTTGTGAATGCCAGGCATTACTTCTTCACCAAGATGCATATATTGCGTGAAAAGTTCTTTATTGGGAAATGGTGAGATTTCTCTGGTGACATGGTGATAATTTTAAAGCCAACTTGCGTCAATAGCCCTTTAAGCTCGCGATAAGAGAAAAGATGATAATAGCGGGAGACGGTTCTATCGCTAAGTCTCCAAACTACTTCTTGTTCTTTCGATTTTAGCCAGAATCTTGGCTGCCCGTGGTTCCACACGGTCAAGAAGGCCTCGCCGCCAGGTTTTAAAACTCGCCTTAATTCCTCAAATGCCCTTTCCCTCTCGTTTCCACCCTTGATATGGTGATAGGTAGCCACTGAAACTGCCCAGTCAAAAGTATCGTCGTAGAAGGGTAGGGAGAGGGCATCGGTGGCTATTAAATTGACATAAAATTTGAACTTGGCGGAATACCTCAGTGCTTGCTTGAGCATGGCTGATGAAGAGTCTATTCCCCACAGTTCAAAGCCTTGCCTGAAAGGCAGGAAGTCAGGACCGTGGGCACAGCCGACATTTAATAGCTTTCCACCCGTCCCTTGCCACCTCTGAGCTAGCTCCTCAAGCTCTTCTCTAAGTAGAGGCCAGTGCCTTACCCGATACCAGCTTTCAGCTATTTGGTCGAAGACCTTCCTGTTTGTAGTCATAGAGATGGCTTTGCTAAACTGTAGCATATCATAATGAAGAAGGTATCTCGAACTATTTCAGGAGTGACTCCGGTGGCGGTTATGGCCAAGCCCTTCCCTTGTCCTGGCAAATGTGTATATTGCCCCAGCTCTCCTGATGCTCCCAAGAGCTATACAGTGGAATCCCCGGCGGTTCTTCGAGCCCGGAAGTGTGATTTTGAGCCTAAAAAACAGGTGGAATCTAGGCTTAGTACCCTAGGGGATATGGGCCATGCTCTGGATAAGGTAGAGCTCATCATTATGGGAGGCACGTTCTTGGCTTATCCCGATGAATATCAATATTGGTTCATCAAGGATTGCTATGATGCTCTCAATGCGAGGCAAGCTGCCAATTTAGAAGAAGCTAAGAAGCTGAATGAGGCTGCTGAACATCGCTGCGTAGGACTATGCATTGAAACCAGGCCTGACTTTTGTGGGGAGAAAGAGATAAAGCGTATGCTGGAGTTTGGTGTTACCAGGGTGGAGATTGGAGTACAGACCCTGGATGATGATATCCATATGTTGACCAAGAGGGGACACGGAGTGGCCGAAGTCATCTCCGCTAGCAGAATACTAAGGGATTATGGCTTTAAAGTTTATTACCACTGGATGCCTGGTTTACCTGGGTCGACACCTGGGCATGATCTAGAGCTCTCGCGGGAATTGTTTGATGACGAGCGCTTCCGACCTGATGGGCTCAAGCTTTACCCCACGCTGGTGGTTACAGGAAGCGAGTTGGAAAACTGGTATCGGGATGGTCGCTATCAGTCTTATAGCGATGAGGAAATGATAGATTTGCTTATAGATATCAAAGCCTTAATTCCAAAGTATGTCAGGATTCCACGACTGATGCGGGATATCCCCAGCAAATTTATCATTGCAGGTAGCAAGGACCTAGCGCTTAGAGGAACTATCAGAAAGAGACTGAACAAGCTAGGCATGCGATGTAATTGTATTCGCTGCCGAGAATACGGACATCGCTTAAGGGAGGGCTGGGTGATTGGCAAGCCTGGTTTAATCAGGCTGGACTATAAAGCTTCTGAGGGGAAGGAGGTTTTTCTTTCCTATGAGGATGCCAACGGGACTCTTTTTGGCTTATTGAGGCTGAGGGCAAACGATAATAACTTGGCTTTCATCAGAGAGTTACACATTTTTGGTTCTGAAGTTCCTTTAGGGGAAAGACTGGCACAGACGGCTCAGCATAGAGGTTTAGGGGAAAAGCTGCTTCGAGAGGCTGAGAGAATTGCCACGGAGGAATTTAGCGCTGATAGACTATCGGTACTCAGCGGCGTTGGTGCTAGAGAATATTATCGCTCACTTGGTTATGAGTTGGAAGGTGCTTATATGGTCAAAGAGTTTGGTCCTACGCCAATAAATGTGAAACCGTGTCTCCACAATCCAGGTTAATGGTCAATATCCTCGTTCTGAAGATGTCACTGTCGCGGTAGCCGTAAGCTATCCTCTTGATAGTTTTGATTCTGTTGTTTTTGCTCTCCATAAACCCCTTGGTTATGGGATAATCAAAATAGCTGAAATGGTTGAGGACTTCATCAAAGAGGTCAGAGCTGGCCAGGTAAGTAAGTAATTTCAGGCAGTAATTATGGTTTGTTATTTACAAGACAATCAGTAAAGGGGATTACGTTGCTTTTTCAAGCACCCTTATTTATTGGAGCCTGGAGCTATCACTATTTCTTAATGTATATACTAAGATAGATTTCTTAGCGGTTGCCAAATGTGGTTTTGAATGTGTTTATTGTTATTCTCCATGCAAATAACTTAAGCCATTCCACCGGTGGTCTCATTTACAAGTTTCTTATAGGCAGCCATTAGCTTCTTGGTTAGCTGACCTGGTTTGCCCAAACCGATGGCCTTGCTTGCAAACCAAGTTAAGGGCATAAGTTCCAGGACTGAATTGGTAAAGAAGGCTTCCTCAGCCTCAGTTAGCTCCTTTAGCTCTACTTCTCTCTCCTCTGCCTTGATATGCAAAGCTTGAGCTATCTCCAGAACTGCTTCTCTGGTAATTCCAGACAAGATTCCGCTTTCTAAAGATGGAGTAATCAATATTCCTTTACTCACCAGGAAAATGTTGCTGATGCTGCCTTCAGCCAGGTAACCTCGCTCATTAAGTATGATAGCTTCATTACACCCAGCCGCCTTGGCTTCCATTCTGGCTAGGATATTGTTCAGATAGCAAGTGGACTTTAACCGGGATAGAGGAGATTGGCTATCGCGATGTAGCGAGGATAGTACTGCTTTGAACCCCTGTTCGTATCTTTTGGGTGATAAGGGAATAAAAGCTTTGGCAGTGACCAAAAAAGTAGGGCTAGAGCAAGTGTCGGGGTCGGGGGTCATATCGCCTTCTCCTGCTGAAATAGTGAGCCTTAGGCGGGCATCCTTTAATTCGTTAGCCCTGAGAGTTTCCAGACAAGCAGCTTCCATGTCAGAGGCCGCTAGTTTGCCTGCCAGGCCAAGGCTCTCGGCTGAGCAGCGAAGGCGACTCAGGTGACGGTCAAGACGAAATATGTTCCCGTTATAAGCTCGCATGGTCTCAAATAGCCCATAGCCATAGAGGAAACCATGGTCGAATGGGGATAGCCTAGCCTCAGAGTGGGGAACGAGGTGACCATTAAGATAAATAATTTCGGACATGATTTTACCCTCACTTTAATTCTCTCCTCTCAAGGGAGAGAAGGTTGCTTCGGCTGTACTTCGCAAGGACATTGGGGATTCGAAGGGGGAATTGGGCTTGTAATTACTTCGCTTCACGTCCATTAAATGTCACTTAAACGCAAACTGGCTGAGTAAGGTGGAGAAAGTTAGTCAGGAGGTCATGTCCCACCTCTGTGAGAATGGATTCGGGATGGAACTGAACCCCTTCCACTACATAATTCTTATGCCTTATCCCCATAATTGTCCCATCAGGTGTTTTCGCCGTGATTTTCAGACAAGAAGGAAAAGCCTCGGGTTCGATAATCAAAGAATGGTAGCGAGTTGCTGGGAAGGGATTAGGTAAGCCTTGATAGATAGCTTCGCCGTCATGGTAGATTAGGGAGGTCTTGCCATGGAATGGTGAACCTTGGCCAACTCTACCCCCGTAGGCATGGCCAATGCATTGATGCCCCAGGCATACTCCCAGTATAGGGATTTTCCCACCAAAATGCCGTACCACGTCGTTGGAAATGCCAGCTTCCAAGGGAGTACATGGTCCAGGGGAGATGACAATGTGACTGGGATTTAGCTCCTCAATCTCAGCTAGAGTAATCTGGTTGTTACGATACACTCTCGGCTCCCAGCCCAACTCCCCCAAATATTGAGCCAGGTTATAAACAAAGGAATCATAGTTATCGATTATCAATATCATTTCGCTTGAGATTGCTTCACTCCGTTCGCAACGACAACCGGCGCTAGTTTTAGGGCTTGAATTAAAGCCCTGGCTTTGTCCATAGTCTCCAGGTACTCAGCTTCTGGATCGGAATCGTAAATAATGCCACCACCAACTTGAAAGTAAGCTTTGCCTTCTTTAATCAAAAAAGTGCGGATAACGATGTTTATGTCGAGGTCGCCAGTAAAACTCAGATAACCTATAGAGCCAGTATAGACGCTTCTTCTGGTTGGCTCCAGCTCGTCAATAATCTCCATAGCCCGCACCTTGGGAGCGCCGGTAATGGAGCCGCCGGGGAATGTAGCTTTAAGCAGGCCAACTACATCCTTGCTCTGGCATAACCTGCCAATAACAGTAGAGGTAAGATGAAATACTGTGGGGAAAGTCTCTGGGATAGCCAATTCAGTAACTTTTACTGTGCCGTAGCGGCAAACTCGCCCCAAATCGTTTCTTTCTAAGTCAACAATCATTACGTTCTCAGCTCGATCTTTTATGCTATGAACCAGCTCTTGAGCCAGCGCCGCATCTTCAATCGGGTCATGGCCCCGTGGCCTTGTCCCTTTTATTGGTCGTGTTTCTACCAAGTCATTTCGAACCTTGAGGAACCTTTCTGGAGAGGCACTAACAATGGTCACCCCATGAAAGTTAAGATAACTGGCAAAGGGGGCTGGATTAACCTGTCTTAATCGGCGATAAAGCTCATAGGGGGAAACTGTCAAATCAGCCTCAAACCTCTGAGAAAGATTGACCTGGAAAACATCCCCGGCAGCGATATACTGCCTCACTTTGCTCACAGCTTTTATATATTCCTCAGGGGTGAAATTGGACTTAAGCAAAACCTCTCCGCTTTCCTCGGCAGGCTGAAAGTCACCCTCCCAATCCCTTTCTCCTAAGTGGTACGAGAGATTGCTCTGGCTCTGCCTCGCAATGACATCAGGGGTTCCAGTGAGAGGAGGCTCTTCACGGAGTTTATGCTGAGCGAGATTCTTCGGTTGCTGTCCCTTCACTATGTTCAGGGCTTCGGCTCCCTCAGAATGACAGGAAGCGAAGGGCTCAGAAGGAAGGGCAGAATGGAGCCAATCCTTCATATCCTCAAGGCACATTCTGGCTCGCCTTAGTCTTCGCCTTTCCTCTAGCTCGGGAAAGCCTGTGGCAATAAGGTAAACCCTCTCTTCCAGATGGTCAAAGGCAAGGACAACATCGTAGAAAGCAAAATAGCTCTCAGGAAGCTTGAGGTCATCTATAGCTGTGGACGGCAAGCGCTCGGTAAAATGGCACAGGTCGTAGCTAAGATAGCCAACTGCCCCACCAAGGAAGGGAACAGGTGCCGAGCAATGACCTAAGTTATACATCTTTAGCAATTTACTCAAGATATCGAAGGGGTTACCATGCTGAATCTTCTCCTCGTCTCTGCGAACTAAGGTAATCTCACTACCTCGGCTGCTCATTACGAGAAAGGGATTGCTGCCAATAAAAGAATAGCGTCCCAGCTTTTGGGGATCCATGCCACTATCCAAAAAGAAGCTATAAGAATTGTCCTTAATTAGCTCAAAAAGCTCAGGAGCAGTTAGAGTGATGAAGATTTCCTCCACAAGAGGATAGCGATTCATTTCAGTTTTCAGCCTCAATTCTTAGTCATCAGCCGCTAATCTAATACCGGTTGTTGATTGTTGAAGTCTAATTGCTCTTTCAAGTCTCTCCTATCACCTTTTTGGTGGTGAGACCGATTTCGGCCGGGTTTGGAGCTATAGTGACTCCAGCTTCAGTCAAAGCCTTTATCTTTTCCGAAGCTTTGCCAGCAGAGCCGGTAATAATGGCCCCGGCGTGCCCCATTCTCTTCCCAGGCGGTGCAGTGTTACCCGCTATAAAAGCGACCACAGGTTTAGCCATCTCATTTTTGATAAATTCAGCGGCCTGTTGCTCCAAAGTCCCGCCAATTTCACCAATGAGAACCACAGCTTTAGTATCCTTGTCTTGCTCAAATAATCTCAGGATGTCAACAAACGTGCTGCCAGGCAAGGCATCGCCGCCAATACCAACACAGGTAGATTGTCCAATTCCTAGGCCGGTAAGCTGAGCTACAACCTCATAGGTTAGAGTGCCACTGCGGGAAATAACACCTACATTGCCAGGAAGGTGGATTTCTCCAACCATGAGTCCGACCTTACATTTGCCTGGGGAGATGACTCCAGGGCAATTAGGGCCGATAAGCCGGGTAGATTTCCCTTTAAGATAACTATGTACTTTCACCATATCCAGAACTGGTATGCCCTCCGTGATGCACACGATTAGGGGCACACAGGCGTCAATTGCTTCTAAAACGGCATCTGCAGCGAATGCAGGGGGCACGAAGATAATGCTCGCATTGGCTGCGGTATGCGCTATAGCTTTTTCCACAGAGTCAAACACGGGTACCCCTAAATGTTGAGTGCCTCCCTTTCCTGGTGTAACTCCAGCCACTACCTTGGTGCCGTACTCCATGCAGCGTTGAGCGTGAAAGCTGCCTTCACCCCCGGTAATTCCTTGAACTAGAAGCTTTGTATTGTCAGAGACGAGAATGCTCATTTTTTGCCTCCTTTCGCGGCTTCAACTGCTTTATAAGCTACATCGTAAAAATCCTTTGCTTCAATAAAACTTATCCTAGATTCAGCCAGTATACGTTTGCCTTCTTCAACGTTTGTCCCCGCCAATCTAATAACTACAGGAAAGCTGATGTCTATTTGCTTATAGGCTTCGACTATACCTCTGGCAATAACATCCACCCTAGCCATTCCACCAAATATATTTACTAGAACAGCTTTAATCCTGGGGTCAGAGGTGAACATCTTAAACGAATTGACTACGCGGTCAGTGGTATTAAGAGTGCCAATATCGAGGAAGTTTGCTGCGCTACCACCACAATATTGAATAAGATCGTTCGCTGCCATAGCTAATCCAGCGCCGTTAACCATGCAGCCAATATTGCCATCCATCTTGACGTAATTCTTGATTCCCCAATTAGCAGCCTGAACTTCTAATGGCTCTTCTTGCTTCTTATCCTCTAGTTCCTCAACGTCTTTGTGCCGGAAAATGGCATTATCATCAAAGTTCATCTTGGCATCAAGAGCTACTAACTTTCCATCTACTGTAACAGCTAGAGGATTGATCTCGGCTAAAGAGCAATCCTTAGCCATAAAGAGGTTATAAAGCTGGGTCATCAATCTAGTAAGTTCTCTCACTTGGTTTCCTACCATTCCCATACCGTAAGCTAGTTTACGTCCTTGATAAGGTTGAAACCCAACAGCAGGGTCAATATGAGTTCTGAATATCTTCTCCGGGGCGGCTTGGGCTACCTGCTCAATTTCCATACCACCGGCTTCACTGGCCACCATAAGTGGCAATCTACTTGCTCCATCGACAAGAACACTGAGATAGAGTTCGCGCTCCACCTCGTTTGCTTCCTCTACCAAAACCTTGCTTACTGACACCCCTTCTGGTTCAGTTTGATGAGTCACAAGTTTAGTTCCAATTAACTCGCTTGCCGCCATTTCTGCTTCTTCAGGGGTACTGGCCATCTTTATGCCACCTGCCTTGCCTCTTCCACCAGCATAGACCTGAGCTTTAACTACCACCTTGCCCCCAAGCTCATTAGCTATTTTCTTAGCTTCGCTAGGAGTGGATGCCTCTCTCCCACCGGGAATAGGGATGCCAAATTGCGCCAAAAGCGCTTTGGCCTGGTACTCATGAATCTTCATACGACCTCCTTTCAATTTGGCGGAGGGGGTGGGATTCGAACCCACGTTCGCCAAAAGCGAAAACGGTTTTCAAGACCGTCACCATAAGCCACTCGGTCACCCCTCCAAAATAGAAGCTGCACAGGGAACGCTCTTTTTACATCTCCCGAACTCATTTCAACAACCGTGCCTGCAATCTCTTTGATAACTTTTTACCCGATGCCAGAACAGCAGGTACACGATTGACGCCTGTCAAATATTATAGCGAAAACGCTGGATAAATTCCTCTGGGATGTTGCTCTACGCCTCTTCCCTACCCTCATTCCCTGCGTGATTTTATTCTTTGCGTAACTACAACGTAACGGGTAGTAAGTTTTGATGACTAAGACAGGGTTGGAGTTATTATTTCTATGAAGAAGCACAAGCATTTGCTACGTTACAATAAAGTTTGCTATAATGAGAACGCTAAACTGGTGGGGTTTAGTGTTCAAGGAGGTGAAAAATGTATATTCGTGAGATCATGACAACCAATGTGGTTACCATTCCAAGCAGTACCAGTATCACTGATGCTAAGAGGATAATGCAGGCTCACAAGATTGAGCGCCTGCCAGTGGTGGATAAAGGAAAGCTGGTGGGTATAGTAACGGTACGTACGTTGGAGCAAGTATCTCCATCTAAAGCTACAAGCCTTACTGTCTGGGAGCTCACCTACCTTTTAGACAAGACCACAGTGAAAGAAATCATGGAAAAAAGCGTCGTTACAACCACACCTGATATGACAGCTGAGGAAGCGCTGGCTACTGCCCAAGGCAATAAGGTAGGCTCCCTTGTAGTGCTTGAGGATAGCAGAGTAGTAGGTATAGTTACCACTACTGACTTCTTCTACAGAATTGTCAATCCGATACTTGGCTTGGGCATAGGCGGAGCTTTGCTGCCTGGCAGCCGAATTAAAATCATTGGTGGTGGTGAGGGGAAGGCAATCGAGGAAATAGTCTCCACCGTAAATAAGCTGGGCATCAAAATTGGCAATCTACATATCTTCACGCCTGAGGAGGCAACCAAGAAGGATATTATCCTTCATTTGGAGTGCGAGGATGAGGATAAGCTGGTTACTGAGCTGGTTACTGAACTGAAAAATAAAGGATACTCAGCATCAGCAAGGAAACGCTGCTAAGCCCCCAGAGATTCTTGGATTTAGCTTAGGGGGATGGGTGTGAACAAAGTTTAACGCCGTCTAATTATAGGAGACACTAATTCCTCGTCTTTTCTTAATTCGATAATGCGGTCGCGGATTATAGCAGCTTTCTCAAATTCCAGATTCTTAGCCGCCGCCTTCATCTGGGTCTCAAGCTCCTTGATAAGGCGAAGCATCTCTTCTTTGGAAACAGGCGTAATCATATAAGGAGCTCTTGTTTCTGCTACTGCTTGAACTCTCGCAGTGATATCTTTGATTGCCTTTTTGATTCCTTGAGGAGTTATGCCATGCTCTCTATTATAAGCTTCTTGAATCCGTCGCCGACGTCCAGTTTCCTCTATCGCTCGCTGCATAGATTTGGTAACGGCGTCAGCATACATTATGACGTGAGCATTTACATGTCTGGCAGCTCTCCCCATCGTTTGGATAAGCGCTTCCTCTGACCTGAGATAGCCTTCTTTATCGGCATCGAGTATGGCCACCAAGCTCACTTCGGGTAAATCTAAGCCTTCACGAAGCAAGTTGATTCCTACAACTATATCATAGACGCCAAGGCGAAGGTCACGGAGAATCTCCACTCGCTCTAAAGTCTGTATCTCCGAATGAAGATAATGAGTCTTTATCTCCATCTCCCTGAGATAATCACACAAATCTTCAGCCATCCTCTTGGTCAAAGTGGTAACCAAACAACGCTCCCCCCTCCCAACACGACTCCTTATTTGGTAAATAAGGTCGTCAATTTGTCCCTTGATTGGCTTAACCTCCATGGTAGGCTCTAGTAAACCAGTGGGGCGAACTAGTTGCTCAACTACTTGCCGGCTATGCTCATACTCATAAGGCTTCGGTGTGGCTGAGACATAAACAACCTGGTTAATATGTTGGCTAAATTCCTCAAAATTCAGTGGGCGGTTATCCAGAGCCGAGGGAAGGCGAAAGCCATAATCAACCAATGTCTGTTTGCGAGAAATATCACCGTAATACATGCCCTTTATTTGGGGTAAGGTCATATGTGATTCATCGATGAACAACAAGAAATCGTCAGGGAAGTAATCCAGCAATGTCCAGGGTGTGCTTCCTGTAACACGGCGTTGGAGATGGCGGGAATAATTTTCCACCCCGGTGCAATAGCCTACCTCCTGGAGCATTTCAATATCGTAGTTGGTACGAGCCTCAAGCCGCTGAGCCTCAAGGAGCTTGTTCTGAGCTCTGAGTTGCCTCAACCTTTCCTCTAGCTCCTTCTTGATATCTTCAATTGCTGCCATCAACTTATCGTCGGGGGTAACAAAATGCTTGGCGGGGTAAATATCTACTTGCTCTCGGTGAGCCAGCAACTCACCAGTTAATGGGTCAACCTCCACAATACGGTCAATCTTGTCTCCCCAGAATTCAATTCTAATTGCTATTTCCTCATAGGCTGGCTGAATCTCCAGAGTATCCCCCCGAATACGGAATTTACTTCTAGTGAGCTCAAAATCGTTCCTCTCATATTGCATATCCACCAGGCGGCGAATTAGCTTATCTCTCTTATGGCTCTCGTTTCTTTTGATAGTGAGAGCAAAGCTATGGTACTCCTCAGGTGAACCTAGGTTATAAATACAGGAAACCGAAGCCACAATAACTACATCTCGGCGCTCAAAGAGAGCCCTGGTAGCTGCGTGGCGTAATTTGTCAATTTCCTCATTTATGTCGGTCTCTTTCTCGATATAGAGGTCGGTGCTAGGAATGTATGCCTCAGGCTGGTAATAATCATAATAGCTAACAAAATACTCCACGGCGCTTTCAGGAAAGAACTCCTTGAACTCGGTAGCCAACTGGGCGGCTAAAGTCTTGTTATGACAAATAACCAAGGTGGGTCTTTGCACCCTCTCGATAACATTAGCCATGGTGAAGGTCTTACCGCTGCCAGTAACCCCAAGCAAAGTCTGCTGCTGGTAACCCTTCTCCAATCCCTCAACTAGCTTATCTACCGCCTGTGGCTGGTCACCGGTAAGCCGAAAATCAGAAACGATTTTGAACAATTTATCTCTTCAGGCAACGCTATCAACGACCACAGCTACTCTATCCACCGCCTGCCTCCATGTAGTATTCTAACTAGGCTTTGGGCATTTTGCCAATTTTTGAATGTGAAGCAAGAGGGAATTGTTAATTACAGGAGTTTTGTTTTCAGGATTTAATCAGAGAGATTCGCTGCAAAGCCCCCCTGAGTCGATTTAGGCATTTGTCTTTGCCCAATACCGCCATGGTTTGAAATAAGGGGGGGGCTGCAGTGCGCCCTGTGGTAGCGACCCTCAGTAATCCAAAGAATTTTCTTGTGGATAAGTTTAACTCAGTGGCCAACGGGCGGAGGATGCTTTCAAGCGAGCTAGCATCCCAGTCTTGTACTAACTCCAGCTTTTGGACAGTAGCTTCGATGGAGTTAATGGCTTGGGCAGAGTCTAATCCGCCACTTAAAAGTAGGCCAGTGTCATATTGCAGATCATCGAGAAAAAGGAAATCGGCAAGCTGAGGGACCTCAGCTAAAGTTTTAGCTCGTTCTTGAATTAGGGGCATGATCTGGCGGATATAATTTTCGTCCAGTGGACGCTTTACCAAACTTGGCAAATCCCTGGATAAGAATGGAGTGGCAAGCTTGGCAAATTCCTCTGGGCTTAATTTTCGCAGATAAACCCCGTTCATCCATTCCAGCTTATCTTTATTAAAGATAGCCGCAGTTTTACCTACCCTTTCCAAGGAAAAGTGCTTTATCAACTCCTCTTGAGATAGCAGTTCAGTTCGGTCATCAAGTGACCAGCCTAGCAATGCTAGGAAATTCATCATTGCTGTTGGTAGGTAACCTTGTAGGTGATAGTCAGCAATATTGGTAGCTCCGTGTCTCTTGGAAAGCTTGGCTCTATCAGGTCCCAGTATCATAGGGAGGTGAGCAAATTGCGGAGGCTGCCAGTTTAGAGCTTGATAAAGCAACATGTGCTGAGGAGTGCTGGAAAGCCATTCATCAGCCCTGAGGACATGAGAAATATCCATTGAATGATCGTCTATCACGTTGGCTAGATGATATGTTGGGTAGCCGTCGGACTTGAGTAAGACGAAGTCATTCAAGATATCGTTCCTAAAAGTTACTGCACCACGAATCAAGTCGTGGAAGGTCGTTTCCCCCGCAGCTGGTGTTTTGAAACGAACTACGGGATTCACACCGCTTGCCTCTAGTCTAGCTTTCTCCTGTTGTGTTAAATTGCGGCAATGACCATCATACTTTGGCGGCTGGTGTCGCTTCATTTGTTCCTGGCGCATTGTCTCCAACCGCTCCGGGGAGCAGTAGCATAGATAAGCATGGTTTTCTTTAAGCAATCTGTTGGCAACTTCATGATAAATAGGTAATCGCTGTGATTGAAAATAAGGACCTTCATCCCAGCCCAGTCCCAGCCAGCTTAAACTGTCTTGTATCATTTCCACTGCTCCCTCTACTTTACGAGCAACGTCGGTATCTTCAATACGTAAGATGAATTTACCACCATGATGGCGAGCAAAAAGCCAATTGAATAAGGCAGTTCTAATGTTGCCTAAATGGGGGTAGCCTGTGGGGCTAGGTGCGAAACGAACTCTGACTTTTGCCTCTACCACAAATTCCATGATTGTGCATTATGGCACATGTAGCTCTTACAATGTCTAGGAGATTAAGCTTAGTGCTGCTTAGATAAGACTTGCTGTAAACTTTTCAACTGCTGCAAATGCTTTTTAAGCCTTTGTGTGAGTTGCTCAGCTTGTTTTAGGGCATCCTCAGTATCTTCTATCTCCGTGCTTATCTCAAACAAAACTTGACTTTGCTGTTGCGCTAAATCAGCTTCAAAACGGGTTAAATCTTCTACCTTAGCTTCTCCCATTAAGCGGGATAACAAACTATTTTCTCTTCTTAGCTGTTCTCGACTAAGTTCTCCAAAAGACTTCAAGCTATCAGCCTCCTTCTTGTTTCCGTTTCGCATTAGAAACATATCATATGTTGGCACCTAGAGACAAGGCTTTTGAGCTTCCTGAGACAAGGATTCTAAAACTTGTTTCAAGTCCACCGGTAAAGGGCAAGTAAATTCTCGGTATTTCTTGCTAGATGGCAGGCAAAAGCCAAGGATGTAGGCATGGATAAACTGCCTCTTGAGGCCCGAAGCCAAAGCCTCGTCTCTATATTTTCTTCCATAGACAGGGTCGCCAACTACAGGGGAACCGATAGCTGCAAAATGCACTCTTATCTGATGCGTGCGCCCAGTTAGAGGAATGGCTTTAATTAAAGTGTAGTTACCTAAGTATTTTCTCACTTGATATTGAGTGCTAGCTTCTTTCCCCATAGCTATCACTGCCATTCTCTGCCTATTATGAGGGTCTCGGCCAATGGGTGCTTCAATTATTCCTTGTTCAGGGGACAGTCTCCCTCTAACCAAGACAAGGTAGGCCTTTGTTACTGCACGGCTTCTGAACTGGTCGGCTAAATACTTTCTGACGGAATCGTTTTTGGCGATGACTATGAGCCCCGATGTGTCCTTATCCAATCTATGAACTATGCCTGGGCGTACTAAATCGTTACTCTTAACCAAGTTAGGACAGTGCGCCAAGATAGCGTTGACCAAAGTATGGCTGGGATGTCCTGGGGCAGGATGAACAGTCAATCCAGCAGGTTTATCTATGACCAACATATCTTTATCTTCATGAATTATGGCTAGGGATATTGGCTCGGCTAAAGGGTATGTAGGGGGAGGAGGAAGCCCGATTGTTATTTTATCGGTTTGAGCTAAGCTTTGGCTCGCCTTTGCCTTTTGCCCATTGACTAAAACATAGCCTCGCTCAATTAGTTTCTGTATGTAACTTCGAGAAAACTCCGGAAGAGCTTGGG
This sequence comes from Dehalococcoidia bacterium, assembly GCA_016933195.1. Classification (GTDB taxonomy): domain Bacteria; phylum Chloroflexota; class Dehalococcoidia; order GIF9; family AB-539-J10; genus JAFGBN01. The sequence goes on along the minus strand of JAFGBN010000055.1, from coordinate 3,303 downwards.
TTACATACTTGTCAAGACGAATGCCCGGAGTGGGACTGTCAAACTGGAGGGTTTTAGTTTTTGCTCTTGTGATCGTGTTCATCCACCGTTCTAAATAGTCCTGAGAGATACAAGGCATAAATGAAGGTAAGAGTCCCCGCCACTATAGCTGCATCAGCAAAATTAAAACTTGGCCAGTGGAAGTTGCCCCAGAGGCGGAAGTCAATGAAATCGGTGACGTAACCGAGGTGGAGACGGTCTATCAAATTCCCCACAGCGCCACCAAGAATCAAACTGGCAGACATAACACCTACATCAGTAGCTCGGGATAGATAATGGAAAAACAGAAAGATAATTAGTAGGCTAGCCAGGATAATGATGGTGGAAAAAAGGGGCTGGTTAGCAAACAATCCAAAAACCGCGCCAGTATTCCGTAGGTAAGTCAAGCTTAAACGACCAGCTATTGTGAGTGACTCCCCCAGTGTCAGATTATCTCTAATCCATGATTTGGTCAACTGATCCAGGACAATCACTAAAGCAACGAGCGCCAGAGATAATCCTATTTTCCTTCTGTCTTTACTCAGAAAGATCTTTGGTTTATGTTTACCCATAAAATCGGCGATCTTGTGGAGCCAAGTTTATCTAGGGACCTATTATCTCGTCCCTTTTGCATCCCCTTTCTGACGTGTCTTACATCCCAAGCATAAGCTTGCCTGAGGTAGAGCTTCAAGGCGAGCCTGCTCTATTGGTTGTCCACAGGAGTCACATAATCCATAAGTACCCGTGTCATACTTTTGCAGAGCACGCTCTATCTCACTAAGAGACTCTCTTAATCCCTTTTCCAGAGCTAACCTTTTCTCTAGCTCAAAGGCTCCGTTAGCCTCCTCCTCCCTTTTGCCAAAAGGGCTCCCTTCTCTTCTCTCCGCCAATGGTTGCCCAGAGGCTCTTAGCTGTTCCAATCGCTCTAACAGTTGTATTTTCTCTTTCTTTAACCTTCGATAGAGTTTACTAAAGTCAGCCATTTTCCCCCCTAATAAGTTGTTATTCTGAGGCCATAGGCTTAAGAACCTCTGAAAAATCCCTTGCTAGTTCCTTCGCTCCGTTCGTTCAGGGATTCGGCTCAGGATAGCGTCTAGAGACCCTTTGCTAGCGCTCAGGATAACACTTAAAGACTCTGCAAATATAACAACTTCGCCACTAAAAAGGAATTTAATCTTGCTTTTCAGGAAGCCTGGGAAATAGCTCGCTAAAAAACGTTTCTTATATCGGGATGCAAAGCACTGTCAAGCTTTTTTATAGCTCCATGCCTGACACTGTTAAGCTCTTTTTGCCCTTCCTCGAATTCAATTTTAGAGCAAAGTTTCTCAGGGTGCAAGTAAATATCATCTACATTCCTTATTGCCTTTGGTATCTTAAAGCCTGTAGGTGAATCTATCCAATCTTCGAGGCCTTCTCTTAGCAAGGAATCTAATATGGCCAAAGTATATTCCAATCTTATATCTTTGTACGTCTCTCCTTCACCTATCCCGCCGGTATTAATCAGATAGTAGTCTATATGAGGAAGGCCCCTTAATATCTCATAAAATAAGTTGGCATGCTCTGCCCTATTACCGGCTACGAAAGGATCGTAAAAGAACTCACTCTTAATTTTTCCTGCTCGGGTTGGGTCACCTGCCGAAGATTCCATTGATTGCCCTAAAACCATGAGCGCCACTGCCTGCTCCCGGGTTAATCGTGATATTGCGGGTATCCAGGGCCCTCTGGTGATAAGAATCAAGTTATCAATCCTATCAACATCAATATAAGGGCTGGCGTGCAGGAAATCTCTTCTATGCATGATTGCTCTTCCATTAGATGTCTTTTCAAAATTATAAAAGTCAAAGTCTCCATCTTCAGTTACATAAACATTCTCACATAGGGTCTCTGGTTTCAATAAGCCGTAAAATATCTCGAGTTGGCTCCCCGGATTTACAGCCTCAGTCTTTACAAATACTCCTCCAGCTTCAAAACCATGAAATGAGCCATCTGGCATTAGAGTTCCGCCATCGTCTTGAACGAGCCAGGATTTCTCTTTTCCTTTTCTCGCCAAAATTTTAGAGCTTATAGTTGTTTTCCCATTTGCGGTTAGAGCGAGAATCAGTGAGGTGGTAGTTCTGTAGTCTCCGTGTGTTGATTGGAGATAATCCTCCCTACAGCCGGCATGCAAGAAAATCCCGCCCCTTTTAGTTTTAGCAACCCAATCTTCTGCAGCGAAAACGCCCTTTTTATACTCGCCTATGTAGTTGCTATTCCTAATTATTTTAATCACCCTACCATCATCCAACATAGCCAACCTTATGGTGATATCTTTTTGAGGAAGTGGTTTAGATTTATTAGCCTCGAAGGCATCATCAGCGAACATTATAATTTCGTAGGTTGGTTGCTTAACTTCCTCTTTTACCGGCAAGTAAAGGTTTCCTGCACAGGCGACATGGGCAAATCTTTCAGGAATAGTTAGTCTAACTGTCGTTCCACTATTCTCTTGGCCCACAATTCTATCAATGGAAATTAGTCTTTCCTTAGCCAAGACTTTTTCGCATTGGACCAACAGCCTCTGTTCTTTTCCGCCGAAGTGGTGGTCAATACTGTTTTCAGTGAACATCGCTGCTCTGGAAGAAGGCTCACTCTCAGCAGCAAAATTTCCATATATCGTTTTCCTAACCCCAGGCTCATCTTCCACAATTGACTTCAATTGTTCCACAGAAGGATTGTTTATCAATCTTCCTTCCGTTATTGCCTTTTCCCTGATTTTACCAACCGTCTGAGCAAATTGTTTCAGGTCAAATTTTGGCATTGAGCTTCTCCTAGTAGAATACTGAACCTGAATATCTAAATTCTAAACAAATCCAAAACCCAAATCTCTAATGTTCAGGATTTAGATACTAATGCCTGGTAGTTCACTGTCTATACTTCTCGGAATTCTCCTTCTACTGTTCCCTCTCCCCCTTCGTCAGGCTTGCCACCAGGAGGCTCTTCCCCAGCAGGTGGAGGCTGCTGCCCTGGCTGTTGATAAACCGATGCTCCGATCTTTTGCATAGCCTGGGATAAGTCTTGCGTAGAGGTTCGAATGGGATTTACGTCTTTTCCTTGAAGGGCAGATTTCACTGCAGCTATCTTGCTTTCTATTTCTTGTCTCACCTCAGCGGGTATCTTATCTCCATAATCACGAAGTGTTTTCTCCGCAGTGTAAGCCAGGCTATCGGCAGAATTACGCACCTCTACTTCCTCTTTGCGATTGGCATCCTCAGCAGCGTAGCTCTCAGCTTCCTTTTGCATCTTCTCCAC
>JAFGBN010000054.1 GCA_016933195.1 Dehalococcoidia bacterium | reverse complement strand
TTTATATCTCTCAGGAACATCCTTATGTCCTGCTGGGAATGCTCTGGTAGCTCCTTTGCGGTGGACGCAGAGCTTAAGCTGGCGACCGCCTATCGTATGCTCTTCTATTTTGGCAATGTTGTGGCAGACATCATAAACCTGTTTCATACCAAGCTCTTCCGGTTTTCTGCCGAATACTTTAGAGAAGCTTTCTCTGGCCCAGTGGGCAATACACTGCCGGTTATTCCAAGCGTAGTTGGCAGCACACGCCATAGCAGCCAGATAATCTTTGCCTTCTCGCGATTCTACAGGAGCGCAGGCAAGTTGACGGTCAGGAAGCTGTATTCCGTACCTTGGTGCTGCTTCCTCCATGACACGCAGGTGGTCGGTACATGCTTGGTGCCCAAAGCCGCGAGAGCCAGTGTGGATTAAAACTAATATCTGGCCTATTTCGGCGATACCCATTACACCAGCTATATCAGGTTCGAAGATATCCTTCACTACCTGAACCTCAACAAAATGATTTCCTGAGCCTAACGTACCTGCTTGGGGCATGCCCCTCTTAACTGCTTTATCACTTATCTTGTCCGGATTGGCACCCTTTACACATCCACCTTCCTCAGTAACATCTAAGTCTTCCTCAAAGCCTAAGCCACGCCTCACTGCCCACCTGGCTCCTTCAACCATCAATTGCTCCATCTCTTTCCGGCTTAGCTTTATTTTTCCCTCGGAGCCTAGCCCCGATGGTATGTCAATGTATAACTCATCAATAAGCTGCTTAATTTTAGGTCTTACTTCAGCTTCATATAGATTAGTGCACAATAACCTGACACCGCAATTGATGTCGTAACCTACTCCACCGGGGGAAATTACACCATTTTCGATATCCATTGCTGCAACCCCGCCTATGGGGAAACCATAGCCCCAGTGGATATCTGGCATGGCGAAAGAATAGCTTACTATGCCGGGGAGGAAGGCAACGTTTGCAACTTGCTCCAATGCTTGTTCCTCACGTATAGATTGCAACATGGCCTCGCTGGCATAAATCAATCCGGGAACCTTCATGCCTGGCTTGTAGCTCTGGGGAATCTGCCAGCGATAGTTGTCTATCTTAATAAGTTGTCCTTGCCACCCTGTCATATTCTTAAATCCTAAATATCAAAGATTACCTGTGCCATATAACCGTCGTTATACTTGTCCACCTTTAGCATATGATATGTGGCTGCCTTTACCCCCCTTTCTATCTTATGCCTCGAAGGGTCAAATTTTTCCCCATAGCAAGTGGCCTTAAGTTGCCTATGGCTCAGACTTTCGATTTCAAACCTGTTGAACAGAATTTGCTCAGTATCAAAGAGATAAATAAGCTCGTTGAGCCATTCTACAAGCAAGCTATCTCTATCCTCGCTATTTATCTTCAAGTCACGCTGCAGTTTCTCCGCAATGCTTTCAGTATCCGTGATCAATCCAAATAAAGCCAGAGCAACATTAGAGAAGAGGTGTTCCATATCTGCTCCAAAGGCGATGACACCAACATCAGCAGTATGGTCAATGATTTTGAAAGGTTTGTCCATTTTACTGGTCTGGTAACGACCAATTTCCACTAGTTCACCGTCCTGCCTCATAGATTGTTCATCAAGGTAACGTCCTACTTGATTGCCATTTCCTTCCCTTTTGCTAGATGTAAAATACGTTTGGACTCCTCAGAGTATTTTCATCCCCCTAATATCCATTATACAGGGTGATGGGTAATATCTCTATTCAGTTAGCTTCCCGAGGCAAAGTCTATTTTGCACTTTGTTAAGGCCAATGCTACAATGCTAGCCACATGGTACTTAGCGATCGGACAATTAAAGAAGAGATGGCTAAGGGCAGAATAGTTATTGACCCCCTGGATCCAAGTTGTATTCAGCCAGCGAGCGTCGACATTCATCTGGATAACAAGCTTCTTGTCTTCAAAACCTGGCGAGACCCCTTCTATATTGATGTCAAACAAAACATAAGTGGCCTGTCCGAGCCTGTGGAAATCAGCGAGGATAGACCATTCCTCTTGAATGCCGGGGAGTTTGTCCTGGCCAGTACTTTGGAATTGATTATCCTACCTAATGATATTGTAGCTCGACTCGAAGGTAAGAGTTCTTTAGGTAGGATTGGTCTTTTGATTCATTCCACTGCTGGCTATGTTGATCCCGGGTGGCAGGGACACCTTACACTTGAGCTATCCAATGTGGCCAAATTACCAGTAACCTTGTATTATAAGATGGCAATCGGCCAAATCTCTTTCCTGCGCTTGACTTCTCCTGTGGAAAAGCCTTACGGTTCGGTTGATTTGAGAAGTAAATACCAGGGACAAAGTGAACCTACAGCTACTAGATTTTATAAGGAGTTCATTGAGGAAAAGTAGATGTTAATGCCCCCTCGAGACTATATGGAATGCGCTATCTCCTTAGCTAGGTTGGCTAACGGATATACTAGCCCTAACCCGGCTGTAGGTGCTGTAGTAGTCAAAGACGGGCTTGCTATAGGCATGGGATATACACAGCCTGCCGGTTCAGAGCATGCTGAAGTAATGGCACTTCGTCAAGCTGGAGATAAAGCGCGAGGCGCTGCTATATATGTGACCCTGGAGCCCTGCTGCCATTTTGGGCATACCCCACCGTGTACGGAAGCCATAATCAATGCTGGTATCTCGGAAGCACATATAGCGTTGCTTGACCCAAACCCGCTGGTTTCAGGACAAGGAGTGAACAGGCTAAACGAAGCGGGCATCAAGACCCAGGTAGGTGCATACCAACAGGAGGCTTACGAAATAAATGAGGCTTACATCAAACATATTACCACGGGCTCACCATTCGTTACGGCTAAATTTGCCATGAGCCTTGATGGCAAGATTGCTACTAGAACCGGCGAATCTAAGTGGATAACTCATGATGAGGCACGGAAGCATGTACATACCTTACGACATACCGTTGATGCAATAATGGTGGGAGTGAATACTATCCTTGTTGATGACCCTCGTCTCACCGCTAGAGGTTGTGGTGGCAAGGGTGGCGTGCGAAAGATGCAACCGCTACGCCTGATCGTTGATAGCAAGGGAAAGGTGCCACTGAATGCTCATATCTTTGAGCAACCAGGGGAAGTCTTGCTTGCTGTAGTGGAACCCCTTAGCTCCCAGAAAAAGAAGGAATTCACTCAGGCAGGCGCTGAAGTGCTGGAATTACCAAGCGAGGGTGGCATGGTAAATGTTGAGGAATTGCTTAAAGTGTTGGGTAAGCGGAAAGTGGTTAGTGTTCTGGTGGAGGGAGGGGGCAAGCTTCTTGGTTCACTTTTTGACCATCACCTGGTGGATAAAGTGCTAGCTTATATTTCTCCAATTGTCATTGGAGGCAAAGAAGCCAAGAGTGCAGTTGGGGGTAAGGGGGTCGGTAATATAGCTGAAGCTCTGCGCCTCAGTCAGGTTAAGATTGAGAGGTTCAACGAGGATATATTAGTCAGTGGCTATGTGAAAGGTTAGGGACACAAAAATCATAGATTTTTGTGTGAGAGGAATCATGTTTACTGGAATAGTGGAAGAAATTGGCTTGGTTAGGGAAACAAGCCTAAACAGGTTGGCTATCGAAGCCTGTAAGGTGCTTGAAGGAACAAAAGTGGGCGATAGCATAGCTGTTAATGGAGTCTGCCTGACAGTTACTTCCTTGAATAATTATAGCTTTGATGCTGATGTCATGCCTGAGACGCTACGCCGCAGTAACTTGGGCGAGCTTCGCTATGGTGCTCGAGTAAATTTGGAAAGAGCGCTGGCAGCAGGCGGGCGGCTCGGCGGCCATCTGGTGTTAGGCCACGTTGATGATACGGGAGGGATAATGGCGATAACTCCTGAAGAAGCTGCCCGTGTCATGAGGATTTCCGCGCCAGCCGAGTTAATACCCTATATAGTGAATAAAGGATTTATCGCGGTTGATGGTGTTAGCCTTACCATTACTGGCAGAGATGACTTTTCTTTCACTGTGTCTCTGGTGTCTTATACCCTGGAGCATACAACCTTAGGCAGCAGGAGGCCCGGAGATGTGGTCAATTTAGAAGCAGACGTGATAGCTAAATATGTGGAAGGGCTTATGGAACGGAGAGGGCAAGGTTTGACGGTCGATCTTCTTAAGGAATACGGATTTGCGTAGGAGAAATTTAAGTAATGTTAGCGACTATCCCGAAGGCAATTGAAGATATAAAGGCAGGTAGGTTTGTCATCATCGTTGATGACGAGTCTCGTGAAAATGAAGGGGACCTGGCCATAGCTGCGGAGAAAGCTAGCCCCGAGGCTATAAATTTTATGGCCAAGCATGGCCGGGGATTGATTTGCCTTCCTGTCGTGGGACAAAGGCTCGATGAGTTGGAAATACCACTTATGGTCCAGAACAACACCTCACGATATTCCACTGCCTTTACCGTGTCCGTTGAGGGAGCAGATAAGGTGACTACCGGTATCTCTGCCTTTGATCGGGCGCAAACTATAAAAACGGTGCTTGACCCTAATACTAAGCCCAGTGATTTGCTCCGACCGGGCCATATATTCCCTATTCGGGCCAAGGAAGGCGGAGTGTTGGTAAGGGCAGGGCATACTGAAGCTAGTGTTGATTTGGCCAGATTAGCAGGATTCTATCCCGCCAGTGTCATATGTGAAATCATGAATGAGGATGGTACTATGGCTCGTTTGCCGCAGCTTGAGGCTATGGCCTCTAAGCATGGCTTAAGTATCATAACTATCACTGAACTGATTGCTTATCGCTATCGGCATGAGAAGCTAGTACAAAGAGTAGCTGAGACCAAGCTTCCCACCAAGCATGGAGAGTTTACAGCTATAGCTTATAAAAGTCGTGTTGATGCCAACGAACATGTTGCTTTAGTCAAAGGCAATATCTCAGTTGACGAGCCAGTACTGGTGCGCGTCCACAGTGAATGCCTTACGGGAGATGTCTTCGGCAGTCTGCGGTGTGATTGTGGTGATCAGATTGGGATGGCTTTGAAAAGCATAGCCGAAGAAGGCCGAGGCGTTTTCCTTTACATGAGGCAGGAGGGAAGGGGAATTGGACTTCATAACAAACTTCGTGCCTATGCTCTCCAGGACCAGGGAATGGATACTGTGGAGGCTAATGTGGCTTTAGGCTTCCCACCTGACCTGAGAGATTATGGAGTGGGTGCTCAGATTCTGGCCGATTTAGGTTTACATAATATTCGACTGCTTACCAATAACCTTAAAAAAGTAATCGGGCTAGAAAGCTATGGGCTTAAAATAGTGGAGACAGTGCCATTGATAGCCCCACTCAATCCCTATAACGCCCACTATTTAGAAACCAAGCAGAAGAAGCTGGGGCATCTTCTAGGCATACAGGAGAAAAGCGCTGAATCCTGAACTCGAGAGAAGTTGACTATTCGTGATTTGGGAATTTAAGTATTGTAATTCAACTAGTCGGAGGTGATTGATGGCTAAGCATTATGAAGGAATTCTAATAGGGGAAGGCCTCAAGTTTGCTGTAGTTGTTTCCCGATTTAACGAGTTCATAACCACCAGGCTGCTTGAAGGAGCAAGAGATGCTTTATTGCGTCACGGCGTTGAGGCAAAGGACATAAGTGTTGCCTGGACTCCAGGTTGTTTTGAAATTCCTCTCATAGCCAAGAAATTAGCACAGAGTGAACAATATGACTCCGTGATATGCCTTGGTGCAGTGATTCGCGGCGAGACCCCACATTTTGAGTATGTAGCTTCCGAGGTAACTAAGAACATCAGTAAAGTGAGCCTGGATACTGGACTGCCACTGATCTACGGAATAATTACTGCCGATACCCTGGAACAAGCTATCCAGAGAGCTGGAACCAAAGAAGGCAACAAGGGCTTTCTTGCTGCGATAAGCGCTATCGAAATGGCAAACTTGATTAAGTCTATTCAGTAACTTTGTAAACCTTGTCGCCCCGTCTCACCCTATCAGGAACTTTTATGCCGGTGAGGTCGCCAGATTTCCCTTCAGTGATATCGACGCGATCAATCTGCATAGATTCGACAACAAGCTCCATATCTGTGGTGCTGCCTTTGATATGGATTTTATCGCCAGTTTTCAATACGCCGCTTAGCTCAATGCCAGCCACTACTGGCTTAGCAAAGTAATCTGTTACCGTGCCAATTTCTATTTCCGGCATTTGCAAACCCCCCCTTACCTAAATAATATACACCACCTTGGGTTGGAAGGCAACATGGCGAATTGACTGGGTCTACACTGTTTTGTGTGAAAAAAGGTAATTGAAAGCACCTGCTGACCTCTGTAGCCTAGGGGTTGGAAAATCTAAGGCGAAAGGAGGTCTAACGGATGCAAGACAATTTCGATGCTTTTTTGTGAAAAGGTATTCACAGAGCCGGATGAGGTCTTCGGCACAGGAAGGCGGTCCTGGTAGCGGTTCAGGGAGTATTTGGGGCAGGAAGCGCTTCATCAGGCGGTGAGGAGAACAGCGCAGAAAGAGATGGTTGGAGAAGGGCTGGTTAAGAGATGTGTTGCTGAGGAGATAGGGAGGAGGCTTGAAGCAAAGGGAGCGAAAGAAACGCCGGAGTTCATGGGCCTGGATGAATTTTCAATCAGGGGACGGCGTCTATATCATAAAGCCATCTGTAATCTAGTAGAGGGGGAAGTAATGGAGGTGGTGAAGGGACAGGGACAACAGGAGGTGGAAGAGTACCTGGATAAACGTACCGAGCCTGAGAAAGTTAAGGCGGTAGCGATGGATATGCATGAACCCTTCCGTCAGACAATTCAGATGTGTTTGCCCCATGCCAAGGTAGTGGCGTATAAGTTTCACCTTATCAGACGTATCGGCATTAGAATATTGGCAACTAACCCAGGCTGCGAGGGCACAGTTTCACACTTATTGACGTAGAACCAGCCAATTCGACCTCAGTCTATTCTAAGTGAACAATGAGCCTTAATAAAAGGGTATCAGGCAACCCTGACAGCAAATCTTGAGATTTGTTTGAAGAGATTTGAACGAGCATTCGTCATCCTTTCTGCGAAGGGATTGAAGAAGTCTCTATTGAACCCATATTAATCAGTTCAGCGCAGCTCTGAGGAATATAAGTATACCCCGATTGCTTGTGCGCCACGGAGCCATTCTTATACTCCGCGAGGCGGTTATCATTAGAGTGTCTGGGTCTGGATTTAGTGAAACGAATCAGCAGCTTATTCAGCAACCGGGCAACGGTGTGATTCACAAATTCAGAGCCATTATCGGAGTGAAAACCTCTGACAATGAGAGGAAATTGTAGTAACAAGGTTTCTAATACTGGCACCAGGTTATGCCCCGATAAGCATTACTCCTTCGAAGATTGTATAAGTGAGCTGCAGATATCAGGGAGATGCTCTCAAAGCCTGCGTGTCCATAAACCTCGTATTCTCGCTTCATAATCTTCTTCGGGGCTGGTTCACTTAATCACCCGTGCAATTCATCTGTCTTTGCCAATAATGGAGCATCTGCGGGGGCATACTTCCTGGGAAGTCGGTGTCTCTTGTATACCGTTCTTCTTAGTCGCTATCTTCGCTTGTACTCCGCTATTAGCCGTGACATCTGTGATCGGGAATAGCCCGTAATTCTCTTGACATATCGTCGTATCACCCCTTTCTCAGCTCTTTTGAGCCTATGATAGCTGCATCTTATTAACACCTCCTCTATCCAATCGTATTTCTCTCCCACAGATAGCGCTCTGAATTCAAGCACCTCACTCCCTCCCAGAAATTGACTGACTTGTTCGATTGCTTGTAAATTCCTAGCGTTTATAGTCAGTTGCATGCCCTAATCATAAACGAGTTGTCTGTTACCTCAGGCTCATCTTGTATTGGAAGAGACTGGGCATGGTAAAGTATAATGGAAGTGGTATAATATCATTGAGAAGGGGGAGTACCTTTCTGGAAGCGGAACAGATAGCGCGGTTAGCTACAGAAGCTGCTTCTGAGAAGCAGGCAAGTGGTATTACTATGTTGGATGTAAGAGGTTTATGTTCATTTGCAGATTATTTTGTTATTTGTACTGGAGATAGTAAGCGCCATATTGAAGCTATTTGGAAGGGAATCGATGAGATGTTGAAGCATAAAGGCGCTATACCCCATCATAATGAAGGAACCCCCGACTCAGGTTGGTTTCTTGCTGACTTCGGTTCGGTCATTGTTCACATATTTGCCCCGCTGGAGCGGGATTATTACCAACTGGACAAACTTTGGGATAAAGCAATTCCGGTAGTTAGAATTCAATAAGTGCCGGTTTTTAACTGATCCACTTACCAATTTCCCTGTCGTAGTCGGAAATTTCCCCTTTTGAGAAGAATAAGTCTATTTCCTTCGAGGCGTTTTGTAATGAATCAGACCCGTGCACTAAGTTATACCCAATGTCAATGCCAAAATCACCTCTGATAGTGCCCGGGCGGGCCTTAGTTGGGTCAGTTTCCCCCATGGTCTGTCTTATTACCTCCACAGTATTTTTTCCTTGAAAGACAATGGCGATAACAGGGCTAGAGGTAATAAAATCTACCAAATGATCGAAGAAAGCTTTATCTTTGTGAACACTATAATGGCGTTGTGCTAAAGCCTTATCCATTTGTAGCATTTTCATAGCCACGATTTTAAGGCCTCTCCTTTCGATGCGGAAGATAATTTCGCCTGCTAAGCCCCTTTGCATGGCATCAGGTTTAATGAGCACTAAACTTCTCTCCACTATCTTAATCAACTCCTTTCTTACACCCTTTGGAGTAGGGTGATTAACTCTATCTCTTCCAAGGAATCAACTACTTTGTCAGCTTCTTCGAGCTCTTGTTTGGGATGGGTATTAGTTACAGCTAGACATTTCATTCCAGCAGCCTTGGCTGCTTTAACACCAAAGGGAGAATCCTCAATTACAATACAATCCTTGGGCTCAGCTTCCAGGTTCTCAGCGGCTAAAAGAAATATTTGGGGGCTTGGCTTGCTTTCAACTACCTCTTTGCCGCAAACAATACAATCAAAAAAACTTTCTAAGTTAAGTTCGCCAATAAGCAAAGCGATATTTTCTTTTGGTGCTGATGAAACTAAGGCTTGCTTGAAGTTTCCTTTCTTAATCATATCCAGTAGCTTGATTACTCCGGGTAACGGTTTAACATTTCCTTTTATTTTTCCCCGGAAGTTTGTTTCTTTTTCCTGTGCTATGGTTTCGACTTCTTCTTCACGTGCTTTTCCTCCCAGGATGTTGCGAATTATGAAGTCATTTCTAATACCAAATAGCTTGGTAAGATCTTCCTTAGTAAATTTTATCTCCCTTTTAGCAAAAGTTTCCTGCCATGCGGCGAAGTGGAACGAACTAGAATCAACAATAACTCCGTCCATGTCCCAAAGAACCGTCTTTTTTGACCGTGCTAAGACGTAGAATAGGGAGCTGCCTTCGGCTATAACCGTGTTGTCCTTAAGTGCAAGTAGCCCTTTGGTTTCAATCAGCCTTCTTGTTAGCTTGGTAACCCAGGCAGAGATTTGAATTGGCTCGTTGATAGGCGCTAATTGTTTGAATCTCACTTCGCTTTTAGCAGTAACGCCAAAATAAACTCCGCAGCAAAGAATGGAATAAGCAGTTACTTCATCAAGAAGGGTGTAAAGAATGCCGCCATGAACTATGTTGTCCCAGCCTTGGTGGTATTCTCTTGGGGTGAACTCTGCCCTGACTTTTTCTCCATCATAAATAGGCTTCAGCTTTAATCCTATGGGATTATCTTCGCCGCAGGCAAAGCAAAGTCTGCTTGAATAGTCAACGTTTAATTTTGGCATTTTCACTTGTTGTTCTCCTCCCCTTGGATTTCATTAGCTTAACGCTCCATCTGTCATTCAGGTGTGGCAAAGAATCTCATGTGGCTTAAGCCAAGCTCTGTGAAGAATCTTGATACCCTTTAGACCTTTCGTTTCACTCATGGCGGCGGGGATGTCTTTCCTTTGGGTTTCGTTATATGGGGGGGGCGGAGATATAGTGGCTGTAAAGTAGCTGGGTCATCTTGCTCTCCCTCCTTCAGCTTTTGCCAAGCTAACATAGTTAAGAAGCCAGCCCGGCGTAACCTAATGCAAGCTTGTGGTATTAGAGCTTGCCTGCCTAGAATTTGCCTTAGCTGTTCCACTATATTTGGGGGGATTTCACCACAAAAAAGAGTTTCTCGTCTAATTTGTTGACATAAAGCATCGATAGTGCTCAAATGTTCCTTTTCTAAGCAATGCCACTCATTGTCTTTTTGTTGATAGAGAGCAGTGGCTATCTCTCCACGACTAGCTTGGTGGATGGGGCATAACGGCAAAGCAGTGTAAGCAAAGGGATAGGCTTCAGTCTCCAAGGTGCTTATACCAAGCACAGGAATGTGTAAGGAGAAGGCCAGTCCTTTAGCTGTGCTCACTCCCACTCGTAGCCCATTGAAACTACCAGGCCCTTTCGCTACGGTAATTGCTTCTATAGAATTTAGCGCTGTCTTAGCTTGTTCCAGCAACCAAAGCAAGTTTGGCAGCAATTCTACAGTATGGTTTTGTGTTGATTGCCAAGTTAATTCAGCCAAGATGCTGCCCTTATGGGATAAAGCGATGCTGGGGGTATTTGAAGAAGTGTCTATGGCTAACTCCATATCTTCTCCGCATCCACGATTGATTTGAGGCGTTTTATTAAGTTAAAGTAGCGCTTACCTTCAGGTTTCAGGTAAATAGCACGTTGCATCTCAGAAGTAGGAACATAGTTCAGCGTGATAAGCATTCTTTGTGGGGGTAACATTTGTAGTCCCTTCTCCGCCCATTCAACTACGCAAACTCCATCGTTGTAGAGATACTCTTCTAGCCCAAGATCAGTAACTTCCTTAAAATGGTCAAGGCGATAAAAATCAATGTGGTATAGGGGAAGCCTGCCATGATATTCTCTGGCGATGACAAAAGAAGGACTGAAAGCATATTCTTTTATATTCAATCCGTGGGCGATGCCTTGGACCAAGCAAGTTTTGCCTGTTCCTAGGTCGCCTACAAGGAGAAAAACATCGCCTTTCTGAGCCAGCTTGCCTAAGTGATTTCCCAGAAGCTGAGTTTGTTTGGGGCTATCCGAATTAAGCTTTAGAGGTTTCATCTTTAAAGTGTTCCCAGCCCCTCTTTTTGTAAGGGATAACATTTCCTTTGCTATCTACTGCGGTAACTCGTTCTGGCGATTTTTCCTCTGTGATCTCGCCAATTATGGTTACTGGACAGTTTAGAGCTTGCTTGGCTCGATGCATTATAGTTTTGTTAGCAGTAAAAAGGAGTTCATAATCCTCTCCGCCGTATAAAGCTAGCTGCTGGGGATCGGGGAAAACTGCTTTAATTATGGGATGTAAGGGCACTTGCTCCATTTTTATCCTAGCGTTGACTTTGCTGGCCTCACATATATGGTCGAGGTCGATAACGAGTCCATCACTTATATCTATGGCGCTCTTAACTCCTTGTTCGACTAAGATTTGCCCTTCTGCCACTTTTGGCATAGGTTTAAGGTAACCCTGTCTTAGAATGTTGCTTGTTTCGAGGTCTAAGCTGATTTTCCCCTTGAGCATTTCTAAGCCAGCTGCAGGTAGACCTAGGTATCCTGTAACAGCTATTTGCTCACCAGGGAAGGCTGTTGAGCGCTTAAGCATTGCTTTACCCCTGGAATCGCCTATGACTGTAATGTTAATAACAATATTAGGGGCGGCAACTATATTGCCTCCAACTATAGCCACCTCAAATTGTTCAGCCAAATGCAGCATGTTGTTATAAAATTTGGAGATACTATCCACCTTGAGTTCACCAGGCAATGCTAGGGAAACCAGAGCATACTTAGGAATGCCGCCCATGGCAGCTATGTCACTTAGATTCACAGCCAATGCTTTCCAGCCTAGTTCCTCTAGCGGGGTGATGTCTAGATTGAAGTGTGTATTTTGAACTAAAGTATCTGTGGTAGCCAATTGAATGTGGTCATCAGTTTGCCAAGCAGCAGCATCATCACCGATTCCAATTAAAAGTTTTTGCCATGAGGCATACTGAAGATTCTTAGAGTTATCAATGGTTCTGCATATGAGGTCAATTAGTCCGAATTCCCCTAATTCTGATAGCCTCATCCTTAAAATTATAGCATTGACTTTATTTGAGCCTCAACTTTAACAAATTGCCGCGTAAATGCTACAGTTTACCGCTATGCGCTATGCTATTCTTGGAGATATCCACAGTAATTCAGTTGCTTTTGAGACTGTATTGGATGATATAGAAGCTAGAGGGAGAAGTGATGAAATATAGTGTTTGGGGGATGTTAGTTGGTTATGGACCTGAGCCTCATGCTTGTATTGAGCTCCTACGTCGCTATAGTCATAATTTGTGTTGCTGGCAGTCATGGTTGGGCTGCCATTGGCAAAATCGATGCCTCGGATTTCAATTCTGATGCTGCTCGAGCTTGGCAGTAGATATCAAAGCAACTAAGCAAAGATGACCGTAGCTTATTTACAAAGCCTTCCTGATAAATTAACCCGGGGTGATTTCACTCTGGTGCCTGGGAGCCCCCGCCAGCCCATTTGGTAGTATCTATTACCGGTGGATGAGACCTGCGATAATTTTGGCTGTTTTGACACGGAATTTTGTGTTATGGGCTATTCTAACGTTCTGCTAATTTTTCGCAAGATAAAGCTGGCAACTGTTTTGGCACCAGAATGCTTGGTGAGGTAAAATTGAGCTCTGAAAGTCACTGCTTGATTATTTTTAAATCCCGGAGGTCCAGGGCAACCTCGTAATGGCGATCCCAGAGCGAGCTATGCTACTTATGATAGTGATGCCCGAGTTATATGTCAGTATTCATGCTAATTATGATATATCCGCTACAAAGAGCGAGACGATAAAACATAAATTGCCGTTATCTGTGACTTACCGTTTAAATTATGGGCGCTAGTATGTTATACTAACGAGAATTCGATATTTGGATAGGTAGAATGCGTGAGTACGAGTTGGTAACTATAATTAGCCCTGAGGTTGATGAAGAAGAAGTGTCTGGGATTATGGATAAGGTAGTTCAATCGATTAGCAGCCGAGGTGGAATAGTGGACGAGACGAATAAATGGGGGAAAAGGAAACTAGCTTACCCTATAAGGAAATTTATGGAAGCTAATTACGTTTTGACTTGCTTTAAGTTGGAGCCTGAATTGATTAAAGAGGTCGAAGCGGAGATTAGAGCTTTGGGGGATATTCTGCGGCACCTTGTAGTGTTGTCGAAGGGTTGATATGGCGAATTTAAACAAAATAATACTTATAGGCAATGTAGGTAGTGATCCTGAGATGAGGTATACACCTGATGGCAAACCAGTCACCTCCTTCCGAATGGCTACTAATCGCCGTTACACTACTTCTGCCGGAGAGAGTAGGGAGGAAACAGACTGGTTTAGAATTACTGCTTGGGGCAAACAAGCTGAGAGCTGTAATCAGTTTCTATCCAAAGGACGAAGTGTTTATGTTGAAGGGAGATTACATGCTCGTAATTGGCAAGGACAAGATGGGCAGATGCGTACTAGCCTTGATGTGACTGCAAATCGAGTAATTTTTCTTGATAGGCAAGCCGCAGCTTCTCTTCCCGAGGAGGGAGAGATCGAGCCCGAGAACTTGCCTTTTGACTAAAACAAAGGAGAAAGGAATTTGGCTTATATCAGGAAGGTAAGAGCAAGCAGGAATTTTGTCGCCAAACCGGCAGTTTGCCCTTTCTGCACGGGAAGGATGAAAATAGATTATAAAGATGCGCCTACTTTATCTCAGCACATTTCAAGTCAAGGACGGATTGGATCACGACGGAGGACTAAGGCTTGTGCTAAGCATCAGCGTAAGTTGGCTCAAGCTATAAAGAGAGCTCGTTTTTTGGCGTTATTACCTTATGCACCAAGCCATATTTGGAAGACTGGCGGTGTAGGCTTACGTCATTAAAATTTTGTAGGGACTGAATGCCGAAACGTACTTATCAACCGAAGAAAGTTTCTCGAAAGCGTAAACTTGGCTTTCGAGCTCGAATGAGCAGTTGTGGTGGGAGGCGAGTGCTCAAGGCGAGGCGACTTAAGGGAAGGTGGAGGTTGACCCCAGTCTAGCTGGTCTATGAAGAAACCTTGGGCTTTAACGAAGAGAGCACAATATGCTTTGGTTTACCAACAAGGCAAGATATGGACAGATCGCTTGGTACTGATAAAGGCATTACCAAATAGTCTAGGCCTAAGTCGGTATGGTTTTTCTGTGACCAAGAAGGTGGGCAAGGCAGTGCAACGTAACTACCTGAAGAGGTTACTCAGGGAAATAACGAGATTGCAGCCAATAAAGCCGGGATGGGATCTCGTCTTTATTGTTCGTCCTGCAGCAGCTAATATTGGCTACCACCAGATGGAACAAGCGGTGACTGAGTTATTAATTCAAGCGAAATTACTGAAAGGCAGTATATGAAGCAACTAGTTCTGGGTTTAGTTGAATTATATCAGGTTACAATATCTGAAGTTACCCCCCATTCATGCCGCTTCCAGCCTACATGCTCGCACTATGCATGCCAGGCGATTGAAAGGTATGGGCTTGCTAGAGGTAGTTGGCTAGCAATTAAGCGAGTAGCTCGATGTAATCCTTTTTCTAGGGGTGGCTATGACCCTGTGCCTTAGTTGCAATTTTAGATTATCGAAGTGAAGCAGACAAAAATATTACTTCTCATCGTGTTTTCCCTTTTGAGCTTAGTCTTGGCTTCTTGTGTTCCTGGTGGAGCTCAGCCGGCACAGGGGTGGTCAGGGACTGTTTTTCACGATGACATTATCTATGTGGGCTCTATTGGCGGCAAGGTAATGGCAGTGAATCCATCAACCCCAAGTTTGGAATGGTCTTCTACTATAGCTGTGCCCTCTGGTGGAGGCATGTCGTGTGGCCAGACGTCCGCTTTAGCTGCTATATACGGCACACCGGCTGTAGATGGCGATTTGGTCTATGTGGGTAGTTATTCTGGTAAATTGTACGCTCTCAATGCAGCTACTGGTGCTGTGAGATGGGATTATCCCAAAGAAGGTGATATGGGGTCCATTGTGGCGAGTCCATTGGTAGCTAACGGTGTAGTCTATGTGTGTAGCTCAGAGGATAAGGAGAGCGATAACGAAAAACATAGCAGAGTTCACGCCTTGGACACAACCTATGGTGAATTTAGGTGGAAATCGGATTCCTTAGGTGAGAAGTTATGGACAACCCCGGTGGTTGAAGGCGATGTCATTTATGTAAGCACTTTTGATGGTCATGTTTATACCTTGTCAACAGAAACTGGCAATTTATTGCCGTGGAATTTTGAGGCAGAGGTAGGCTTTGTTTCCTCACCGATGCTATATGAGGATACTATATTCGTAGGCTCCTTCAACCACGATCTCTATGCTATAAAAGTAGGTAGCGATAAGCCACTGTGGAAATTCCCTGGCGGTAACTGGTTTTGGGCTACTCCCGTGGTTAAAGATGGAGTTGTTTATGCTGGCTGCCTCGATGGTAAAATTTACGCTATTGATGCGGGAACAGGTGAAGGATTGTGGAAGTTTAATGCTAATGATTTTGTTGAGAAGAAGGAGCACATTGTGGCTTCACCAGTTCTGGTAGATGACTCGTTGGTAGTAGCTGGTGAGTCAGGCAATGTTTATGTTATTAATCCAAAGACGGGTATCGGCGAGCGAGTTAGGAATCTAGGGACGACTACGGGCGAGTACACCATTAATGCTCCTGTTCGGGCATCTCTTTGTACTCATGAGGGCATGGTTTACATTCATGCCCAGGATGATTGGCTGTATCTTGTGGATATTAAACAAAACAGAGTAGACAAGTTTTTCTCCTTAGCTTCTTCTCCTTAAATATTAAATAGGAATCGCGCCAATGATAGAATTGTGGTATTGGATTATCCTTAACCCCATACTTAATGGGTTGATTGCCCTATCTAGTACTTTTTCTAGTAACTTTGGGCTAGCTATTATTGCTCTTACCGTCATTGTTCGTTTAATACTCTGGCCTCTTACTAAGCGGCAGCTCAATTCCACTAAAGTCATGCAAGAAATGCAGCCCAAGATTCAAGAATTGCAAAAGAAGTATGGTAAAAATCAGCAAAAGCTCCAGCAGGAGATGATGAAGCTGTATAAGGACGCTGGGGTGAACCCACTGGGCTGCATATGGCCCATGTTAGTTCAGTTTCCTGTTTGGATAGCTCTGTATCAGTCCATTATGAAAGCTCTGGCCACCACGCCCGAGAACTTATTAGATTTATCTTATCATCTTTACTCTTGGCAAGTGATAAGCCAGGCGTTTCCTCTAAGCAGCCATTTCTTATGGCTTGATTTAGGAGGCCGTGGCGATCTTGGTTTAGCTATCATAGTTGGTGGCACAATGTGGGTGCAGCAAAAAATGACCACTGCACCATCTGTCGACGCAAAACAACAATCAATGAACAGTATGATGCAGATGATGATGCCCCTTATGTTTGGTTTATTTGTCTTGATGGTTCCCAGCGGTCTGGCTCTCTTTTGGGTAGTTTCCAATGTGATTGGTATCATAACTCAATATTTCGTTGCAGGGGGTTGGGGTTACCTTAGATCCCGTTCTCCTGCCCAGCAAGTACCAGCAAGAGAGACTAAACGAGCATCTCAAAAGCGGCTATAGGCTAGGCTGGCAACTGGGAGAATTGCTAATAGGAAAGGCCATGGAAAATTTAGAAATAACTGCTAAGACAGTGGAACAAGCAATCGAAAAGGCAGAGGGGCAACTAGGGATAGGGCGTGACCAATTTGATGTGGTGGTTGTTAGAGAGGGCAAAACGGGAATTCTTGGAGTGGGGAGTGAGGAGGCTCTAATCCAAGTGAAGCCATTGACTCCGAAAGAAAAGGATGTAGTTGAAGTAGCTACAGAAGTTTTGGATACATTGCTTAGATTGATGGGAGTGACAGGAAGTGTCGAGGTATTATCCGAGGAGGTACCTATAGCTTTGAACATTGAGGGCGATGATTTGAGCATCCTGATTGGACGTCGAGGCCGAACTCTGGCTTCCTTGGAGTATATCGTTAAGCTCATTGTAGCTGGAAAGTTGAAAACGTGGTTGCCGTTGAGTGTTGATATTGCTGAGTATAAAAAACGCCGCCGTGAATCTTTGCAGAGATTAGCCTTACATATAGCGGAACAAGTAAAACTGAGACGCCATGCTATAACTTTGGAGCCGATGCCACCCGGTGAACGCCGTATT
This sequence comes from Dehalococcoidia bacterium, assembly GCA_016933195.1. GTDB lineage: Bacteria > Chloroflexota > Dehalococcoidia > GIF9 > AB-539-J10 > JAFGBN01. Next base: position 13,626 of record JAFGBN010000054.1, on the reverse strand, counting down.
CTTCATCTAACTTTGGCTGATAATCCTGATGTGACAACTCATAGTATAGATGAAGGTGAGAACAGAAAGGTAGTTATTTCGCTGAGGCAAATTTAATTTATGTTCCGAAAAGTAAATAGCAAAGTAGACTTTCCGCGGATGGAAGAAGGCGTCCTTCGTTTCTGGAAGGAGCGCCAAATTTTTAACAAGAGTATTGAGGCTAAGGGAAAAGCCCCGCATTATACTTTTTATGAGGGTCCGCCCACGGCTAATGGCAGTCCCGGAGTTCATCATGTGTTATCTCGGCTATTTAAGGATGTTATTTGTAGATATAAGACGATGCGAGGTTACCACGTGCCACGCAAGGCAGGGTGGGATACTCATGGACTACCAGTGGAGTTGGAGGTGGAGCATTCTCTTGGTTTCACTAGCAAGGCTGAGATTGAGAAATATGGAGTGGCCCAGTTCAACCAACGATGTCGTGAAAGTGCTTTCAGCTATATCGAAGAATGGAAAAGCATGACTGAGCGTATTGGCTGCTGGCTAGATATGGAACACCCTTATGTGACCTTAGACAATGAATATATTGAATCTTGTTGGTGGATAATAAAGAAGCTGTGGGACAGAGGCTTGATTTATCAGGGTTATAGGGTCACGCCGCATTGTCCTAGATGTGGCACTTCACTTAGTTCTCACGAAGTAGCCTTAGGTTATAAAGATGATACGGAGGACCCTTCGGTTTACATAAAGTTCCGAGTTGAGCGAGGTTCAGTCGGGGCGACCCCTCTTGAGTCCCTACTTAGCAGATTCCAGCTCAAGCCCGCCTACTTGCTGGCCTGGACTACTACACCGTGGACACTCCCTGGGAATACTGCCCTGGCGGTGGCGCCGGATGCTGAGTATTCGATAATGAAGGGAGAGAGTGACTACCTTATCATGGCTTCGCTCCTTGTAGACAAGGTGGGGCTTGAAGGCTATCATGAGATTCGCAAAGTCAAAGGGGTGGACATTTCAGGTGTGCAAAAAGGCCTGAGATACCAGCCGCTATTCAATCCGCATGAGTTTGGTGTAGAAAGGAGACGGTTTAAGCACTATTACGAAGAATCAGGGACGTGGCTCATGGCTCTTGAAATTGAGCCGAAGGATAACGATTTGTCTTTCCCTGTTATCGATGCCGATTTTGTCTCCTTGGATGAAGGCACCGGCATCGTCCATGTCGCTCCTGCGTTTGGGGAAGTGGACTTCGAGGCAGGCGAGGATAGTGGACTTGATTTTGTTCAACCTGTAGATTTAGATGGGAAAATAACTGGTAGTTATCCTTTTTCTGGTAAGTTTGTTAAAGATGCCGATCCTCTTATACTAGCTGATCTTAAATCGCATGGCTTGCTTTACCGTAGTGAGAGAATTGTTCATACGTATCCTTTCTGCTGGAGGTGTGAGTCGCCTCTTCTCTATTATGCCAAGCCGGCCTGGTATATCAGGACGACTTCAATGAAGGACAAGCTTCTTTCTGCTAATGCTGAGATAAACTGGTATCCCGATTATATCAAACAGGGACGTTTCGGCGACTGGCTGAAGAATAATGTTGACTGGGCCTTTTCTCGAGAGAGGTATTGGGGGACTCCGCTCAACATTTGGCATTGCCACTCTTGTGGCAAGTATGACTGTATCGGAAGCATTGAAGAACTTAAAGAGAAGTGTGGCGTTGCGCCGACGCACGCGAGCCAAATCTTTGATAAGGATAAGCTAGATTTGCATCGCCCTTATATGGATGAGATTAAATTTGCTTGTCCTAAATGTGGTGGTGAGATGCAGCGTGTTCCTGACGTGATTGATTGCTGGTTTGATTCAGGAGCCATGCCTGTTGCTCAATGGCATTATCCCTTTGAAAATAAGGATGAATTTGAGCATAACTTTCCCGCAGATTTTGTTTGTGAAGCTGTTGACCAGACGCGTGGTTGGTTTTACAGTTTGCATGCCTTAGCTACCTTGCTCTTTGAGCAGCCTTGTTTCAAGAATGTCATTTGTTTGGGACATGTTGTTGACGCTCAGGGTGAGAAGATGAGCAAATCGAAGGGCAATGTAATTGATCCAAGGACGGTGCTGAGTAAAAATGGTGCTGATGCCCTCAGGTGGTATATGTTGGTTTCTGTGCCGGCGGAGGAAAACCATCGTTTTTCTACCACCATGGTTGACGAGGTCTTGCGAAAAACCCTTCTCACTTTGTGGAATACTTATTCATTTTTTATCCTCTATGCTAACATTGACCATTTCGTTCCCCCGCCTCTAGGTCATAGTGAGGCCTCCATTTCCTATCACTCCGAAGAAGAGAGGCGACCGGAGAATCTCACTCAAGCTAGACTCAGCGAAGGCATTTCCCTTACTGCGCTCGATAACTGGATTATCTCAGAGCTTAATCGGCTCGTAGTTGAGGTGACCAGGATCATGGATAACTACAATCCCACCTCTGCAGCGCACAAAATTGAGAAATTTGTAGATGATCTCTCAAACTGGTATGTGAGGCGCTCTCGCCGCCGATTCTGGAAAAGTGAGAATGATGCTGATAAATTGGCTGCATATACCACACTATACCAGTGCTTGGTAACCTTGTCCCAGCTTTCGGCTCCCTTCGTACCATTTATTGCTGAGGAGCTTTATCAAAATCTGGTGTGCTCTGTCGATTCTGAAGCTGAAGAGAGTGTGCACTTGACCAGTTTCCCTGTAGCCGATGAAACTAAAATTGATGATAAGCTAAATGGCGATGTTGAGCTAGCCAGGAAAATATCCAGCTTGGGCAGAGCAGCGCGGGCTAAGGCAAAAATCAAAATACGCCAGCCCCTGGGAAAACTTATGGTTAAACTAAGCTCTAGAGAGGAGAAGAGAGCTTTGGAGAGGTTCACTGCTGAAGTAATGGAGGAGATAAATGTTAAGGAACTCATCACTCTGAGCGAAGCGAAGAGTGCGGTAGTGCTTGGGATAGAGTTCGCGAAAGAGCCAGCAGAGTTCCCTTCAGATGTGCCAGGTTACAGCGTAGCTAGCGATGACAGGTATTGGGTGGCGGTAGATACTGAATTGACTCCAGACTTGATGGCTGAAGGAGCGAGTAGAGAAGTTGTGCGCTATCTCCAGAGTATGCGCCGCACCGCCCAGTTTGACATTACTGACCACATCATCACCTATTATCAGGCAGAAGAGTCGGTTAGGCGTGTAATGGTTGATTTCGCTGACTATATTAAACAGGAAACATTGTCCCACGAACTTATCGATAGTTTTGCTCCGGATGCAGATTACATCGAGGAACATCGCGTCTCAGATAGCAATATTGTGTTGGCGGTTAAAAAAGCGACTTAGATGCTGAATTCTAAATCGCTAAGCGCCAGAGAAACTCGAAATTCGTAATTTCTGAGATTCAGATATTAGTGTTTTTTTAGTTTAGCCCCATGGTGGTAGGCTTTCTCGTAGTTGAACCGAGGTTGTTCGGGTATCACTGCCCCTGACGAAGATTACCTCCACACCTTTTCCAATCGGGCTAGTATGAATGGCCTGGACAAGGTCATCACGGTTGGCGATTTCTTTGCCTCCAAAGCTGATAATGATGTCACCCTCTTCTAGTCCAGCATCATCTGCAGGGCTATCAGGAAAGAGCTCTACGATGTATGCCCCTTCATTGACTGAAAGGTTGTTTGCCTGGGCAAAAGAGGGATTGACAGTCCATAAGCTCACTCCTAGCCAGGGACGGGTCACATAGCCTTGGTGAATTAAATCTTCAATAATAGGTTTAGCACTGTTTATGTCTATCGCATAGCCCATGCCCTCTACTCCGACTGTAGCTATCTTAACACTCGTAACACCTATCACCTCACCAGCCATGTTCACCAGTGGTCCGCCACTATTGCCAGGGTTGATGGCGGCAGTAGTCTGAATTAGACCGTAGAGGGTATTTCCTGAAACGCTAACTGAGACATTTAAACGACTGACGATGCCCTCACTGGCTGATATTCCTTCTCCTAAAGCATTGCCGATAGCCACTACCCAATCACCCAGGACAAGCAAATCTGAATCGCCCAGCGAAGCTTGAGGCAAATTCGCTGCTTCTACCTTGAGCACTGCTAAATCGGTTAGAGCATCGGTGCCCACTATATCTGCTGGCAAAATCCTGATATCTGCTAGTTCCACTTGTATGCTTTTGGCATCCTCGACCACATGGTTGTTGGTGATAATATATCCCTCCTTATCGATAATTGCTCCAGAACCAGCTGCACGTTGGGTATACTCTTGTTGGAAAATGTCATAAACTAGCTTTTCCGTAGTAACTGAAACTACTGCAGGCATCGCCTGGGCAACGACTTCAGCAATGGAAGGCAGCAATGAAGCTGGTTGGCTATTTTCCCGGGGAAATGTCCAACTGGGGTTAGTATGCTCCGTTGAGCTGGTGGATGGCGCAGGTGTTGGCTCAGGTGTTGGCGATGGTGTTGGCGCAAATATTTGAGGAGGAGATATATAACAAGCACTAAAGCTTAGTGCTAAAATCAATAGCGTTAAGACGGTAAAGATATATTTAATCCTGTTTGGCATTTTGCTCTATTGGACAGTATATCAATTTCTATCCTCGTTTGCAGAAAATATTACCTACGTTTACAAAAAATGTGACTTAGTTTAAGCTGCATGTTATACTAAAATAAGCATGAGTCAATTGTATGTTCGAGAGTTGTTGAGAGGGGTGGTAGAGACCTTGTTACTTATTATTATCGACATGTTACCCTCGCACGGTTACCAAATCGCTAAAGAGTTAAACAGAAGGAGCCATGGTTACTTTAAGTTTAGCGGAAGCACAGTCTATTCTGCATTGCGGAGGCTAGAGGATGAAGGACTTGTGTTAAGTTCGTGGGAGCAGGTGGCTCGAAAGCAGGATCGCCGTTGCTACGAAATAACTGGGAAAGGTCGTCAGATACTGACTGAGAAACTGGCGGAATTGCAAAGGTTCTATCGTGCAACGAGTAGGGTGATAAGCAACATTGACTCGGTTTCGGAAACGGAGCCAAAGAAATAGAAATTTATATCTTGGAAGCTCATGGGATTGGGATTGGAGTGGATGTGGTTAAGCTTTCTATTGCTGGAGGAAGCCTTAGTTATGGATGTTTGCAGGCTTACTTCTGCTCTTTTTAGCATGGCAAGGGAAAATTAAGACTTTGTTGCTCAGCCGTTGCTACTCTTATTATGCTTGGGATTTAATTACACTAGGTGCTGATGTATTTCAATTTTCTTGAATACCCTGATAAGGGGGAACCAGCCCTGTTGCTCAAGGCCATTGAGTCCTGTAGAAAGCAATCATTGGGGAATATTAGGCTTTACCATGGCCAGTAAGGCATTTCGTGCCTACTCTTGGCTATCAACTTACCTCTTTGCAGGGAAAAGCTCTTTTTTATACTGGTGATACTAGCCCTGGGATATCTGCCTGCTGGGAATATATTTCACCTCAATTGCTTATCACTGAAGTTGCTGGCCCTAATAAGTTTGAAGATTGGCTGAACCACGTTGGCCATCGTTCAGTTAACCTTCTCAAAAAAGAGCTCGCTCAAGTTAAAAAACTCAAAAGGGATATTCACCCTGCGTGAGCACTATTCATATGGCGTTACCATAAAAAAGTGAGATTAGAGCAGAGGTGGTTCAGGTAGCTGAAGAACTGGGAGCTAACATAGGCCTGAGATACGAAGATATGAAGGTGACTGTTTATTTAATAGGGGTTTTTCTAGCTAGGGTTGAGTTATTACCTCTAGCCTATCTGGCAGAGACCTCGGTTTAGCACTTTGGGCATTACCCATCATCGCCAGTTCTGATTTCAAAGAGCCAAGCAAATCGGTTTTAAGCGCTTCTCTTGCTCTCTCCACTGCCTTGCTTAATTGTTGAGCTTGACTATTTCCATGCATCAAGTGGACAACTCCATTAACTCCCCATAACAATCCTCCACCATCACTTTCATTTCTAGTTATTTTAGTAAATGAGGCCATCTGGTCGAGCAGCTTCTTAACTGGCCCAGCTAACGGTAGATTGCTCAACTTGCCCTTTAGCCATGCGACAACATAGTATCCCAAACTTTCATAAAATTTCATTAGCACATTGCCTATGATGCCGTCACAGACAATGACGTTAGCTCGACCACTGAGGACATCGTTGCCTTCTATATTACCAATAAAATCTAAGTTACTGCTTTGGAGGAGTGAATGGGCCTCTTGAATTAATCTGCTGCCCTTGCCTTCTTCGGCTCCAATGCTTAGGAGGGCTACCTTAGGGTTGGCAATATTCAAAATCCTCTTGGCATAAACAGAGCCTATAATTGCGAATGATAGTAGTTGATTTGGCTTGCAATCAACGTTGGCCCCGCCATCTACAAGAATTGTATGTGGTGCGAAACCGACGAGAGGTACACAGACCACAGGGCGCTCTAGCCCTGGTAGCATACCGAGAGATCTGATAGCACTGACAGATGTCGCTCCAGTGGGGCCGGCACTGACTAGCGCATCCGCCTCCCCTGTTTGTATTAATTTTGTCGCAACAGCTATAGAGGCATTAGGCTTGCGGCGGATAGCAAAAGCAGGATGCTCACCCTCCATGATGACTGCATTAGCTCTAACACAAGTAATAGGGAGATGGGAGGCATCGTACTTGGCTAGTTCCCTTTCCAAGATATCTAATGGCCCAACCAGTATAATTTCTGTGTTTCCCTTTTTGGCGCTCATAACTGCTCCCTTAATTATCTCCTTAGGGGCATAGTCACCACCCATAGCATCCACTGCTATTCTCGCCAAGCTCCCGTCATTATACTCCAAAAATGCGTACCTCCCTTTTAAACCTCATGCTATTGCTAATGTTCAACTGCTATCTCACACAGCCATCTTGTCCTTCCCTAATTGCCATTTGTCGAACTGTAATGGCATATTATATACCTTTTCGTATCAAGTGAAGCAATAGTTACAGAGTATACCAGAGGAATTTTGCCAAGTGTAGATAGAGCGCAACGATAGAAACAAATTACGCTTGTTGAAGCTTGAATCCCTTGGCAGTATCTCCACCTTTTGGTATTGGCATTGTGTTAATTACTGGTGCCATAGCAAATTTTTGCTATGGCACCAGTAGTCCTCTTTAGCCTACCTTTGGCAGTTCAGACAACGCAGCTTCCACCATCTCCTTGGGGTATTCATAATCTATAAGTTTACCTGATAGGTAGGCATCATAAGCAGCCATGTCAACATGGCCATGTCCGCTATGGGCAATCAAGATAGTCTTTGCCTCACCAGATTCTCGACACTTAAGAGCTTCATCAATAGCTACCTTGATGCAGTGATTCGTTTCTGGGGCACTGATAATACCCTCAGCGCGAGCGAAAGTTACACCAGCCTTGAAGGTGGCAATTTGATGCTCGGCTCTGGCTTCAACGAACCCTAGTTGGTGCAAGTGACATATGATGGGTGCCATGCCGTGGTAGCGTAACCCCCCGGCATGGACTGGAGGTGGGATAAAGCCATGTCCCAAGGTGTACATCTTAACTATGGGGGCAAGTTTGGCTGAGTCGCCAAAGTCATAGGCGTAGGGTCCCTTGGTCACAGTAGGACAGCTTGCTGGCTCCACATTGATTATGCGCAGGTCTGGTTTTGTTCCGTCAATTTTGTCCTTGACGAAGGGCAGAAACAGGCCAGCGAAGTTAGAACCACCGCCGATGCAGCCCACAATAATATCTGGGTAGGCATCTGCCTGTTCCATCAGCTTTTTGGTCTCTATGCCGTTAATGGTTTGATGGAGCAGTACATGGTTAAGCACGCTGCCTAAAGAATATTTAGTATTTTCATGAGTCACGCAATCCTCTACTGCCTCGCTGATAGCAAGCCCCAGACTGCCGGGGCATTCAGGGTCTTTTGCCAGCATATCTCGCCCTGTTTTGGTATCTGGGCTGGGGCTGGGCACGCACTTGGCTCCCCAGGTCTCCATCATGATGCGGCGGTAGGGCTTCTGGTGATAGCTAATGGCGACCATGTAAACCTTAAGTTCAATGCCAAAGCAGGCGCAGCCGAAAGATAGGGCGCTCCCCCACTGTCCAGCTCCAGTCTCGGTGGTGATTCGCTTGGTCCCTTCTTGTTTATTGTAGTAAGCTTGAGCTACGGCGGTGTTAGGCTTGTGGCTACCAGGAGGGCTTGTCCCTTCATATTTGTAGAAAATCTTAGCTGGCGTATCCAGAGCTTTCTCAAGCCTGTGTGCCCGGAATAAGGTCGTTGGCCTCCATAGTCGGTAGATGTCCCGCACTTCATCGGGAATTTCAATCCACCTCTCGGTACTTACCTCTTGTTTAATTAGTTCCATGGGGAATAGAGGCGCTAAATCGTCGGGGGTTAGTGGCTTACCTGTGCCGGGATGTAAGCCAGGTGGTAGAGGCTTGGGTAAATCGGCCTGGATGTTGTACCAATGCGTTGGCATTTCTTTTTCATCTAGAGTAAACTTTGTGCGCTTATCCATTTTTATCTCCTTTCAATTTTTGGTTCGGCTATCGTTTAGCAGTAAGTTACCTTCTACATATCAACCTCCTTTTCCGAAAGAGCATCCTTTAATCGTTTGATAAAGGAGCTGACCTTCTTAAGTGACGCATCGTCCTCGATTAACTGTATGACGCGGCTGCCTACGATGACTCCATCAGCTACCTTGGCTATCCTACGTGCTTGCTTCGGAGCTGAGATTCCAAAACCAACGCAAAGAGGCTTCTGAGTTCTTTCTCTCACTTTAGTTACGAAGCTTTCAAGCTCCTTGGGGAGTGTATCCCTGGCGCCAGTGACGCCGGTCAGTGAAACTAAATAAATGAAGCCGCTCGACCTGTTAACTACCAGAGTGATGCGTTCTTCAGTGCTAGCAGGAGTAAGAAGATAAATGAGGTCGATTTCATGTCTCCGAGTTGATTGTTCCAGTTCTTCTCCTTCCTCAGGCGGGAGGTCAGGTATGATTAGTCCATCAATTCCTACTTCAGCGCACTTTGAGCAAAACTTCTCCAAGCCAAATCTCAGCACCGGGTTGTAGTAAGTCATAAAAACCAGAGGGATTTCTACTTGCCGTCTCAATTCCTGAGCCACTTCAAAGCAGAGCCTTGGGGTGACTCCCTGGATGAGTGCTTGATAACTTGCTTGCTGGATGGTGGTGCCGTCAGCCAGCGGGTCAGAGAATGGTATGCCCAGTTCTAAGATGTCGCATCCACTGCTGGCGAGGAGGGGGACTACTTTGAAAGTTGTTTCAATACTAGGGTAACCTACTGTGATGTAAGGAATGAGGGCAGTGCGAGTTGCTTTAGTAAAAATAGAACTAATGCGGCTCATAGTTTCACCCCTAAGGCTTTAACCACGATATCCATGTCCTTGTCGCCATGTCCGCTCAAGTTGACTACAATGATTTGTTTCTTATTCAGGGAACCTGCCATTTTGCTGGCGTAGGCTATAGCGTGGGCTGGTTCCAGTGCTGGGATAATACCCTCAGTCTGGCATAGAAGCTGGAAAGCTTCCAGTGTATCCTTATCGTTTATTGCTACATAGGTGGCACGCCCGATGCTCTTATAATAACTGTGCTCTGGCCCTACGCCGGGGTAGTCCAGCCCAGCGGATATACTGTGAGTCCCTAGAATCTGGCCGGCATTATCTTGGAGGACATAGGATTTTGTCCCGTGTAGCACTCCCACTGTACCTGCAACCAAAGAGGCAGCATGTTCCCCTGTCTCAATTCCTCTTCCTGCCGCTTCTACTCCGATAAACTTGACATCTTTGTCATTCACAAAGGGGTGAAAAATCCCTATGGCGTTGCTTCCACCACCCACACAGGCGATTATATAGTCAGGCAAGCGACCGCATTTGGCTAGAATCTGCTGTCTGGTTTCTTTGCCTATGATTGATTGAAAATCACGTACCATTACCGGGTAAGGGTGAGGACCCACCGCTGAGCCAAGAAGGTAATGGGTGCTTTTCACGTTGGTTACCCAGTCTCTTATAGCCTCGTTGATGGCATCTTTTAGAGTTCTGGTACCTGAGGAAACAGGGCGTACCTCTGCACCTAGCAGCTTCATACGGAAAACATTAAGCGACTGGCGCTGCATATCTTCCTCGCCCATATAGACTACACAATCCAGACCTAGCTTGGCACATACAGTAGCCGCAGCTACCCCGTGTTGTCCGGCTCCAGTCTCAGCAATAATCCTTTGTTTTTTCATCTTCTTGGCGAGAAGGCCTTGCCCAAGTGCGTTGTTTATTTTGTGTGCTCCAGTATGAACCAAGTCCTCCCTTTTTAAAAAGATTTGAGCGCCTTTGCAATGCTTGGTGAGCCTTTCAGCAAAGTAAAGTGGAGTTGGTCTTCCTGAATAGTCGTGGGATAAAGAATCAAATTTAGTCCAGAAGGAGGGGTCTTGCTTTGCTTCTCTATAAGCTGTCTCTAGTTCGCCCAAAGCTGGCATGAGCGTTTCAGGCACGAACTTGCCACCGAACTGCTCGAAATAGCCTTGGGGATTGGGTAATTGTTTATCCTTTACTTGCATCGACCCTCCTTACTGCTTCAATAAATGCTCTAATCTTCGCCGTATCTTTAACTCCTTCCTCCTCTATTCCAGAGGAGACATCTACACCCCAGGGTGCTGCTAATTCTATTGCCTGAGCTACATTCCATGGGTTAAGGCCTCCAGCGACAATAACTGGAAATCTCTTAGCTACCTGCCGGGCTAAGTTCCAGTTGAAAGTCAGTCCTGTTCCGCCATATTTGCCCTCGACCCGGGAATCGAGGAGGGTGATGAATCTCGTGCGGCTTTGCCACAAGATACTTGAGGCATTTGCTCTTTCCTCTTCTCCATTTGAGGGCATAGCCCTCAAATGCGTCCGGAGTAATTTGCTTCCATCAGCCAGTTCAGCATTTATCTCTTCGACGGACTGTTGACCTATCCGAATTGCCTTGATAATCGGCTTGACAATCTCAAGGCAATATTCCCAAGATTCGTCTCCGCTTAGCTGAACCCAATCTAAGGCGCAGAGATTGGCAATCTCATTTACCTCCGAAGGTGGTGCATTGACAAAGACGCCGACTACTTGTGGTGATGAAGGGTGGCCTTCCCACCCCATCCCTTTATCTGGCGAGAGGCGTGTGGTATCACCTCTTTTCTTTACTGCATTAGCTATCTCAATTGCCTCGGCGGGAGTCACCTGTCTTTTGCTGGGAGCGAAGACCAATCCGATAAAATCAGCGCCAGCTTCAGTAGCTGCTACAGCGTGAGCCTTCTTTCTAATCCCACAGATTTTTACGCGGGTCATGATAACAACTCTTTCATCTTGGTCGAAACATCATTGGCAGTAACTAGTGCCTCGCCTACAAGCATGGCGTTAATCCCCCATTCCCTTAGCTTTTCCACATCACTTTGGTTCCTGATGCCGCTTTCAGCAACCGCGATTCGCTGCCGTGGTATTAGGGGACGCAGTCGGCGAGATACATTGATGTCAACATTAAAGGTGTTAAGGGCTCGATTGTTAATCCCGATGATTTCAGCTTCACTAAGGAGTGCTCTTCCTACCTCGCCTTCGTTGTGAACTTCAACTAGACACTTTAAACCTAAGCTGTGGCTCAGCATAAGGAATTCCTTAAGTTGTTCTTGACTTAAAATAGCTACTATCAGTAGCAAGGCGTCGGCACCGTGAGCGCGGGATTCATATACCTGGTAGGGGTCAAAGATGAAGTCTTTTCTCAACAGTGGAAGCTTGACCACTTTTCTAATTGCTGATAGATGGTCAATGCTGCCCTGGAAATAGTCTGCCTCGGTTAGCACTGAAATAGCGGCAGCACCACCTTCGGCATAAGTCTGGGCTAACTCGGTAGGGTTAAACGCAAGCCTGAATATCCCCCTTGATGGGGATGCCTGCTTTATTTCGGCAATCAGTCGAATATGGTTACCCTTGAGGGCCAGAGCGAAATCAAGCGGCGGCTCTTGCTGAGCAATACGCTCCTTCAGAAGACTTAAAGGTAGGGTCTTTTTCCTTCGCTCAAGCTCTTCTTTTTTAAGATTGATAATCTTATCCAGCATCTTTTGAAATTTCATTGCGGGCGAAGTAAAGCAATCTTATTATTCAGGCTCTGGCTGAACTTGATTAACTCGTCAAGTTTGGCCTGAGCTCTTCCGCTATCGATTACTTCCTCGGCAATGCGGACACCTTTCTTAAGGTCTGATGTTTGGTTGCCAGCAACCAGTGCTGCTGCAGCATTCATAACAACTATATTCCGTCTGGCTCCCGCCTCTCCACTCAGTATACTGCGCAGTATCTCTGCATTTTGCTTGGCTGGCCCTCCCCTAATCTCTGCTGTGCTTGCTTTCTCAAACCCAAAATATTCAGGGGAAACTTCGTAAGGGGGCAATACCCTATGTTGATTGACATCCCATATAAGCGACTTCCCACTGATTGAAATCTCGTCCATGCCATTTGTGCCGTGTACTACCAGGGAATGGTTTGTGCCCAAGCGGTGGAGGACAGAGGCAATCTTCTCGCCCAGTTCCTCGGAAGGAACACCGATGACCTGCAATGTGGCATGAGCTGGATTAGTGAGGGGGCCGAGAATGTTAAACACAGTACGAATTCCTATTTCGCGTCGGGGGGTGGCGGCATACTTCATCGCTGGGTGGAAGGTAGGAGCGAACATAAAACCAATACCTACAGTCTCCAGGCATTGAGTTACTGCCTCAGCCCCGAGGTCGATTTTCACCCCCAGTGCCTCAAGAACATCAGCGCTGCCGCAGTGACTGGACATTGCCCGGTTGCCGTGCTTGGCTACCTTGAGTCCAGCTCCAGCGGCAATGAAAGCGGCTGCTGTGGAGATATTGAAGCTAGAGGAACTGTCACCACCAGTGCCACAGGTGTCAATCATCGGTGGGGTAGCTGAGACGCGAATTGCCTTAGCCCGCATAACACCCGCTAGACCGGCAATCTCATCCACTGTCTCGCCTTTAATGCGAAGAGCGGTGATAAAAGCGGCAATCTGGGCTGGCGTTGCCTCACCGCTCATTATCTCCTCCATTATCTCAGCAGCCTCTTCAAAGCTGAGCGAGCGACCGCAAGTGATAGTCTCAATAGCTTCAAGAATCATTGATTCCACCTCGGTCTAGAAAATTCTTGAGTAAGTCTTTACCCACCTTGGTCATGATTGATTCAGGATGGAACTGAACGCCCTCCACGGGAAACTGACGGTGGCGCAGTCCCATAATCATGCCGTTTGACGTCCAGGCAGTAACCTCAAGGCAACCAGGCAGGTCATCGGGCATCACCGCCAGGGAGTGGTAGCGGATAGCGGGGAAAGGATTTGGCAATCCCTCAAAAAGGCCCCTGCCATCATGATGAATGAGCGATGATTTGCCATGCTTAAGCTCGCCAGCGCGGTCAACCCTAGCCCCATAGCTGTACCCAATGCACTGGTGCCCGAGGCAGACTCCTAGAATAGGGATGCGATTTCCAAAGTGGCGAATGACCTCATTGCAGATACCAGCTTGCTCCGGAATACCCGGACCGGGGGAAATAACGATACGATGGGGAGACTTCATCTCAATCTCATCCAGAGTCACCTTATCATTGCGAGTTATCCATACTTCCTGTCCTAATTCGC